>JABGQL010000166.1 GCA_018648825.1 Gammaproteobacteria bacterium
TGCTGTCGTGCCTGAGCAAAGGCGCGGGTATAGAGCCAGATCGCAATGGCCAGCCAGATGATATTTAGTGCAGACCCTTTCCAGAATAGATCCCAGCGGAAGCTTCCATCAAACATCAGTGCACGCATCCCCTCATAGGCGTGGCTGGCGGGGATGATAGCGGCAATCGGTTGTACCATCTCGGGAAGGATATCGACTGGATAGTAGACTGCAGAGAGTGGGGCAAGGGCAAATACCAGTACCCAGGCGAGGCTCTCGGCTCCGAGGCCATAGCGCAGGATCAGTGCAATGACCCCCAAACCAGTGGCCCACCCCATCACAATCAGCTGAGTAAAGAAGACCAGCAATGGCAGACCGAGGTCAAAGATATTAAAGGTGTAGAGGGCGATGGCCAGCAGTGCAGCGGCGAGGATGCCGATACTGGTGCGCAGTAGGCTGATGACCAACAGCGCCGCAATGTGTTCCGAAACCTTGAGTGGTGAGACAAAGAGGTGACCGAGGTTGCGGGCGTACATCTCCTCAATAAAGGGGAGAGAGACTCCGAGGTGACCCCGAAAGAGTACATCCCACAGCATCACCGCTGCCAGCAGTACACCACTTGCCTGCGCCAGCCAGCTGCTGTGCTGTACAAAAAACTGGGAGATCAACCCCCAGAGGATCATCTGCATCGCGGGCCAGTAGACCAGCTCCAGTTGGCGTGGCCATGAGCGACGAAGCAGGTAGACGTAGCGCAGCACCATGGCACCGACGCGTGAGAAGGAGAAGTGGTTGTGGTTCATCGGTTATCTCTCACCTCGTGCCAGTTCTAGGAAGACGGCCTCTAGAGTCTCATGCCCATACTGAGTGAGGAGCTGCTGAGGTGTACCGCGATCAATAATCTTTCCGCTGCGCATCAGTAGTACCTGATCACACAAGCGCTCTACCTCCGGCATATTGTGTGATGCAAGTAGTACGGTGGCCCCAGTCTGCTCTACATATTGCTCCAGATGGGTACGGATGCGATCACCGGTATCGGGGTCGAGTGAAGCGGTGGGTTCGTCTAACAGTAGCACCTTGGGTTGGTTGAGCAGAGACTTTGCGAGGGAGACGCGAGTCTTCTGTCCTGCGGAAAGGCTACCGTAAGGGCGTTGTAGGAATTGGGTGATATCCAGCTCCACCGCCAGCTGTGCAATGCGTTGTCGAAGATCGGCCACGCTATAGAGCCGACCATAGACCAGCAGATTCTCCTCTACGGTAAGCCGTCCCGGTAGATCTAGATAGGGGGAGGAGAAGTTCATCTCCGGCAGTGCCTGCGCGCGGTTGTTGACCATATCGACCCCAAGAATCTCGATCTCACCAGAGTCGGGAATCAGCAACCCCAGCAGCATTGCCAGTGTGGTGGTCTTTCCGGCACCATTACCTCCTAGCAGTGCTGTGACTGAACCAGCGGCTACGTTGAAGGAGATACCATCTACTGCATGGGTATTATCAAAGGTGCGGGTTAGTTGTTTAACTTTGATGGTGGAGGGCTCACTCATCAGGCTGCTCACTCTGTTGCGTGTGAGTTGGCTGTAGTTTGAATCAGTCCAAAAATTTGTTGGGCGCTCTCAAGGTTATGGTTGGCAGATTGGGCGGCTTGCTCCAGCAGTGTAGTACATTGCTGCTGTAGTGAATCCAGCTGTGCCGGATCGAGAAAGGGGAGTAGCGCCTCAGCCTCTTCTACAGCTGCTGAGAGGAGAGTAGCAGCCAGCTCCTCAACAGAGATGGGGCTATCTTCACGCATCATCGATGCAATAATCCGGTTTTCCAACACCTCTTGATGAATTTTTCGTTCCGCTTTATCCCGTGCAACCTGCTCACCAAAGGCGCTCTCCTCTCCCGCTGTTTTCAGTAGCGTCTCTTCAAACAGGGTAAGCAGGCGAGAGAGTGCCTGTTTCTCTTTGGGGAGGTCGATACAGAGCATCATGCCGTCGTTATAACAGCGGGTCAGTTCGGGAATCAGTGCCAGTAGCTGCTCTGCCTCAGCCTTCTCTGGTAGCTTCGATACCTTCTCCACGGCAGTTTCAAATTGCTTGTGGAAGGCTTGCTGCTCCGCCTTATCCTTTTCTCGTGCCTCCACCACTTGGTGGTGAACCACGCCCCGCTCCTGTTTGGAGAAGAGTGGATTTTTATACTTACGGATCAGTTGCTGTTCCCAGCAACCAGGGTTTTTACTGAAATTTGGGGAGAGGCTCATGATCTATAGTATAATTGAACGTTTATCTGAACAGCTATCGTTTTTTAATCGGAATCTCTCATGCCCAACTCTATTGAAAACCTGCGCAATGTCGCAATCATTGCCCACGTTGACCACGGTAAAACTACCCTAGTTGACCAACTCCTGCAGCAGTCAGGAACATTGGAGGTACGAGGCGAGGCTGAAGAGCGCGTGATGGACTCCAATGATCTAGAGAAGGAGCGTGGTATCACCATCCTCTCCAAGAATACCGCGATTCGCTGGAACGACTACCGCATCAATATTGTAGATACCCCAGGACATGCCGATTTTGGTGGTGAGGTAGAGCGAGTACTCTCTATGGTGGACTCGGTGTTGCTGCTGGTGGATGCCGTCGAAGGCCCCATGCCACAGACCCGCTTTGTAACCCAGAAGGCGCTGGAGCGCGGCCTCTGTCCGGTGGTGGTGGTAAACAAGGTGGATCGCCCTGGCTCACGTCCAGACTGGGCTGTCGATCAGACCTTTGATCTATTTGACCGTTTGGGCGCAACCGATGAGCAGCTCGACTTCCCCGTAGTCTATGCCTCCGCACTGCAAGGTTTCTCCACACTCGATGCGGATGTACGTGAGGGAGATATGACACCGCTGTTCGAAGCGATTGTGGAGCACGTTAAGCATCCAGATGTGGATTCA
This sequence comes from Gammaproteobacteria bacterium, assembly GCA_018648825.1. Taxonomy (GTDB): domain Bacteria; phylum Pseudomonadota; class Gammaproteobacteria; genus Thiopontia. The sequence goes on from JABGQL010000166.1 coordinate 2,888, forward strand.
ACGGGCCCATTCAGAATGCAGGTGAGCGCACTTGACTACTCCAGCTATGTGGGTGTGATCGGTGTGGGCCGTATTGAGCGTGGTAGTGTGCGCACCAACTCCAATGTCACCATCCTCTCTGCGGATGGCACTCAGCGTAATGGGCGTATGCTGCAGATCCTCGGCTTCCATGGTTTGGAGCGTGTTGAGGTGGAGCACGCCTCAGCGGGTGACATCATCGCCTTTACCGGTATTGATGGGCTGAAGATCTCCGATACCATTTGTGACCCCAACTATGTTGAGGCGCTGCCCCCACTGACCATTGATGAGCCAACATTGAGTATGACCTTTCAGGTCAACAACTCACCGTTTGCAGGCTTAGAGGGCAAGTTTGTCACCAGCCGTAATATCCGTGAGCGTCTGGATCAAGAGTTGATCCATAATGTTGCGCTGCGCGTTGAAGCGACTGAAGATCCAGACAAGTTCCGTGTCTCCGGTCGTGGTGAGTTGCACCTCTCTATTTTGATTGAAACTATGCGTCGTGAAGGGTATGAGCTGGGGATCTCTCGTCCCGAGGTGATCATCCGCGAGATCGATGGAGTGATGAGTGAACCCTACGAGAGTGTAACGGTTGATGTGGAAGAGGCACACCAAGGCAGTGTGATGGAGAAGCTGGGTGAGCGTAAGGGTGAGCTGGCCGATATGATCCCGGATGGTAAGGGGCGTATCCGTATCGATTACGTTATTCCATCACGAGGGTTGATCGGCTTCCGCACCGAGTTCCTCACAGCGACCTCTGGCACCGGCCTGATCTACCACACCTTTGACCACTATGGTCCTCAGGTCGAAGGGAAGATTGGCGAGCGCCATAATGGTGTACTGATCTCCAATGGCAGGGGTAAGGCACTGGCCTATGCACTGTTTAACCTACAGGAGCGCGGCCGTCTCTTTATTGGCCATGCTGAAGAGGTCTATGAAGGGGGTATTATCGGCATCAACTCGCGAGATAATGATCTGGTGGTCAATCCGCTGAAGGCGAAGCAGCTCAATAATATCCGTGCAGCGGGTACTGATGAGAACCTGATCCTCTCGCCACCCATCCGTATGACGCTGGAGCAGGCGCTGGAATTCATCAATGAAGATGAGCTGGTTGAGGTGACACCAGAGTCGATCCGTATCCGTAAGAAGTTGTTGACGGAGAACGAGCGTAAACGTGCTGGTCGTCCATCTTAAGAGGGTCGTGCTATGAATATTGTCGTGATCGATAAAGAGAATCTGCCAGAGGGGGTGGAGTTTCCCTTTCTGGAGGCACCCAAATATGGCTGGATAGAACGTATAGAGGTCTCCGATGAGGAGTTGGCCGAGGTGGCGTGGCGTTCTCATGTATTGGTGACCACTAAGAAAGCGATCAGTGCAGCGGTGGTTGAGAAGCTGCCACTGCTAAAGATGGTGGTGATTGTAGGCGATTGCGCGGATAAAAGTTGCGACTTGGTCGATTTTGAGGCGATGGCTGCGCGGCAGATTAAAATCTCACATGTACCGGGTGGCAGTGTTAATTCGGCGGCTGAGGCAGAACAGTGTGTTGCCCAAGTGGTGCGTAATATTGATGCGATGATGAGAGGGGCAGCGGTGAATCTAATCGACAGTTAGATTGAGATCATAGCACCGCGTTAACCTCTTCCAATAGATGCTGAACCTGTTGATCAATATGGTCGAGATTCTCTGCGTCCAGTGCATCACAGACCACTTTGCCTGCATGGGTTAGCTGTGGTTGATCATAGAGTGTGCCACTGCCTTTAATTGCGTGTGCTGCATCGTGTAGCTGGTCCCACTTTTGTGCTGAAAGTGACTGCCTCAGTACCACCACCAACTCCTGCAAACGGTCTATAAAGATCTGTCGTAACTCGTCACTCACCTCAAACTCTGCGGCGGCTACTGCAGCTGGTTTGGGCAGCTCTTGTACAGTACTCTTCTCTACAGGGCTCTCCTTCACAGGCGACTCTATTGGGGAGAGGTATTTTTTCAGTATACGTCGCAGCTCATTTTGATCGATGGGCTTCGCCAGTACATCATCACTACCGGCCTGAACAAACTGCTCCAGATGCTTTTTCATCACATTGGCAGTATGTGCAATAATTGGTTTTTTGTAACCGCGCCCCCTAAGTATCTGAGTTGCCTCAATGCCATCCATTATTGGCATGCGCATATCCATTAAAATCAGATCAAAGGGCTGTTTTGATGCGAATGCTACGGCCTCTTGACCATTTTTGGCCAAGGTAACGGTCACCCCAAAGGACTCTAGTATAAAGGTGACAATAGTTTGCAGCTCAGGTGTATCTTCGGCTAATAACACCTTGCCAGAGAACTGTTGCTGATGGGCCTCTGCATCACTGAGATGATGTTTTTGATCCAGCACTATTACACTCTCTCTGTAGGGGAGAAGTAACTCAAAAGTGGAGCCTTCACCGAGTATGCTCTCTACGGTGATCTCTCCCTCCATCATCTCTGCAAGGGTGCAGGAGATGTGCAATCCCAGCCCTGTGCCACCAAAGCGGTGAGAGATTGTATGGTCGGCCTGCTCAAAGGGTTGAAACAGTCGCTTGATCATCGGTTGTGCAATCCCGATGCCCTCATCTTTTACTACAAAATGCAGCATCTGCTCGGCTTTGTCTAACAGTACAGTAAGGGTTACATCTCCCTCTTCTGTAAACTTAATCGCATTTCCCAGAAGGTTGCTGAGAATCTGCTCAATACGTCGGCTATCTCCCACCAATTGATGAGTTAACGGCAGTTCTCGCCGAACCTGAAAGTTGATACCAGAGTCATCTGCACGCTTACTGAAGATATGTTCAATCTCATTGAGTAGAACATGTAAGTCAAAATTGACCTGATCGACTTGGAGTTTGCCTGCCTCTATTTTGGAGAGGTCGAGGATATCATTCACCAGTGCAAGCTGAATACGACCCGCAATCTCAATGGAGCGCAGCATCTCTTGCTGTTGATTGCTAAGCTTCTTCATTACCCCAGCAATCAACATTTCACTGTTACCGATAATGGCTGTCAGTGGGGTACGCAACTCATGGCTCATGGATGCGAGGAAGTCATCTTTCGCTTTGTTGGCCTGCATCGCCCGTTCTGCTTTGAGCAAGGCTCTCAGGTCATGCAGTACCAAAACCTCGCCATTATGCCCTT
>JABGQL010000024.1 GCA_018648825.1 Gammaproteobacteria bacterium
AACAGTTGCTCTAACTCCTGCAAATTGAACGCACTGCACTCTATCTGTAACAGAGGAAGAGCCACCTCACTCGACCATTGATGCACCCAACGGGCCAGTGTGGTGCGCCCACACCCACGCTCACCATAGATCAACAGCGGATCAGGGTGCGCACTCAAGGTTTTGGCAATACGCAAGCTTCGCTGCATCGCCCCACTCTCAGAGATGATTACAGGTAACGCATCATTAGTTTGACGTAGATGAGTCAGTCGACTCAGCAGTCGTTGCTGACGCTCCAATGTCTCTCGGAGTCGCTGTAATAGCGCCCGCCCAATCGCCAGATCAAAAGGTTTCTCCAGCAGATCAAACACCCCAAGGTGAAAGGCCTCAATGGTATTCTCCACAGTGGCGTAGCCGGTAATCATCACTAACGGGATATCGGGGTAGTGTTCACGGGTAAAACGAATGAGATCAAGCCCGTTTTGCCCCGGCATCCGGTAGTCCGTAAGCACGGCATGGTAGCCCCCCTGCTCTATCTTTGAGACCCCCTCATCGCCACTCTCTGCAATCTCAATCTCATACCCCTCCGACTCCGCAATATCGGCAAGAAACCAAGCCATCGCGGGTTCATCATCAACAATCAGTAATTTCCACTTCTGCTGTTCCATGGCTGCCTCACAAAAGTTTTGCGATCACCTCACCCAACTGGCTCTGCGCAATAGGCTTGCGCAGTACCGTCTCAATGCCACTCTGTTTCAACTGCCTGGAGTCTGCATCCACCTCGACACCGGTCAACAGTACCATTGGGGTCTGATGCCCCAGCGCCTGTATCTGTGCCCCCAACTCCATCCCGCTCATCCCCGGCATACTCAAATCGGTCACCACCAGATCATGTGGATTGGCACTAAAACGCTGCAGCGCCTCACTGCCACTGAGAGCAGTCTCCACCTGATACCCCGCCTCCTCCAGCATCTCTAACCCTACAGCAACCACTGCCGGGGCATCATCCACCAACAGAATACGCTGCTCCCGACTGCCGTGTAGCGGCGCAATAGAGACCACCTCAGCACCCGCCTTGAGCGGCTCCATCGGTAGATGAATGGTGACCAGACTCCCTTTCCCGACAGCACTATCTAGCTCAATCTTCCCCCCTGCCCGCTGGATAATACCCATCACTACCGGCAACCCCATTCCACTCCCTTGACCCACCTCACGGGTGGTAAAGAAGGGGTCAAACACCAGCGTCTTTACCGTCTCATCCATACCATGACCCGTGTCACGCACCACAATACGGCACTGCTCCAGCTCAGCCACAACCGAAACCACAATCTCGCCCACCTCTCCCCCAATCGCCTGCACACTGTTGTTACAGAGATTAAGAATCACCTGATGCAGCTCCGTTGCTCCCAGTCGCACCCCCTCTACACCGGGGTCGATCTGCTGTACCAGACGCACATGGTCCGGCAGTGTCGCCTGCACCATCTTGAGAATATTTTTCAGCAGTGGAAACAGCGCAATCGGTTGGTGTGGACGTTTTGCATCCTTACGACTGAAATCAAGAATCTGGCGCACCAGCTCAGCCCCTCGCACCGCACTCTGACGCACCAGTGTAAGTCGTTCGTAATCCCTTGAGTCCGGATCTGTGCGCCCCAACATCATCTCGGAAAAACCGAGTATCGGCTGCAGTAGATTATTGAACTCATGCGCCACGCCACTGGCTAATGCCCCAATCGAGGACATCTTCTGCCCATGTTGGCGCTCCAGCTCCAGCTCTCGTTGCTGTAGCTGCTGCTGCACCTCAATAAAACGGCTCAGAGAGCGAATGCGTAGCAGAAACAGCTCCTGAGGATCCTCTTTGTAGATCACATCCACCGCACCAGACTCCAGTGCAATCTGCTCCACGCCGTTGCGTTCGGTGTGAATCACCACCAACACCCCCCCCAACTCAGGATCGGCCAGCAGATCCCGGGTCAGTTGATCACCATTTTCACTCGGTAGATGGTAGTCGATGACCGCCAACTGGGGCTGAAAATGGTACGCCACACGCAGCGCTTCACGGGCGCTACCCGCCACCTCCACCTCATACCCTTGCTGACGTAGCAGCGTAGCATAGACGGCACAGATGGTTGGCGCATCATCCACCAGTAGAATGCGAACCCCTAGACTCTGCTCAGTTACTCTATCCATTTTTCATCTCTTATCTCTTATCGACACATTGCTACTCTCAACCCCCTCCCCAGCCCTCCCTGCTTTTTGGGGGGGCTCAACTCTTTACTGAACCGGTAAGGATACTGTAAATATTGTCCCTCTGCCCCGTTCACTCTCTACCCCAATGGTTCCCCCTGCACGCTCCACAATACCCAGTGCAACCGAAAGCCCCATACCACTCCCTTCCCCCATCAGACGGGTGGTAAAGAAGGGGTCAAATACCTGTTTGCGCACCTCCTCCTCCATCCCCTCCCCATTATCCTTTACAGTAATCGTACAGTGCTGCTCAGTATCACGCACTGCGGTGATGGTAATCTCACCCTTCTCTAGATCCGTTGCCGCAATCGCCTGTACCGCATTACCACAGAGATTGAGCAGCAGTTGATGAAAGGCCGTACTGTTAATCTGCACTCGCCCCAGTTGTTGGCTGATGCGTTCGTACAACTGTACCCCCGGTGGCAGCGTACCACGCACCATCTTCAGCGCCATCGCCAAGAGCGCATCCATCGACTGCTCTTGGTCGGGCAGCTCTTGATCCTTGCGGCTGAAATCGAGGATCTGGCGCACCAGTTCAGAGCCCCGTTTGGCACTCTGGTGAATCAGCTCTAAACGTTCGAAATCTTTCTCCGGCAGGCGGTGGTGGGCCTGCTCTTGCTCCAGCAACAGTGCCGAGAAACCCATAATCGGTTGCAGCATATTGTTGAATTCATGGGCTACACCACCCGCCAAGGTACCGATTGAGGCCATCTTTTGTGCATGGTGTCGCTCCCGTTCCATTGAGCGCCGATGCTGCTCTTGAAGCTGCTGCGGACGCAAGTCACGTAGAGAGAAGAGTGCTCCACGAATCCCAAACTGCTGATTGCGCAGCAGTGCCCCCGACCAGAGTACCGGAATCAACTCCCCCTGACGATCAATTAACTCACGCTCTTCACTGTGCACCTCTTGATCAATCACCCCGCCATAAGGGGCGAGACGCAGTATCTCACGTAGATCCTCCTGTTGTGGGTCCGCAACCAGACGCAACAGCACCTTACCCTCATCGGTAGTTAAGATAATCTCATCGCCTCCACTATCGCGGGAGGTGGGGCGAAATTGAAACAGGTTGGCATCCTCTTCCAGTAACTGTTTGGCCCGTGGTGAGGCCCAAACCAGCCCCCCCCCCTGCTCTGAAACTGCCACCAAGGGGAGTAGCGCATAATCCATCAACGGCCAGAACCCTGCGGGGTTACGGTCATGCAGCGCCTGTAGACGGTGCTGATCCTCCTCCCTCCCCTGTAACAGCAGACTCTCTGGTGGGGCAACCACCTCAACCAGCCTGCGTCCCTGTAGTGCATCACTCTCCCAGCCCAACAACTCACACGCCGCTGGGTTCACCAGATCAATCGCCCCATCGGCATCGGTAATGATCAACCCATCCGTCAGCGTTGCCAGAATGTGCTCCACATACTCACGCTCTTGACGCTCTTTCTGGAGCAGCAGATCCCGTTGGTCCTGAGCGGCTTGTAGATATTTGTGCAGTGAGCGGATACGCAACAGAAAGATATCAATTGGCTCCTCTTTATAGATAAAGTCAACCGCACCCGCCTCCAGTGAACGCTCCAGTGCATCTGGGTATTGTGAATGGATCACCACCAACAGATCCCGAGTCTCTGGGTCTGCCAGTAGCTCACGGGTCAGTTCATCGCCGTTCTGATCCGGCATGTAATAGTCGATAATCGCCAACTGCGGCTTCTGTTCACGCACAATACGTTTCGTCTGCTGTGCCGATTCGGCCACCAGAACCCGGTACCCCTGCTCCTCTAACTGCTGTTGATAGACTGAACGGGTGACAGGCGCATCATCTACAAAGAGGATGGTGATCGCATCCGGCTTCAACACCGCTCTCTTCCCCGAGTGTTTGCCATCCCCTTCGCCACCAGAGCCAGTCTTAAGCTGATTGAGTGGCGGAATTGTGCCATAGGCAGCCTCATGCGCATGGATTAGCAGGCTCTCCAGCGTCTGATGATTATTGGTGACAGTAAAGCGCAACTGATACCCACCCAACAGTAGTTGGTTGCGTAACCGTTCACTGTGCGAACGCCCATTCAGATGCTCCAGTAAGCGCTTGCGCAGGTTGTTACTGCTGCCGACATACTCCACCCCATTGGCCGTTGAGAGCTCATAGACACCGCTGCGACTCGGGAGTTGCTGTACCTGTTCTGCATTGAAAGGCCGAGGACTCCCCAGCAGATAGGTGGGGTACCCGGCATCGACTTTAAACGCCGCCCTCGCCCCGGAGAGAGCCCAAAACGGTTGCGCACATGGGTCACATAACGGCGACTGATCGGCCCCTCCCACTCACCCAGCTCTTCAGCCAGCGCCTCATCGGTCCAGATCCGTTCACGATCCTCCATCAAGTGGCGAATGCGCTCTCCCAACTGCTCCCAGCGACGCGGAAACAGCTCTCTCAGGGGCATCACCTGTCCACTCTGTTCACCAAATTGCAGCAGAATCCGTTTACCACTGATCAGGCGGCTGACCACCGACATATCCATATACCCCGACCAGCGCTGACTATAATCCCCCACCACCTGCTTGTAGGGGTACTGGCGTAGCATTTGTGGTTGCCCAGCAGACTGCCCATCTTCTCCCATCAACCACGCCTGCTGATGCTCTGCCAACAGGGTTAACAGATGGTGAGTCTGTACATTTCGACGGCTGATATGCTCCATGTTATAGCGCAGAGATGACTCCTCCAGACTCTTGTCGGCCACCTCATAGTGGAGCGCAAACAGACGACTACTGAACTGGAACCCCGACGCATCACAACAGGCAATTGCGACACGACTGATCTCATCTTCTGCATAGGGGAAGTGGTGACGAATCACCTGCCCACTCTTAAGCCACTGCACCAGCAGCTCGGACTCTTCCAGACGTTCGACCATACGCTGATAATGACCTGCAGTAGCATCCAGATAGCGAGAGCGAACGATATGACCAACAATTGAGGATTTCATAACCGCAAAATATCACTTCAAACAAGTATCACGCAAAACAGTAGAGGCTCATCAACTGTTGTAACTTCTTTTGTGAAATCGGTTTAGAGATTGTGGCATAAGCACCTGCAGTGACGGCCTCTTTACGCAGCGACTCTGTATTTTCTGCGGCTAATATAATGATAGGAGCGTGGTTACTGTTTTGCTTACAAATCTCTGCTGTAGCTGTAATACCATCAATAACGGGCATTCTTACATCCATTAAAATCAGATCAAACACCCCCTCTACGGCTCTCTCAATCCCCTCTTTACCATTATTAGCAACAACAACCTCTATACCCATTTCCTCCAACATATTTCGTATAAGAGTTTGAAGTTCCAGCGCATCATCAACCAGCAAAACCCGGCCCAGTACCCCATTTTCAGTAGTTGCCCTGGGTAAATCTGGCGCTACGGAGATCTCTCCCCCCTGCAATAGGGGGACCGTCAATATAATAGATGAGCCCTCCCCCTGTTCACTCTCTATCTGGATATTCCCATCCATATGTTTTGCTAGGCCATAGGAGATATAGAGACCCAGACCACAGCCGCCAAATCGCCGACTGAGCTCTTGATCTTCCTGCTGAAAGGGTTTGGAAAGTTCATCAATAGTTTCTTGGGGTACACCAATCCCACTACTGAAGTTTCCTACAAATTATGAAGTCTCCAGCTCTTCATCCTCAGGCCACCAT
>JABGQL010000104.1 GCA_018648825.1 Gammaproteobacteria bacterium
ATGGGTTAACAGGTTTTCCACTTAAACCGCTGTACAGATTTCTGGGGCCACCTCTCATTAGAGCTTACCCGAGAATAGAAGCCGTAGCGGAAAGGTGAGAGTGAATTTATCAATGACTATTGTTGTCATATTGGGCGCTATGGGCGTTAGGCATTTACACATGACTTGTTCAGGTGCTCCTAAAACAGTGTATTGAAGAGATTGAGCAGTTGTTACCATTCGTAACACTCGATACACTTTACCGATGCGCAACTCCACTTCATCGCCGACACCAACCCGCGACAGCTCACTCTCTTCCATTCTGGTCGCCCTGCTCGCTCTGATTCTGATCGCCTCACCACTGCTACAGTGGTGGAGCAGCAGCGAAAGCCCTTGGTACACCCCTTATCTACTCTGGGCGGGGTTGATTATGTTGATTGCAGCGCTCAACCGTGGCTCCCACCGCCATGTCCAGTGATCTACTTCCACTCTTTATCTCAGGGGTTGTCTACCTACTGACGCTATCTCTGATCGCCCACATTGCAGATCGTGGCATCATCCCCAGCCACTGGATCAATAACCCTTGGGTCTACACCCTCTCTCTGGGGGTCTACGCCACTTCATGGAGCTTCTATGGCTCTGTCGGGTTTGCTCAGTCCCACGGCTACCAGTTTATCGCCATCTATATCGGGGCCACACTCGCCTTTATTGTCAGCCCGATTTTGCTGCGACCGATTCTTCGACTGACTCAAGAGCATCAACTCTCCTCTCTGGCCGATCTGTTTGCCTTCCGTTACCGTAGCCAACTGGCCGGGGTTTTGGTAACGCTGTTTATGTTGATCGGCACCCTCCCCTACCTTGCTCTACAAATTAGGGCCATTACCGAATCCCTGCATATCCTCACTCAGGAGATCCCCTCAGAGATGATCGCACTGGGCTACTGCCTGCTAATCATCTTCTTCGCTATTCTATTTGGAGCCAAACATATCTCCAGTCGTGAAAAGCACCATGGATTGGTATTGGCGATCGCCTTTGAGAGTTTGATCAAGTTGATCGCAATATCGACCGTAGCACTGGTGGCCCTATTTGGCCTCTTCAGTGGGCCCAGCGGACTGAATGGCTGGCTACAACAGCACCCCGAGGCGATTGAGGCGCTCTATCAACCCATTCAACAGGGGCCATGGGCCACACTGCTATTCCTCGCCTTTGCCGCTGCCTTTCTGCTGCCGCGCCAGTTCCACATGATCTTTTCTGAAAATCTGGAGCGCAACCACCTCAACACCGCAAGCTGGGCCTTTCCGCTGTTTCTGCTGCTGTTTAACCTCTCTATCCCCATTCTGTTATGGGGGGGACAGTCTCTCTCACTAGATATTCCTGCAGACTACTATGTACTGGGAATTGCCCTGCATAGTGAGATTGAGTGGCTACCGGCACTGACCTTTATTGGTGGGCTCTCTGCCGCCAGTTCGATGATCATTGTGACCACGCTGGCACTCACCTCGATGTGCCTCAACCATCTGTTGCTGCCGATCAACTATCCCGCCCCTACCGTAAATCTCTACCAGTGGTTGCTCTGGGGTCGTCGTGCACTGGTGGTGTTGATCATCTTTGCAGGCTATCTGTTTTACACCTTTCTGCAACACAATGAGGGGCTGGTACAGCTGGGGCTGATCTCCTTTGTCGCGGTAACTCAGTTTATCCCCGGCATTATTGGGCTGCTCTACTGGCGGGAGGCGACCCGTCTGGGGATGATTTGGGGGTTGATGGGCGGCATTCTGGTCTGGTTTGTGACTCAGATTCTGCCCCTACTGGAGCAGTCTGGCCTGATCCAGTTCAGCTCCAGCTGGAGCAGCTTACACAGCAGTAGTGGTATGGAGTCGTGGGAGTTTGCCACCCTGCTCTCACTACTGATCAACGGCACACTGTTTACGCTGGTCTCACTCTATACCCGCCAATCAGACACCGAGCAGGAGGCCGCTTACGCCTGCTGTACGGATAGCTTCTTCCCCCGCCAAGGCATTGTCTCTGCTGCATCACCCGCTGAATTCCGCGAGGCACTGGCAGCCAGCTTGGGAGAGCAGACTGCAGAGCGTGAGGTGGAGCAAGCACTACAGGAGCTGGAGATGAGCCACACCGAATCTCGCCCCACTGAACTAAGAAAACTGCGAGAACGGCTGGAGCAGAACCTCTCTGGCCTAATTGGTCCACAGATGTCTCACGTCATCATCAACCAACGCCTCCACCTTGATACTGAGGGGAAGACCGCACTGGCTGACTCCATCCACTATATGGAGGAGCGGCTGGAAAACTCTAACACGCAGCTGATGGGACTCAATGCAGAGCTGGATGAGCTGCGCCGTATGCAGCGCAAGATTCTACAAGAGCTACCGATTGGGGTCTGTGTACTGGATGACCGTAACAATATCATCATCTGGAACAATATGATGACCACACTCAGCAGCATCAGCCGAGCCGATGCACAACAGCAGAACCTTGAAGATTTGAACGCCCCATGGCAATCGCTGATCTTGCAGCTACTGGGGGCAGAAGAGAACCACCTCTACCGCACCCATGCTCATATTGAGAACTCTGACTCCTGGTTCAACTTGCATCAATCCTTTTACAGCGAACCTTATCGTGCCAACTCCAGCATTCACCAAGGGACGGTTATTTTGATTGAGGATGTCACCGAACTAAAACAGTTGGAGTCTGAACTGGCCCACAGTGATCGACTCGCCTCCATTGGACGACTGGCAGCCGGTGTAGCCCATGAGATCGGCAACCCGATTACTGGCATCTCCTGCATTGTACAAAACCTGCAACATATCGACTCACTGGAGGGGACCGACCAGGCGTATGGGGATATTCTGACTCAGACGGAACGCATCAACCATATCCTCAAGGCTCTCACCAACTTTAGCCGTAGCGGTCCACAACGTCAGGGCCATGAGCGTTTTGAGCTCGATCAAGTGATCCACTCTGCCACCCATCTGGCTGAACTCACCTATAAAAATGCGGGCATCCAGTTCCATGCGGAGTGCCCTCAAGGGCTGGAGCTAGAGGGGGACCCGCAGACGATCACACAGGTGTTGATCAACTTGTTGAGCAACGCCGGTGATGCCTGCAGCGATGGTACAACCGTGCAGCTGATCGCAACAGAGCATGACAACCATATTGAGATCGACGTTATCGACTCCGGCAAGGGGATACCACAGTCACTGCAAGCCCATATTTTTGAGCCCTTCTTCACCACCAAGGCGGTAGGGCAAGGGACCGGACTGGGGTTATCTATTGTGCACCGCATTATTGAGGAGCATGGCGGTACGATCTCACTACACTCTACAGAGGGGAGTGGGACCACCATCCACATCTCTATCCCCTCCTCTTAAACCTAGAGAAGCTAACATGATGAACAACATTCTGATTATTGAAGATGAGAGCATTATTCGCAACGCACTCACCACGCTGCTGGAGCGTAACAATTTTGAGGTCACTGGCGTAGACTCGGTTGAGCAAGCCATCACTCACAATCTACAGCAGTACCATCTTATCATCAGTGATGTACGACTACCGGGCGCTCCCGGCATCGAGGTCATCGCACATGCCGCCCCCACCCCGGTAATCATTATGACCAGCTTCTCTGGCGTAGAGTCTGCGGTAGAGGCGATGCGTATGGGAGCGGTAGACTATATATCCAAACCTTTTAACCACGATGAGATGTTGATGGTCATTGAGCGCGTACTGCAGAATCAGCAGGAGAGAAAATCACGCGATGCACTCAAAAAGGATATCTCAGAGATCTATCCCGTGGATGAGATAGTGGGTAAAAGTGAAGGGATGATGCAGATGTTTCAACGCATCAATAAGGTCGCCCCTACCGACAGTACGGTTCTGATCATTGGCCAATCGGGTACAGGAAAGGAGCTGGTGGCCCGAGCCCTGCACGCCAAGAGTCGGCGCAGCAACGCCCCGTTTGTCACCTTCAGTTGTGCCTCAGTCTCGAAGGATGCCATGGAGTTGGAGCTGTTTGGGGTCAACCGCCGCTCATCCGATGAGAATGGTAGACGCTGCCTAATTGATGAGGCCGAAGGGGGGACGCTATTTTTGGATGAGATCGGTGAGCTGCCACTCTCAGCACAGGGCCGGCTACTTCAACTGCTGCAGTCCGGAGAGCATGAGAGTAGTGGAAAAAACAACATCCGCATCATCGCTGCCACCCATCAAGATCTGCGCAAACTGGTGCAGGAGGAGGCGTTCCGTAGCGATCTCTACTTCCGTCTGCGGGTGATTGAGATCACCCCACCCGCACTGTGCGAACGTGGCGATGACCTCACCCTACTCGCACTCTTTCTACTGAAGAAGAGCTGCCGTCAACTCAATATCCAACCCCTAAAAATCAGCAAAGAGTCATTTGAGGCGATACGCCGCTACCGCTGGCCCGGCAATGTGCGTGAGTTGGCCAACGCCATGGAGCGCGCTGCACTACTCTGCGAGGGGGATACCATCACTCCGGAGCTGCTCTCTATTGACCACAATATCGGTACAGGGCAGTCAGAGCAGGAGATTGGGGAGAAGCTCTCTCTGGAGGAGTATTTCCGCAGCTTTGTACTGCAACATCAGGATCAGATGACCGAAACAGAGTTAGCCAAACGGCTGGGCATCAGCCGCAAAGCACTGTGGATGCGACGCCAACGTTTTGGAATCCCACGCAAGAAATAGCCAGCCACAACAAAAGATGAGAAAATAGACCGCCCCAATGTAATCAAACACGATAATCAAACACGGATAAAACTGCCCCAATGAGTACTGAAAACAGCATCGACCTCAATGAACTGCTAAACCAAGCCCACCAAGGTGAACTGGAGGTGGATGCGTTTATGAGCCAATTTTTACAAACTCAGATCTTTATGCCGGTCACTGATCCAAAGGATAGCGACCACAGCGCCCCCATCGGTTTTCAAAAATCAGATAAGGCGGTCCCTCTGACTCTGGATACCGGAGAAGGTTTTCAAGTGATGATCCTATTTAGTGACCCACAACAATCAAAAGTATTCTTACAAGAGTTCCCCGAATATACCGGAGGGTTTATTGCTGAAGTGCCTTGGATGCTGGAGCGACTGGGTGAAGGGATGGGTTTTTCTCTCAACCCCAACAATGAGAACGGGATTGATTTTGACCCAGAAACTGTACGGCAACTATTAACACTGCACCAAAAACAGTCTTAAGGGCACCTCTAAAAATCTTGATACTTCACTCAACAAAAAAGCCTGCAAAATAGCAGGCTTTTTTGTTGAATCTGGAGTGAATAACTCGCTATTAACTAGCCTCCTGAGCTCCAGCATGCTGATCACCGCCCTGATTGGCAATACGCAACGCATCACGGCCATGTTTGGCCTCAGCAGCCTTAAACCATTTGGCTGTACGGCCACGGCCGGTCCAGGTCTCCTGTTGGTTATCTGGGTTACAGTAAATCGCAGCCACCTTTGCACGCTTTTTGGCTGGTCGTCCACGCCCTTTGGCTTTCGTTATTGCCGCCAGACGCTTAATAGTAGCAGTACCATACTTCTTCGCTAACGCAGCCAGCTCTTTTTCAGCTTTAGCATGCTCACTGTTCTCTTTCTTTCTGCGCTCAACCTCTGCACTTACCTCTTTAAACAGGGTATTGAGTTTGGCATCTGTCATTTTATCTAATTTCATATTCGCTCTCTTTAATTCCCACTCATTAAATTGTAAAAACTTTATTTATCCTGATGAACATTGATGCGCATGACTTAATAATTTCCATACTCTTCAGAATTTTTCAGAACTATATTACATATAAATAGAAAACTCAAATTTTGTTATTCAAACATGAAGGCACCTATAACAATCACTCTATTTTAAATCGGCTCTCACAGCAGAGAT
>JABGQL010000079.1:0-20941 GCA_018648825.1 Gammaproteobacteria bacterium
GAGGCCTCTTCGCAGACGCTGTTGAGCGCACCTTCGCGCAGTAGCTTGCGAATTTTGGAGACACCGTCTCCTCTGGGGGCCTTGGCCCGTATCCAGCTGGGTTTGCGTATCGGTTTTTCGGTGGGGATTACTTTGATGGGGATCCGGGCTACCTTATCGGCACCGCGCTGCTTTTTTGGGGACTGCTTTTTGGGGGTCAGTTCTGACATTATAATATTCTGCTCACTCAATCTGTAGATCATCAGGATTGTATCCCAACTGCTCGAGCAGCAGATGAACCAGTGGGAGATATACGCTGCTGGGGTCATGCAGCTCAGTCAAGGCGGAAAGTTGTGTCACCTCCAACCCCTGATAGCCACAGGGGTTGATGCGTAAGAAGGGCTCCAGATCCATTTTCAGGTTGAAGCTGAGGCCATGAAAGCTGCGACCTTTGCGGATACGCAGCCCCACTGCGGCAATCTTTGCGTTATCTACATAGACACCGGGAGCATCCCTGCGAGCAACCGCCTCAATGTTGTAACGCTGTAGTAGCCCAATGATGCTCTGCTCCAGTGCTGTAACTAGTGCGCGTACCCCCAGCCTTCTGCGGGTAAGGTCGATCAGGGTGTAGAGTACCAGCTGGCCGGGGCCGTGGTAGGTGACCTGTCCACCGCGATCAATGGGTACTACAGGAATCTCGCCGGGGGTGAGTAGGTGTTCCGCTTTTCCGGCGCGCCCTTGGGTAAAGGTGGGGGGGTGTTCCAGTAACCAGAGCTCGTCTGGGGTGTGGGTATCTCGCTGCTCGGTGAACTGCTGCATCTGGTGCCAAGTCGGTTCGTAAGGGACCTGACCGAGTTGGCGCAGAATGATCACAATGCCATCAATACCTGTGAGTCGTCGGTGAGCTCTTGGTAGATATTGTCGAGTTGCTCGCGGCTGTCTGCAGTAACCGTAACGGTAACGGAGATAAAGTTTCCATTCTTGCTGGGGCGTGTCTTCACGGCCCCTTCTCCCAGGTTGGAGATGTGCTTGCGAACCAGTGTGGTGACGTGGGCATCAAAGTCGGGGGTGGATTTTCCCATAGCCTTTATGGCGATAGTGCAGGGGAACTCCAGTAGCCCCCCTTTGGGTAGTTCTAGGTTGCTCATAACTGATTTGACTGATTTGACTAATTTGAACGAAACTGTTGTTTGAAGGTTTGCAGGTGTTGGTGCAGTTGCAGGGCTATCGGTCCCGGTTTCCCATCACCGACGGGTTGTTGGTTGAGGGTAGTCACGGGGACAATCTCCTTGGTTGAGCTGGTGACCCAGATCTCTTCGGCCTGCTGTAGTGCCTGTTCTGGGATGGCTGCCTCACGCCATGGTAGTTGATGCTGTTCGGCCAGCTCCAGAACCAAATCCCGGGTTACACCAGGCAGTAGGTGTGGGCTTTTAGGGGGGGTGATGGTCTCCCCTTGAAGCACGATAAAGAGGTTACTCGCAGCCCCCTCCGTAACCTTCCCATCACGAATTAGAATCGACTCTTTGGCCCCCTGATCCATCGCATGCTGACGGTGGAGGACATTGGCCAGCAGGTTGATGGATTT
Source organism: Gammaproteobacteria bacterium (assembly GCA_018648825.1). Taxonomy (GTDB): domain Bacteria; phylum Pseudomonadota; class Gammaproteobacteria; genus Thiopontia. The sequence goes on from JABGQL010000079.1 coordinate 1,565, forward strand.
GATATTGCAGCGGCTCCAGCGGCTATCGATTTCAGTCACTGCCGCAATCCCGCTCTGCAGTGTGGTCTCTGGAGTACCCACCAGTGGATTGCTCATCATAAACAGAGTCGGGGTGCTTTGGTCTGGAAAATGGTGGTCGCGAGGAGCGATGCCACGGGTCACCTGTAGATAGAGAGACTGGTCTTCTCCCTCATTCTGCTCAATCAGCTGGGTGAGCAGTGTAGCCCACGTCTCACGAGTATGAGGGTTGGTGATGCGTACCTCAGCCAGACTATTCTCCAGCCGCTGCAGGTGTTCCGTCAGTCGAAATAGTTTTTTTCCGTAGACTGGGATCACCTCATAGACACCATCTCCGAAGAGAAAGCCACGATCCAGTACCGATATCTTTGCGCTCTCGATGGGTTGAAATTGACCCTCTAAATAGACCTTGCCCATAGTGGTTAGTTGATAGTGGTTAGTTGAAATACATCATCACGGAGTCTTTCAGGTTATTCCATAGACTCCCCTCTTCTACACTCTCCAGAGCGACCAGTGGTGCCTGAACCAGTGGTTCACCATTCACTGTATAGGTGATGCTACCCAGTGCTGTGCCTTGTTGGATAGGTGCTTCCAGTGTGGGGTTATCGAGTGCAATGGTAGATTGCAGCTCTTTGAACTGGTTACGACCCAAGGTGACGGTGAGTGGCTCTGCTACCCCCAGCTTGATTTGCTCTTGAGCCCCTTTCCAGATGGGCGAATTTTCAAGGGGCTGCTCTGGAGTAGCCAGTGTCTGAGTCTCGTAGAAGCGGAAACCAAAATTAAGCAGCTTCTGAGTCTCCTGTGCGCGAGCCTCTGTGCTCTTGGTGCCGAGTACGGCAGAGATCAGGCGCATCTCCTCACGCTTGGCTGAGGAGACCAGACAGTAGCCCGCGGCCTTGGTGTATCCGGTCTTCAGTCCATCTACGCTCTCATCTCGCCACAGCAGCTTATTACGGTTCTTCTGCTTGATCGGCTTGCCGCTCTTCAGCTCCTTGCCATAGATGAACTCCTTTTCAGCGTAAATGGGGTAGTACTCTGGGAAGTCACGAATCAGTGCCTGACTCAGAATTGCCATATCGGTGGCGCTGGTGTAGTGGTTGTCGGCGGGCATACCGGTGGCATTCTCGAAGTGGCTGTTCTTCATCCCTAAGATCTCGGCATACTGATTCATCAGCTGGGCGAAGGTCTCTTCAGCGCCGCCGATATGCTCGGCCAGTGCCACGCTGGCATCATTGCCAGAGGAGATGATCATACCGTTCATCAGGTCTTTTACCTGAATCTTCTTGCCGACCTCGATAAACATCTTAGAGCCGCCGGTGCGCCACGCCTTCTCGCTGATGGTCACCTCATCCTCCAGAGTAATATTACCCTGCCTCAATTCACTGAAGATGGCGTAGGAGGTCATGATCTTGGTAAGGCTGGCGGGGGCCAGGCGTTCGTGGCTGTTGCCTTCGGTGATGATATGACCGCTATCGGCATCCATCAGAATGTAGGCCTTTGCTGCAACCGAGGGGGCCTTGGGGATGATACGTGGGGCGGCAGAGGTGGTGGTTGCCCAGATTAGAAGCAGAATAAGGGGGAGTGGTTTGGCAAGGCGCATCATATTGAATTTCCTGTTGTTTGAGGCGTAGTTGTTATTCTACTGCTTTTTAATAATCCCTTCGATCCCCATCTGAGCCAATTGCTGCTGGATGGAATCGATGGCTTGCTCATTATGGTGGGGTTGCACCAGTACTTGATAGAGTGTGCGTCCAGCACTGGTGGTGGGACGTACCTCCACTGGGGAGGTGACATTGGGGCGTACCGCAATGATCTGTTGTGCCACCTTAAAACGTAGCGAGTCAGCACTCTTCTTGTTAGCAAAAAGACCAAACTGAATATAGGGTAGCTGCTGTGCCATGGGCGGTGCATCATCCGGAGTCAATACTCGGATCTTTACCTTGGCGGTCCCTTTTTTAATCACATCCAACTTCCAAGCGGCAGAGTAGGAGAGGTCAATAATGCGTCCCTCGTGGAAGGGGCCGCGATCGTTCACGCGTACCACCACCTTTTTGTTGTTCTCTACGTTGGTCACCTCTACATAGCTGGGTAGTGGTAGGGTTTTATGGGCTGCGGTCATTTTGTACATATCGTACTCCTCCATGCAGGAGGTGGGTTTGCCGTGGAAGTTGGGACCATACCAAGAGGCGATTCCGCTCTCGCTGAAGCCGACCGCAGAGCGCATCGGTTGATAGCTTTTTCCGAGCACCTTGTAAGAGGGCATGTTGCCATACTTGCAGAGTGGTTCATGTTTGGGGATTGCATTAGCAGCAGCCACCTCGCGGGCGGGGCGGGTGGAGTTATCATCTGTGGCGATGATGGAGGCGATCTGGCTGACGGTGCTACAGCCGCTCAATAAAACAAGCGGAGTCAGTAGCAGGAGGGGTTTAAGTTGGGTTTGCATTAGTATTCAGTGTGATCTCAGGTTTGGTCTCTACAGTTTTCTCTGCGTGGTACGCCTTGTTGATCTCTTCACCCAGTTGGAATACTGCCATGGTGTAGAGGGTGCGGGGATTATAACGGGAGATGACATAGAAGTTATGTAGTGCTACCCAATGTTCGATCCCTTTTTCCCCTTTTAGCTCAAGCAGCAGTGCCTTGGCATCGGTAGGGTAGTTGGGCTCAATCTGGAAGCCATTGTCGAGGATCTGTTGTAGCTGGAACTTGGGACGCAGCTTTTTCAGGATTAGATGCTTGTATCCCGCCTCTTTGGCGACAGGCAGCTTGAGTGTGGCCCCCAGTTTGATCTGGTTGGGGTTGTTGTTGATAAAGGCGCTAGGGTTGATCTGTTGTAGTTGTGTCATGATGCCGCCCATCGACCCTCCCTGTTGGCTCTGTACCTGCTGGGCGATGGTCCAGAGGGAGTCGCCGGATGCCACCTGATGTTCTGTGGAGGGGGTTGTGGGTAGGTAGCGGGCGGGGGTGGCGATCGGTTTTCCCGGTTTCCAGCCATGGTGGCGCAGGTAGTTGGCGATGCTACCGATGGCGTCTGCAGGGGTGTGCCAGATATCCTTCTTACCATCTTGATCATAGTCCACCGCCAGCTTGCGGTAGTTGCTGGGCATAAATTGTGGCATCCCCATCGCTCCGGCATAAGAGCCACGGTAGCTGAAGGGGTCCTGCTTCTCTTCACGTGCCAGCAGCAGGAATGCCTCCAGCTCAGAGGTGAAGAAACGCTCCCGTTTGGGGTAGTTGAAGGCGAAGGTGGCGAGCGCGTTGATTACGGGGTTCTTCCCCATATAGCCACCGTAGCGAGTCTCAACCCCCAATACGCCCATGATGATATGGACGGGTACACCATACTCGGCCTCGGCCTTGGCAAGAGTCTCTTCATGCAACTTCCAGAACTTCACCCCTCTATTGATGATGCCCGGTTTGACATGCTTGCCGCGATATTCGGCCCAAGGACGGGACTCAGCAGGGTTATCCATCTTTGCCTTACGCTTGGCAGCAGAGGTTTTTGGGCTGATCTTCTTCTCGCGGAGGGTGAGCTGGTTGAGCAGTTCAGACAGCGGCTCCCGCTCAAACTGGTGCTTGCTGACCATACGCTCGATAAAGCGCTGTACATTCTCCCGTTCAGTCAGAAGAGGAGTCTCTTCAGCGGCGATAACCTGGGCTGCAGGGGGTGGTGTTGGGCTCTCTTCGGCCCAGCTGAGTGTGGAGCAGAGTAGTGCCGGGGCCAGTAGTGTGGAGCGGAGTCGTGCTGTTTTTCGATTCATATTTTATTTATCTAAAAGTCTTCTGTGGGTCTGGATTGACATGAGGATGCCAAAGGCGGCCATCAATGTCACCATTGAGGTGCCGCCATAGCTCACCATCGGTAGTGGTAGTCCGACTACCGGTAGTAGGCCGCTCACCATTCCCACATTCACAAAAAAGTAGGTGAAGAATATCATGGTGATGCCTCCAGCGAGCAGGCGGGTGTAGGTCTCTTGTGCCTGAGCGGCAATCATAAGGCCTCGGAAAATGATAAAGAGGTAGAGGGTAAAGAGTACCAGTACCCCCAGCAGGCCAAACTCTTCGGCCAGTACCGCAAAGATAAAGTCGGTATGACGTTCAGGTAGAAACTCCAGTTGGGACTGGGTGCCATTGAGCCACCCCTTGCCGAAGCCACCACCAGAGCCAATGGCAATCTTGGATTGGATGATGTGGTATCCGGTGCCACGTGGGTCACTCTCTGGATTGAGGAAGGTGAGCACTCGCTGCTTCTGGTAGGGCTTCATTAGATAGAGCCAGAGAATAGGTAGCAGCGAGGCACCGGAGATGATCAAGCCACCAATAATGCGCCAAGAGATCCCAGAGAGGAATAGTACAAAAAAGCCAGAGCTGGCGATCAACAAGGAGGTGCCGAGGTCAGGCTGTTTGGCGATCAGCAGTACCGGAATGATGATCAATAGGGCTGCAGCAATCTGCTGTTTGGGGGCTGGGGGTAGGGTGTGTTCCGAGAGGTAGGCGGCCACCATCATCGGAATAATCAACTTCATCATCTCGGAGGGTTGGATTAGCACCACACCAAAGTTGAGCCAGCGTTGAGCCCCTTTATGAGACTCACCGACAATGGGTACCGCAATCAGCATCAACAGCCCAACCACAAACAGCCAAAAGGTGATGATCTTGAGCCAGTGTGGTGGCACCTGTGCAGCAATGAACAACACGCCAAAGGCGATAGAGAGGCGTGTCACCTGTCGGGTCAGCATGGCTGGATCCTCACCACTGGCACTGTAGATTACCAGTACCCCAAATAGGCTGAGGATCAACAGCCCAGTTAGCAGTGGCAGGTCGATGTGGATGCGCTCTGAGAGCGGGATCCTACGTTTGGTCTGGTCGATACCACTCATCCATTCGTTCCTGTGTGACTTTCCAGTAGATAGCGATCCATAATTTTCTTGGCGATTGGTGCGGCGACCGAGCCGCCGTGTCCACCATTCTCCACAATCACCGCAATCGCAATCTCTGGGTCCTCTAACGGGGCGAAGGCGACAAACAGCGCATGGTCTCGGAGGTGTTCGGGGATCTCATCCTCGTTGTACTCCTCATCCTGCTTTACGGTGTAGACCTGTGCGGTGCCGGTCTTTCCGGCGATGGTGTATTTGGACTTGCGTCCGATACGCTTGGCGGTGCCGCGCTTGCTGTGGACCACACGGCGCATGGAATCATGGACCTTATCCCAGTTTTTCTGTTCCAGAATCGGTAGCTGATTCAGTGGCTGGTAGGGTTGCAGTTGCGGGGTCTCTGAGCCAGCCCCTTGTGTAGCATAGAGCAGGTGAGGTTGCATACGCTGTCCCTGATTGGCGAGGGTGGCGATGGCCGAGGCGAGCTGCAGCGGGGTGGTGGTAAAGAACCCCTGACCGATGCCGACACTCAGTGTCTCTCCCGGATACCAGGGTTCTTCACGGTTGATCTTCTTCCATTCGCGTGAAGGGAGAACGCCGGGCTGCTCTCCGGTGATGTCGGTTCCGGTGCGTGACCCAAAGCCAAACTGCCCCATATACTGGCTGAAGGCATCGATCCCCATCTCAAAGGCGAGGTCATAGAAGTAGACATCACAGGACTCGACAATCGCCTTCTCTACATTGGTTTTGCCGTGACCGCGTTTTTTCCAGTCGCGATATTTATGTTTGTAACCTTTGATGCGAAACCAGCCGGGACACCAGGTTTTATCCTCGGCATGGGTGTGGCCCAGCTCTAGCCCTGCTAGTGCCACCAGTGGTTTGACGGTGGAACCGGGGGGGTACTGTCCGCGTAGAAAGCGGTTGAACAGAGGGCGCTCTTTGGAGTCTCTCAACTGCTGATAGTCCTTGCGTCCAATACCATTGACGAAGAGGTTGGCGTTGAAGGAGGGTTTGCTGACCATGCTGAGGATCTCGCCACTTTTCGGGTTGATCGCCACCGTTGCACCGCGATAACTTCCCATCGCCTCAACCGCAATCGCCTGTAGCTTGCTGTCGATGGTAAGGAAGATATCATCACCGTGGGTGGGTTGGGTCTCCTCCAGTACCCGAATCACCCGCCCCAGTACGTTGCTCTCTACCTGACGCACACCGGGGGTGCCGTGGAGGATATTCTCATAGTAGTGCTCAATACCGGTTTTACCCACGTGCTCGGTGGCTTGATAGGTGGTTGGGTCTAGCTCTTGCAGCTCCTGCTCATTGATACGTCCGATATAACCGATGATGTGTGCACTGAGGGTGTGCAGGGGGTAGTAGCGGGATTGGTAGTCCTGAATTCTCACTCCGGGGAATTGATGGCGGTTGACCTCAAAGCGCGCAACCTCCTCCTCATTTAGGGAGAAGCGCAGTGGCGTAGCCTTGAAGCGGCGAGAGCGCCGGTGCTCCTTGTGAAAGCGCTCCAGATCCTCATCATCTACCTTGATTAACGCCTGTAGTCGCTGCAGCGTGTTTTCGAGATCCTCTACCTTGTTGGGGGTGATCTCCAAGCGAAAGGTGGTCTGGTTATTGGCCAGCAGAATGCCGTTGCGATCATAGATGCGGCCTCGGCTGGGAGCGAGAGAGATGGTATGGACTCGGTTGTCATCAGAGAGGGTGGTGTAGTGGTCGTGCTGGAATAGCTGTAGATCAACCATACGTGCCACCAGCAGCAGTACCATCAGGAAGACAAAGCCACCTGCCACCACCACACGGTTGCGGAACATCCTCGATTCGTGGCGGTGATCTTTGAGTGCAGAAATCATCGCTGCTGGTAGGGATGAATCAGTCGATCACCCAACAGATAGAGTAGAGGCCAGCAGAGTGGGGTGGTGATCAGCGGAGCCCAGAACAGAGGGGTGTTGGCAGAACTATCGGTTGCCCCTCGAACCAGATACTCAACCCCTAGGTTGATCGCTACAACCAGTGTCAAGATGAATATCTGTTGTACCACAGCATAGAGCCGCAGGCGCTGGTGAAACAGCAGAGCCACGTAGGTGGTAAAGGCAAAACTGAGTGCATGGATACCGAGCAGGGTGCCACTGGCTCCATCGATGAAAATGCCTAATAGCCAGCTGCGGATGACACCACTCTGTAGTGGCATAAAAATCCCCAGATAGAATAGTGCCAGAGTGATCCAGTGGGGGCGAAACGGGCGTAGGGAGTCGGGTAGTGGGACCAGAGTCAGTACCACCATCATCGCCAATAGCAGCAGAAAACCGCCCCAGTAACTTCTCGGTTGTCTGCTCACTCTGTAGTTTCCGCTTGCTGTTGCGTTGCGGGCCATACCAACAGGACCTCGCGGCTGCGTTCCAGTGTGGCTACTGCGTTGAGTGTTACCTCGGCAAAGCGTTGCTCTGACTTGGTATCAATGCGCTGCACGGTACCCACAGGGTAGCCATAGGGGAAGCGTCCTCCCAGCCCTGAAGTGATAAAGGTGTCGCCCTCAATCAAGTCGCTCTCGGTGGGCACAAAACGCAGTTTGAGCTGATTCGGATGTCCGGTACCGATGGCGACTGAGCGCAGTCCGTTACGGCGATTCTGTACCGGAATAGCGTGGTGAGGGGAGGAGAGTAGCAGTGCAGTGCTGGAGTCGGGGGTAGTGCGGGTGATCTGCCCCATTACCCCGTTGGCATCCATCAGCGGTTGGCCGATATAGACATCCTGCTGACTCCCCTTGTTGAGAATAACCTCTTGGCTAAAGGTGTCGAGATCGATTGCCACAATCTCTGCCAGTCGCACCCGATCATCCTGATGAGTTGCACCATAGACAAAAGAGGCATTCAGCAGCTTACGCAGACGGCTGTTCTCGCTCTCAATCGCATCTTGCTTCTGTAGTTTGTGCTGCAGCAGTAGATTGTGGCTGCGCAGATTGGCGTTCTCTTCTTGTAGAGATTCGCGTGAGCTGACCCCCTCGGCCAGCCACAGCACGAATACGCGCGGTAGATCAACCGCCTGTTGAATAGGGTGAACAGCGGTCTCTAGCCAGCTGCGGAACAGGTGTCCTTTATGAAAACGGTGGTCGACCGCAATCAGCATCAGTGACAGCAGGGCTACCACCACCATTTTCAGGGTGAGAGTATCCCCCTGTTTGAAGATTGATCCTCGTGAGGCAGCGTTGGCAGGCACAACTGTAGCGGTATTATTCGCTCAGGAAAGAGGCGTTACCCATCTCATCCATCAATTCCAGAGCACGACCACCACCACGGGCGACGCAAGTAAGTGGATCTTCTGCAACGGTAACAGGGAGGCCCGTCTCCTCAGTCAGTAGGCGGTCCAGGTCACGCAGCAGTGCGCCGCCGCCAGTCAATACCATGCCGCGTTCGGAGATGTCACCCGCCAGTTCAGGTGGGGTACGCTCCAGAGCATCACGCACCGCGCGAATGATCTCTGAGAGTGGCTCCTGTAGCGACTCCAAAATCTCATTACTGTTGACGGTGAAGGCGCGGGGAATCCCCTCTGCCAGATTACGACCACGCACCTCAATCTCGTTGATCTCATCACCGGGGAAGGCGCTGCCGATCTCCATCTTGATGCGCTCTGCGGTAGCCTCACCAATCAGGCTGCCGTAGTTGCGTTTTACATAGCTGACAATAGACTCATCAAAACGGTCACCACCGACACGGACGGAGGCGGAGTAGACCACACCCGCCAGTGAGATGATCGCCACCTCGGTGGTACCGCCACCGATATCGACCACCATGGAGCCACCGGGCTGCTCTACAGGCAGTCCGGCACCTATCGCAGCGGCCATTGGCTCTTCGATAAGATGGACTTCACGGGCACCTGCCCCTTCAGCAGACTCTTTAATAGCACGGCGCTCAACTTGGGTTGCACCACAAGGAACACAGACCAGTACACGAGGGCTGGGTTTGAAGAAACGGTTCTCATGTACCTTACGGATAAAGTACTGCAACATCTTCTCGGTAATATTGAAGTCGGCGATCACGCCATCTTTTAGTGGGCGAATCGCAACGATGTTACCAGGGGTACGACCCAGCATCCGTTTTGCCTCTACACCAACCGCTGAAATGGATTTGCTCCCCCGACCCTCTTCACGAATCGCAACTACAGAGGGTTCATCGAGAACAATCCCCTGGTTACGTACGTAGACCAGTGTGTTTGCTGTCCCCAAATCGATAGAGAGATCATTGGAGAACATTCCGAACAGGCGTCCAAACATCGTATTTCCTTAATAATTAATGGTGTAAAGTGAGTCGTGTGACAAAAACCGTAGAACTCTACCAGTGGTCCCCGACAGGAGCAACTAGAACTGCAAGGAACGCATTGAATTGTCACTATTGTTGTAGCCTTAAGGGGGTGGTTTATGCTACTTTTACGCGCTTTGCTAAAGTCACTATTTCCATTCAAAAACTGAATCTGGAATCAGAAGAAAACTATGTCACTAGAAAAACAGGATGTTGAGAAGATTGCCCACCTCGCACGGTTGGCGATTGATGAGGCGGCCATTCCCGGTTACGCAGAGGATCTTTCGGGGATTCTCGATCTGGTCGATCAGATGAGTGCGGTCGATACCGAAGGGGTCGAGCCACTGGCTCACCCACACGATGCAGTGCAGCGACTGCGTGAAGATGTGGTAACTGAGGAGAACCAGCGTGAACTCTTGCAGTCGAACGCACCTCAAACCGATGCGGGGCTGTTCCTCGTGCCTAAAGTGATCGAATAGTAACGGACTATTATCCCCATGAAAGAGAAAACATTAGCGGAACTCTCTGCGATGCTGCAGAGCAAAGAGGCATCCAGCGTAGAGCTGACCCAATACTATCTGGACCGTATCGAACGACTCGATGCTGGCCTCAACAGCTTTATCTCCGTGACTGGAGAGGATGCATTGAACCAGGCCGCCGCAGCCGATGCGAAGATTGCTGCCGGTGAGGCGGGTCCACTGACGGGTCTACCGATGGCGCATAAAGATATCTTCTGTACCCGTGGGGTTCGCACCTCTTGTGGTTCGAAGATGTTGGATAACTTTATCGCCCCCTATGACGCGACCGTGGTGGAGAAGGTCTCCAGTGCCGGAATGGTGATGTTGGGCAAGACCAATATGGATGAGTTTGCGATGGGCTCCTCCAACGAGACCAGCTTCTACGGTGCAGTCAGTAATCCGTGGGATACCGACTGTGTGCCGGGTGGCTCGTCGGGTGGTTCTGCCGCAGCGGTAGCTGCACGACTGGCACCGATTGCGACCGGTACCGATACCGGTGGCTCTATTCGTCAGCCTGCAGCCCTGTGTGGTATCACTGGACTGAAGCCTACCTACGGACGTGTTTCGCGCTGGGGCATGATCGCCTTTGCATCGAGCCTAGATCAAGGGGGACCAATGGCGCAGAGTGCTGAAGATGCGGCGCTCTTAATGAATGAGATGGCTGGATTTGACCCCAAGGACTCCACCAGTATCGAACGCGATGTGCCGGACTATACCGCCAATCTCAACGACTCTTTACAAGGTGTGAAGATCGGCATCCCCTCTGAATATTTCAGTGAAGGGCTCGATGGCGGGGTAGAGAATGTGGTGCAAGAGGCGATCACTGAATACCGCAAGATGGGTGCCGAAGTAGTGGAGGTTGAACTGCCCAACACCAATCTAGCGGTGCCGACCTACTATGTGGTGGCTCCGGCTGAGTGCTCCTCCAACCTCTCTCGTTACGATGGCGTACGTTATGGGCACCGTTGTGCAGATCCAAAGGATCTGGAAGACCTCTATAAACGCTCCCGTGGTGAAGGCTTTGGTGATGAAGTGAAACGTCGCATCATGATCGGTGCCTACACTTTGTCAGCAGGATACTATGATGCCTACTATCTGAAGGCGCAGCGTCTGCGTCGACTGATCAGTGAAGACTTTAAGAGCGCCTTCGAGAAGGTTGATGTGATCATGGGGCCAGTGACCCCGAACACCGCATTCCGCAAGGGCGAGAAGGCGGATGATCCGGTATCGATGTACCTCTCTGATATCTACACCATTGCGGTCAATCTCGCAGGGCTACCGGGGATGTCGATTCCCGCAGGCTTTAGTGAAGGGATGCCCGTGGGGCTACAGTTGATTGGCAACCACTTTGACGAGTCCAAACTGTTTAACTTGGCCCATCAATACCAGTTGGTGACCGATTGGCACAGACAAGCACCAGAGGGGATCGAATAATGGAATGGGAAATGGTGATCGGGCTGGAGATTCACGCACAGCTCGCAACAAAGACAAAAATTTTCTCACCCGCCTCCACCGCGTTTGGCGCAGAGCCCAACACACAGGCGTGTGCAATCGACCTCGGTATGCCGGGTGTACTGCCCGTGCTGAACAAGCAAGCGGTGCGCATGGCGACCAAGTTTGGGTTGGCGATCGATGCTGGGGTGGCCCGTACCTCTGTCTTCGCACGTAAGAACTACTTCTACCCAGATCTCCCCAAGGGGTATCAGATCAGCCAATTTGAGCTACCGATTGTCGGTGTTGGTGAGCTGGAGATTGACCTCGAAGACGGCAGTACCAAGATGATTGGTGTAACCCGTGCCCATCTTGAAGAGGATGCTGGTAAATCGCTGCATGAAGACTACCACGGCATGAGTGGTATCGACCTCAATCGTGCTGGTACCCCGCTGCTGGAGATTGTCTCCGAACCGGATATCCGTTCGGCAGCAGAGGCGATTGCCTATGCCAAGAAGATCCACTCCCTGGTACAGTATTTGGAGATCTGTGACGGTAACATGCAGGAGGGCTCCTTCCGCATGGATGTCAATATCTCCCTGCGCCCCTTTGGGCAGGAAGAGTTCGGTACCCGTGCTGAGATCAAAAACCTCAACTCCTTCCGCTTTATGGAGAAGGCGATCGCCTTCGAGTTTGAACGCCAGATGGATATTCTGGAGGAGGGGGGTAAGGTGGTGCAAGAGACCCGTCTGTTTGATGTGGATGAGGGCGAGACCCGCTCCATGCGCTCCAAGGAGGAGGCGAACGACTACCGTTACTTCCCCGATCCAGATCTACTGCCAGTGGTGCTGGATGATGCTTATATTGAAGCCGTGCGCAAAGAGCTGCCTGAGCTACCCAATGAGAAGAAACACCGCTTTATAACGCATCTTGGCCTGAGTGGCTACGATGCCAGTGCGTTGACCAGTAGTCGCGAGTTGGCAGCCTATTTTGAGGCTGTGGCTGAGGTTGCAGGTGACAACAAACAGGCCGCCAACTGGGTGATGGGGGAGTTGTCTGCCGCGCTCAATAAAGAGGGGACTGCATTAGCAGACTCGCCAGTGACTGCAGCAATGCTGGGCGGAATGATTCAACGCATCACCGACAACACCATCTCCGGTAAGATCGCCAAGCAGGTGTTTGAGGCGATGTGGAATGGTGAGGGTGATGCCGATACGGTTATCGATAAGAGAGGGCTGAAACAGATTACCGATACCGGTGCGATTGAGGCCATGATCGATGAGGTGATTGCCGCAAATCCTGCACAGGCAGAGCAGTTCCGAGCAGGTAAAGAGCAGCTGTTGGGCTTCTTTGTCGGCCAGGTGATGAAGGTCTCGAAAGGGCAAGCGAATCCAGGTCAGGTGAATCAGATCCTGCGGGATAAGTTGAAGTAATTCACTACTGGATTACGCTGTTTAAAAAAGGGGGGAAGCGGGTGGTTAAAAGACTGTCCGCTTCCCCCCTTTTTATAAGGCATTGATGGTGTCTGAATATTGAAAGTGGCCCTATTTATCAATTGGTTTATGGTAAAAGGCTGGCTATCAAAGATTCACTAAATATGTGCCCTCATACGGCTGTGTTCAGCTATTATCTGATGAAGTTTTTTTGATTCTGATTTTGATAGAAAACCATCTTTTCCATATATTGCTCTTATTGCAATAAAAGAGGCAGAGAGAAGGTCGTGATTTAGATGTCTTACTCCAGATATAAAATATGAGTAGAGGTTGATGATTAGCGGTGCTGAATCCCCATTTTTATAGTGAGTGATTTTTGATTTTTGATTTTTGATTTTTGATTTCTTTTCTATAGGTCGAGTAGTGCATTCTATCTGTCCTCATTAAAATGATAAGATTTTTTCTGAATGTTTTTCCCTCTTGCGATTAACTATAGTATTTTCGATCTATTTATAAAATTAGTATATTTTATAAGGTAGTTGCGTTTCTTATTCTTTTTGTTTCATATGTAACGAAGGATAAATAGAGGGATATTATAATGGTCGGATACTCCCCTCTTCTTTGGTTGATCTATGACAATGTAAGTACTCAATGGACTCGTAAAATACTGGATCGTTTTAGATTCCAGTAGAGAGAAGATTATGAGTGAATTTCTGGGTGGTACGGGTTGTTCCTGTTTAGAGTCGATTTTCAAGGCCTTGTGTGCTGGAGAGTCAGCGACTGATTTGATGGCAGAGTTTGAGCAAGGTTGTGAAAGCCTTTCGGGGGACGAGATAGAGGCGCTATTTCATAAGTTGCAACAGGAGGGGGTGCCGTTTAACAGTAATCCCGATGTGGCTGAGTTTTACCACACGGTGGTCACAGAGAAACTGTCGGCCCACCAAATTCTGCAGTATGCACCCGGCCATCCTGTGCGGGTCTATCTGCAGGAGAACCAGCTTATTCGTGAGCTGTTTGCAAAGATCAACCGTATCGATCCGCAACAGGATCTGGATGCATTTACTGCGCTGTTTGAACAGATCGGCACGGTAGAGAAACACTATGTTCGCAAAGAGAATCAGCTCTTCCCCTGTCTGGAGCAGCATGGTTGGGACTCCCCCAGTACCAATATGTGGGCGTTGCATGACGAGATTCGTGACAAAATCCGTTCACTTCGACACTCACTGGAGGCGGGTGAGTTGGAGTTGCTGTTGGGCAAGAGCGAGGCGATGCAGCAGCAGATGCTACACTTGATCGCAGTCGAGGAGCAGCGCCTGCTTCCCAATGCAATGAACCTATTAGAAGAGTCAGAGTGGGTCGATATGGGGGTAGGGGATGCGGAGATTGGTTGGATGCTGGACCGAGAATACCCTCGCTATGGTGAGGTTGCCGATGAGGTAGAGCCTGAGACAAAGGCTGTGCCGGAAGAGGTAGTGTCAGAAGAGACTGATTATGTACACCCCTCCAAGGTCTCTAAGCGTGGCAAGCTACATATCGATACCAGTGAGATGTATCACTATGATGAGGGCTACTTGACTCCTGAGCAGGTTAATCTGATGTTGAAGGTGTTGCCGCTGGATATCACCTATGTCGATGAGCATGACCGTGTGGTCTTCTATAATCGTGGGGATGATCGCCTGTTCCCGCGCAGTGCCAATATTATTGGTCGCGAGGTGCGCTTTTGTCATCCTCCAAAATCAGTTGATACCGTACTGCGTATTCTTGAAGAGTTTAAGAAAGGGACGCAGGATGTGGCCGACTTCCGCATCCATGTGAAGGGGCGCTATGTGCTGATCCGCTACTTTGCGGTGCGTGATGAGCAGAAGCAGTACCGTGGGGTGATTGAGATGTCACAGGATATTACCGATATTACTACCATGGAGGGGGAGCAGCGACTGCTAGATTGGGACTGAGTGACTGGACGTTGAAGGCGATGCCCCGTATGCTGCACCGGATTGTTGCACTGCGTGCTTCTGCACGATTATCCATGGACTGAACTGAGAAGATTGAGATGAGAAAGACATTTAAATTAACGCACCCTAAAATCAAACCTGCTAGGCTGGTTGAAGGGGCCAAGAACGATGTTAGAAAGTATCTCAAGCGAGAGCGTAAGAAGAGCTTGCCTGAAGGTGCAGACTTCTGGGGATTTGACTGTAAGTATGGGCAGACAGCGGAGGGTGCCGAAACCATACATGTGGCCGAGATCGACCAATATATCAATGAGGCAGAATCACAAGCGCTGGAGTCATTCTATCTGGAGGTTCTGGCTAAGCCGGAAAAGCGTACCAAGAAGCCTCTCCCCGTAGAGGATGAAGAGAAGGCAGAAGAGGATGCTGAAAGCGTATAGTCTTCCCGTGCTGCTTAGGGGTTAACTCGCTGCTGGATAAAGCCATCATCCAGCGTGGTGGAGTGGTATGCGGGGGGCTGTTGCTCGGGTTCTTGAGTTTTGCTCTCCTGTACTGTCGTTGCAGAGCCACTGAGCCAGAATTCAGCACTCTTCTCTAGGAACTCCTCTACCGCTAGGTAGTGGGTACCATCACAAGAGAAGTTGAGCTCAACCATTCCGGTAATGATGTTGATTGAGCCTCCCCTCAGATAGATGTTTTCATCGGCAAAACGTAGTGACTTGAAGAGCTGTAGCGTGTCGGTGAGCTGTTCAGCTGAGATGTGAGACATACTGCTCATCGGCTGTTGATTGTTGCTGTCAGAGGTGAGTAGCTGCTCTAAGTTAAAGACGGTGTCGTGGTAGGGGTGTTCGGTAAAGCGCACTGTTGCGGTAGAGCGTGAGTAGCGAAGCTGCACAAAGAAGGCACCATGGTGGTGAAGCAGTGATGCTGCACGTTGATGTACGGTATCGATCTGCTCCTCCATCGGGGTGATAGTGCGGGTCTGAGCAAATAACTGTTGGCGAATAGAGGGGTCACCCTTAATTTGAGTATGGTTCCTCTCAGGTACGGAGCCGTTGAATACATTGTTGCTGCTGCCATCAAAGTCGATGGCGATAATGGCGTGCACCCCTCCATCAATCTGAATATTCTGCATAGCCGTCATGCAGTGCCGATTGGTCTTGGTGCTGATATAGGGGCGGGAGAGCATGAACTCCTGTGACTTGCTCCACTCCAGAAAATAGGGGCGGGTAGAGATGTCCTTGTTTACATCCAGCAGGTCATTGCCCGTATGGCTGATTGTGGGGGTGATAATGACCCCTTCTGGTGAGAGTAGATAGCAAAGTGCGTATTGAGGAAGCTCTTTCATGGACTCTTGCAGTGCATGAGTGATCTTCTCTGGCGTGCAGTCTGATTGGGCACAGACCCCAGCGCAGCGGTTGGCGATATTCTTTAGTGGCGTTGAGACCCAGGAGCAAAACAGCGTCTGCTGTTGGGTGATCGTACGGATGATCTGCATGGTTCGATTTCTCCCTTGGTCGGACCCAATTGAGTGGATCTATACTTTACGAAATAGAGTGAGATTGAACCATACGCATTAGTACGTATTTTGTTGGCGGTTGAATGGTGGGGGTATGGTGGTCGGTGTTATAGTTTAGTTTCTATTTTTTGACCTAGGGGTACCCCTAGGTTGAACCACCGAAAAGTACAGGATCTCCTATGTTAGTTACCCCTATTCGCGGCCTTCGTCCCTCCCCAGAACGAGCAGAAGAGGTGGTTGCTCCACCCTATGATGTACTCAATACGGCAGAGGCGCGTGTACGTGCTGAAGGGCGTCCTAACAGCTTCCTACATATCTCCAAGCCGGAGATTGACCTACCAGAAGGTACCGACCCCTATGATCCAAGCGTCTATGCCAAGGGTGCTGAGAATCTGCAGCGGTTGATTGATGATGGAGTGTTGATGCGTGAAGAGAAACCCTGTTACTACATCTACCGTCTGCGCTGGGAGGGTCATCTGCAGACCGGATTGGTGTTTGGTGCCTCAGTTGCCGCCTATGATATCAATCGAGTGCGTAAACATGAATTTACCCGTCCGGTGAAAGAGGATGATCGTGTGCGCCAGATTACCGCGCTCAAGGCACAGACCGGCCCTGTATTGCTGACCTATCGTGCGGATGATGCAGTGAAGGCGATTATTGATGAGACTGCGGCGGGTACTCCGGTCTATGATCTGACCGCGGATGATGGCATTGGGCACACCCTCTGGGTATTGGATGATGATGCCAAGATTGAACAGCTCAACCAGATCTTTGATGCGACTGATGCGCTCTATATTGCGGATGGACATCATCGCTCCGCCTCTGCATCACGTGTAGCGAAAGAGAACAGTGCTGAGAGTGCGCAGTACTTCTTGTCTGTCGCCTTTGCGCACGATGAGATGAAAATTCTGGACTACAACCGTGTAGTACGGGATCTCCATGGGCTCTCTGCAGATGAGCTATTGGCCAATGCTGCAGCCTCCTTTGATCTGGAGCTGAGTGCAGAGGCGGTGCGTCCCGCCAAGCCCACCCAGTTTGGAATGTATGTGAATGGGCAGTGGTACCGTCTCGATGTGCATGAAGAGCTGGTGCCTAGTGATGACCCTGTGGCTTCACTCGATGTAAGCCTGTTACATAGCAATCTGATTGAGCCGCTGCTGGGGATCAGTGATCCGCGTCGTGATGACCGCATCGACTTTGTCGGTGGTATGCGTGGTCTGGGTGAGCTGGAGAAGCGGGTTGACTCTGGAGAGATGGCGGTCGCCTTTAGTCTCTATCCTACAACCATGGAGGCGCTGATGGATGTGGCTGATGCTAATGAGGTGATGCCACCTAAATCCACCTGGTTTGAACCGAAGTTGGCTGATGGGCTAGTTTCACACGTCCTCGATTAAGGGTGCTCTTCTGGGCTCTATGAATAGTTTCATAAGCCCATTCACGTCTCTGCTCCCTCCCTCTTGCAGGGGGGAGGGGGTAGAGAGTCCTGCTTAATGTACAGCGCTTGGTTAGCCCAGTAGTCGCTTGCTGAGCTTAATAAAGTCCACTTCAGTTAGAATCCCAACCAGCTCATCCCCCTCTAGTACGGGTAGACAGCTGTGGTTGTGCTCCAGAAAGTAATCCGCAGCCTCAATCACGTTAGAGTGCTGCTGTACGCAAGCGATATCGGTGGTCATTACCTCACGTACCGGAATACCCTGTTCTATCTCATTCTGCGACTGTTGATCTACATCCGCCAGAATGGATACCGTGCAGGCAAGCAGGTCGCGCTGGGTTAGTAGTCCAACTAATTCACCGGTCTCATTACAGACAGGAAGGTGGCGCACATGGTGCTCTCCCATTACGCCGCGCGCATCATACAGCGAGGCATCAGCTTGAATCATTAAAGGGGAGGCGGTCATTACTTCGTGTACTTTGGCCATTGTTAACATCCTTATTGTCTTAATGGTTTTTTTACCATTGTACACAAAAATTAGGTAACTGCTGTACCATCCACCGCTTCATTCTGACGGGTATTTTTTATGACCACTTCTGATTTTTCATTGCTACCGCTCTCCGACTCCATGTTGCACAACCTCAAAGAGTTGGGGATGGCGCAGATGACCCCGATACAGGCGCAGAGTTTGCCGCAGATTTTGCAGGGGCGGGATGTCATCGCACAAGCAAAAACGGGTAGTGGCAAGACGGCGGCATTTGGCTTGGGAGTGTTGCATCAACTCAACGGTAAGCGCTTTCGTGTGCAGTCCCTGATACTTTGTCCGACACGTGAGCTGGCAGATCAGGTTGCAAAAGAGCTGCGCCGGTTGGCGCGGATGAGTGATAACACCAAGATACTGGCGCTCACTGGAGGCCTCCCCTTTGGTGCGCAGCTAGACTCATTGCGCCATGGAGTGCATGTAGTCGTGGCTACGCCGGGGCGTGTACTGAAGCACCTGCAGAAAGGCTCATTGAAGCTGAATGAGCTGAAGTCGCTGGTGTTGGATGAGGCAGACCGAATGCTCGATATGGGGTTCATTGAGGAGATTGAAGAGGTTATCTCTTATGCCCCGAAACAGCGTCAAACACTACTCTTTTCGGCTACCTATCCCGCAGAGATTGAACAGTTGAGCGATGCAGTGCAGAGTAATGCGTTGCAGGTCGAGACCCACAGTAGTGAAGTCGCGAACCCGATTGAGGAGCAGTTCTATGAGGCGCAGCCTCAGCAGGAGAGAACGGCCCTGCTGCAAATCCTAGCGCACTACCGACCCGAACATGCCATGGTCTTCACCAATACCAAGTTGGAGGCGAAAGAGCTTGCTAAAACGCTGCTGAAACAGGGGGTGGATGCCTTGGCGATTCATGGTGATCTGGATCAGATTGAGCGTACCGATGTGTTGGTGCAGTTTGCTAACCAGAGTTGCTCGATTTTGGTGGCGACCGATGTTGCGGCACGAGGGCTAGATATCAAGTCATTGGAGATGGTGATCAACTATGGTCTGCCACAAGATGACGCAACCTATACCCACCGTATCGGTAGAACTGGGCGTGCTGGAGAGCGTGGGGTTGCGGTCACGCTTATCTCGGGACGAGAGACGTTAGCGGCAGAGGCGTATCAGAATGGGGTACGTAGCTTTGAGTTGGTAAGTCGTCTACCTGCGGTGGAGCAGTTCTCACTGCAGGCAAAGAACCGAACGCTGGTGATTGGTGGGGGCAAGAAGGATAAGGTGCGCCCTGGTGATCTGTTGGGTGCGCTCACGGGGGATGCGGGTATTGATGGCAAGGCGGTTGGTAAGATTGACCTCTATGATCGGCAGAGTTATGTGGCTGTTGCGCGAAACCAGGCCGAGAAGGCGCGAGATCGGTT
>JABGQL010000079.1:21041-38913 GCA_018648825.1 Gammaproteobacteria bacterium
GGCAGAGTTATGTGGCTGTTGCGCGAAACCAGGCCGAGAAGGCGCGAGATCGGTTAAAACGCGGAAAAATCAAAGGACGCAAGTTTACCGTAGGGTTATTGCGCTGATTGCTGCTTTTATAACCATAAAAAAAGCCGACCCAGAAGAGTCGGCTTTTTTGATCGGTCAGATCATCCGCTTACATGGCGCGGATATGTGCGTTCATGCGGCTCTTATGACGAGCTGCCTTGTTGCGGTGAATCAGACCATTCTTTGCAGCCACGTCAAGGGCAGAGGTTGCAGTTTTGTAGGCAGCCTCGGCCTCTTCACGGTTGCCAGATTCGATTGCGGTCAATGCCTTCTTGAGGCTAGTGCGCATCATAGAACGGCGGCCCTGATTGTGAGCGCGTCTCTTATCAGCCTGACGGGCACGTTTGCGAGCTTGTGATGAATTTGCCAAGGTTCTCTCCTGAGAAAATAAATTGGTTTTACGTAACTAAAACGATAGTGTTCAAAAATGAGCCGCATATTTTCTTCGTTTTCTAATGAGGTGTCAATTGTTATCATGTCGAATTCTCCATATTTACCAAGAAAACCCCTATTTTGAGCCGCAAATTACTAAAATCGACGCTAATCATCAGCTTGATGACCTCCCTTTCACGGGTTTTAGGGCTTGTGCGCGATGTTGTTTTTGCCAGCCACTTCGGTGCAGGCGGGGTGATGGATGCCTTTGTGGTCGCCTTCAAGATCCCCAACTTCCTGCGTCGACTGTTTGCCGAGGGGGCTTTTTCACAGGCATTTGTCCCAGTGCTATCGGAGAAGCGCTCTACGGGAACCGAGCAGGAGGTGCGGCAGCTGACTGATGCCGTTGCGGGTACGCTGGGCGGTGTACTGCTGTTGGTGACGCTGGTGGGGGTAATTGCGGCCCCTCTCTTTATCATGCTCTTCGCCCCCGGCTTTGAAGGGGGGAGTGATCGCTTTGAGCTGGCAACAGAGATGTTGCGGATTACCTTCCCCTATCTGTTGTTGATCTCATTGACCGCCTTTGCGGGGGGTATTCTCAACACCTACAGCCGTTTTGCGATCCCTGCAGTAACTCCGGTGTTTCTTAATCTCTCGCTCATTGCTGCGGCGATTTGGCTTTCGCCATTGATGGAGGTTCCGGTGACTGCGCTGGCGTGGGGGGTATTGATCGGTGGTGTGGTGCAGCTGCTGTTCCAGATTCCGGCACTGCTGAAGCTGGGGATGTTGCCGCGCCCCCGCTTTTGCTGGCATGACTCTGGGGTGCGTAAAATCATCAAACTGATGATCCCCACCCTGTTTGGGGCCTCAGTCGCGCAGATCAACCTGCTGCTGGATCTGGTGATCGCCTCGCTGATCACTGCGGGGAGTATGTCGTGGCTCTACTACTCGGATCGGCTGATGGAGTTCCCGCTGGGTGTGTTTGGGATTGCACTCTCCACGGTGATCCTGCCCAAGCTATCTGGCCACTTTGCGCAGGAGAATCACCAAGCCTTTAACCAGACCATGGATTGGGCGCTACGCTTGGTGTTCCTGGTCGCACTCCCCGCCAGTGCGGGGCTGTTTCTGTTGGCAGAGCCGATGTTGTCGCTGCTATTCCAGCGGGGTGAGTTTACAGCGCATGACGTGGATATGGCTGCGGTGAGCCTGATGGCCTACTCATTGGGGCTGGTTGGGTTTATCCTAGTGAAGGTGTTGATCAACGGCTACTTCTCGCGTCAGGATACGCGCACCCCGGTCAAATATGGGATCGTGGCGATGGTTGCCAATATGGTGCTCAATATCCTCTTTGTCGGGCTGATGGTGCTGGAAGAGCATGAGGCCCCTCATGCAGGTTTGGCATTGGCAACCGCAGGCTCCTCTCTATTGAATGCGTGGATGCTCTATCGTGGACTGCGTCAGCGTGCCGTCTATGCGCCGCTGCAAGGGTGGGGGCGACAGGCGCTGCAAGTGGGGGGGGCGTTGTTGTCGATGTCACTCTTTCTCTACTGGAGTGGAGGGCTGTTTGAGGGGAGTGCAGAGCAGCAGCTCTGGATGCGTATCGCTCTATTGAGTGGGGTGATTGCTGCTGCGGCAGTCCTCTATTTCGCGGTGCTCTATCTATTAGGGATGCGCCCCGCCCATTTGCGACACGCTGCGGTAGAATAGCGCTATGAAACTAAAGAACCCTATACGGATTAATTGTCCCTTAGATTGCTCTTGTAGATGTTCAGGGCAAGGCGCGAAATGTGAGTTTACAACTGTAAATGTCCATTTCGTAACGCAGTCATGGGCATCCACAAGAGTGAGATAAGGGACAATAATGGAACTAATTCGCGGACTGCATAACCTCAAGCCACACCATCATGGATGTGTGGCGACCATTGGCAACTTTGATGGCGTACACCTCGGCCATCAACATGTGTTGGGGGAGTTGGCTGAGAAAGCGGATGAGATGAAACTCCCCGCAGTGGTGATCACCTTTGAGCCACAGCCCCAAGAGTTTTTCACTCCAGAGCGCTGTCCTGGGCGTTTGACCCGTTTTCGTGAAAAAATTAAAGCGTTGCGCCGTCTGGCGGTGGATCGGGTCTTTACTCTCCACTTCAACCAGAAGCTGGCGGCGATGGAGCCGGAAGATTTTATCCAGAAAATTTTGGTGGATGGCCTCGGAGTACGCTATCTGGTGGTGGGGGATGATTTCCGTTTTGGTAAGAAGCGTCGGGGCAATTTTGAGATGTTGCAACAGGCGGGGGCAAAGCACGGTTTTCAAGTGGTCAATATGCACACCTTTCAAATTGCTGGAGAGCGGGTTAGCAGTACCCGGATTCGCCAGACCCTGAAAGAGGGGGATCTGGATCATGCTGAGATTCTGTTGGGTCGCCCCTACCGCATGTGTGGGCGAGTGGCGCATGGACATAAGCGAGGGCGACAAATCGGTTTTCCTACAGCCAATATCCATCTGCACCGTAAAGTCTCACCAATTGAGGGGGTGTTTGCGGTAGAGATGTTTGGTGTAGAGGGGGAGCCAGTCTCTGGCGTTGCCAATGTCGGTACACGCCCTACGGTAAATGGTACCCGTACCGTGTTAGAGGTCCATCTTTTTGACTTTGAGGGGGATATCTATGGTCGCCATGTGATGGTCGATTTCCTCAAAAAGATCCGTAGTGAACAGAAATTTGACTCTTTTGAGCTGTTAAAAGAGCAGATTTTGCTGGATGCCGCGCAGGCCAGAGCCTATTTTAGGTTACGATATTCGAATTGATTATTTTATAAGGCTATCTGGAATAATTATTGCTTGTTTTCAAGGTACAACCATCCATTGTAATAATAAAAGGGGTGTACCACGATGAAAGCGGTAATTGAGAGTGTCTTACATGATTTGATAAAGATTTTGACCGGGTGTGCCCATCAATTTGATGGCGGGGGCCTGACACAGGAAGAGAAGATGGATCTGTTGAGAGATTATCACCGTTAGTTTCACTGCGGTGCGTTGTTTGGTGAATTTGCTGGTAAAATGTAACTCTTTTATTTAGCAGTTTTATGGATCGACGCAGTGGCAAATACTTACAAAGAGACCCTTAACCTCCCCAAAACCGGCTTCCCGATGAAGGCAAATCTTGCCAATCGAGAACCCAATTTCCTGAAAAAATGGGAGCAGATCGACCTCTATCGCAAGATGCGGGAGCAGGGGGCCGACAAGCCCCAGTTTATCCTCCACGATGGCCCTCCCTATGCCAATGGTGATATCCATATCGGCCATGCGGTCAACAAGATCCTGAAAGATATGATTCTGAAGTCTCGTGCGCAGATGGGTTTTGATACCCCCTATGTGCCGGGTTGGGACTGTCATGGCCTGCCCATTGAACTCAACGTAGAGAAGAAGTGGGGTAAACCGGGACGTAAGCTCGATGCTAAGGGCTTTCGCCAGAAGGCGCGTGAGTATGCCGCACGTCAGGTCGATGGGCAGAAGAAGGACTTCAAACGCCTCGGCGTGTTGGGGGATTGGGAGAACTCCTACCTGACCATGGATTTCCAGTTTGAGGCGGACATTATCCGTGCGCTGGGTAAGATTGTCGATAACGGCCACCTCCACAAGGGCGAAAAGCCGGTCCACTGGTGTACCGATTGCGGCTCTGCGCTGGCTGAGGCTGAGGTAGAGCATGAAGAGAAGACCTCTCCAGCCATTGATGTACGCTTCAATGTGGTGGATGAGGCAGATTTTCTCAAGCGCTGTAATCTAGAGTCTGAGGGCAGTGGTACCCTCTCTTTGGTGATCTGGACCACGACCCCGTGGACTCTGCCAGCCAACCAAGCGGTAGCACTGCACCCTGATTTTGAGTACCTGCTACTGCAGGTCGGTGAGGAGCGTCTGTTGCTGGCCGAAGCCCTCTATGAGAGTGTGATTGAGCGTGGGGCATTAGAAGCCCCCACCACTCTTGGCCGCTGCGCTGGTGCGGCACTGGAGGGGGTGCAACTTAATCACCCCTTCTATGAGCGCCAAGTGCCCGTCATTCTCGGTGACCATGTGACCTTGGAGGCGGGTACCGGGGCGGTTCATACTGCACCGGGCCATGGTCAGGAGGATTACGTGGTGGGGATGAAGTATGATCTCCCAATCCACAACCCTGTTGGAGGCAACGGCTGTTTCCTTGAGAGTACCGAAATTTTTGCGGGCAAACATGTTTTCAAGGCCAACGACCATGTATTGGAGGTACTGATCGAGCGTGGTGCTCTGCTCTGTATGGAGAAGATCCGCCACAGCTACCCACACTGCTGGCGCCACAAGACCCCGATCATCTTCCGCGCTACGCCACAGTGGTTTATCAGCATGGATCAGGCCAACCTGAGAAGTGATGCGATGCAGTCGATTCAGGGGGTTCACTGGATGCCAGACTGGGGACAGGCAAGAATTGAGGGGATGGTAGAGAATCGCCCCGACTGGTGCATTTCGCGTCAACGTACCTGGGGGGTTCCGATTGCCCTATTTATCGATAAAGAGAGCGGCGACCCACACCCGGATACCGTGCGTCTGATTGAAGAGGTGGCTCAGCGGGTTGAGCAGTCTGGTATTGACGGCTGGTTTGATCTAGACCCCAAAGAGCTGTTGGGCGATGAGGCTGACCGATACCAGAAGGTGATGGATACACTGGATGTCTGGTTTGACTCCGGTGTGACGCATCGTGCTGTGCTGGATCGTCGTGATGGACTGTCTCGACCTGCTGACCTCTATCTGGAAGGTTCTGACCAGCACCGTGGCTGGTTCCAGTCCTCCCTGCTCACCTCGGTGGCGATGCATGGCGAGGCCCCCTACAAGGAGGTGCTGACCCACGGCTTTACCGTCGATAAAGATGGCAAGAAGATGTCCAAGTCACTGGGCAATGTGGTGGCACCGCAGAAGGTGATTCAAGAGCTGGGTGCCGATATCATTCGCCTCTGGGTCTCCTCTACCGATTACCGTGGGGAGATGACCGTCTCGGATGAGATTCTGCGCCGTATGGCCGATGCCTATCGTCGTATCCGTAACACCACACGCTTCCTGCTATCAAACCTCAATGGGTTTGATCCGGCGACTGACCTGCTGAAGCCAGAAGAGATGCTGTCACTCGATCGCTGGGCCGTTGACCACGCCGCCCGCCTGCAGCAGGAGATCATTACCGCTTACGAAGAGTACAACTTCCATCTGGTATTCCAGAAGATCCACAACTTCTGTTCTGTAGAGATGGGGGGCTTCTACCTCGATATCATCAAGGATCGTCAGTACACCACGCAGACCGAGAGTCAGGCGCGGCGTTCTACCCAAACTGCGATGTACCACATTGTTGAGGCGATGGTGCGTTGGTTGGCGCCAATCACCAGCTTTACCGCCGATGAGATCTGGAGCTTCCTGCCCGGTGAACGTAGTGAGAGTGTTTTCCTTGAGGAGTTCTACAGCGGCCTGTTCCAGATGGAAGAGAGTGGTTCCAGCGGTACAGCGTTGGGTGCGGCCGAATGGGGGCAGGTTATGGCGGTACGTACCGAAGTAGCCCGTTCGCTGGAGGCGTTGCGCAACAGTAAGACCATCGGTTCTGCGTTGGATGCTGAGGTTGATCTCTACTGTGATGAATCGCTCCACCTGCTGCTCGCCAAGCTGGAGGATGAGCTGCGCTTTGTGTTGATCACCTCTTATGCTCGGATTCATCCGCTGGCAGAGGCTCCATCCGCTGCTGAGGGCACTGAACTGGATTCACTGAAGGTGGTGGTGAAGGCCTCTGAGCATAGCAAGTGTGATCGCTGTTGGCACCACCGTGAGGATGTGGGTAGTAATAGTGAGCATCCAGAGTTGTGTGGCCGTTGTGTGGAAAATGTGACAGGTGACGGTGAACAGCGCCGTTACGCCTGATGAGTGAGATAGAGCCGGCTCAGGAGGAGGATCGGGGCAGTCCGCTATTGAGATGGCTGCGCCTCTCTGCATTGGTGCTGTTTCTCGACCAGGCGACCAAGATCCTTGTAGAGTACTCTCTGGAGCTCTACCAACGGGTAGAGGTGCTGCCTTTTATGAACCTCACCTTGATGCAGAATCATGGTGCGGCCTTCAGTTTTCTGGCCGATCAAGGGGGCTGGCAGCGCTGGTTCTTTGTGGTGCTGACGCTGGTGATTACCGTCTTCCTACTGCGCTGGTTGCGCTCGCTGCCAGAGACCGAAAAGGGCGAGGCGATTGCGATCTCGCTGATTATTGGTGGGGCCGTAGGTAACCTGATTGACCGCGTACAGTATGGCTATGTTATCGATTTTCTCGATTTCCATGCGATGGGGTGGCACTGGCCCGCCTTCAATGTTGCCGATAGTGCCATTACCATCGGCGCAGCGATCCTCATCTGGGATTCCCTTTTTGGAAACGAGCCATCACAGAATGCGGTATGATCCGCTGTAACTTTTTGAAACAGAATTTTAACGAGTGAACCATGACAGACGCAAATCTCTCCAAACGTATCGATGACTACCGCCTCAAGCTGGGTGGAAAAGAGTATGTCCCGCTGATGCTGGGGGGGATGGGGGTGGATATCTCCACCCGTGAACTGGCGCTGGTCTTTGCGCAACAGGGTGGTATCGGGCATCTCTCTGATGCGATGGTACCGACGGTGATCGATCGACACTTCAAGACCCGCTATGTCGGTGATCGACTGAAGCAGTATAAGGGCAATGTCGATAATCCTGATAAATCGATCGCCCAGTTTGATCTGGCTGAGCTGCGTGAGGCGCAGACTCGTCACGTGGATGAGGCGATGTCAGCCAAGCGTGGCGATGGTGGTGTCTTCATCAACTGTATGGAGAAGCTCACCATGAATAACCCAAAGGATACCCTGAAGGTGCGGCTCAATGCGGCGCTGGATGCGGGGATTGATGGCATCACCTTGAGTGCAGGCCTCCATCTGGGGTCGCTCGACATGATCAAGGATAACCCCCGCTTCCGTGAAGCACCGATTGGCATTATCGTCTCTTCGGTTCGTGCCTTGAAACTGTTCCTTAAGCGTGCGGCGCGTCTTGATCGTCTGCCTGATTTTGTGGTGGTAGAGGGGCCGTTGGCTGGAGGGCACTTGGGCTTTGGTCTTGATTGGGCCAAGTATGACCTAGCAACCATTAATCAAGAGGTGATCCAGTACCTGCGTGAGAATGACCTCTCTATCCCCGTAATTCCCGCTGGCGGCATCTTTAGTGGTACCGATGGTGTGGAGTATCTGGAGACCGGTTCAGCTGCGATTCAAGTCTCCACCCGCTTTACCATTGCGGAGGAGTGTGGGCTGACGGATGAGGCTAAGCAGGCCTACTTCGCTGCAGAAGAGGAGGATATCGAAGTCAATACCCTCTCTCCAACCGGTTACCCAATGCGGATGCTCAAGAGCAGTCCGGCGATTCACTCTGGTATTCGCCCTAACTGTGAATCTTACGGTTATGTGTTGGATGCCAAGGGGCACTGCAGCTATGTTGACGCCTACAATGAGGCCGTTGCAGCACACCCTGACGAAAAGAAGGTCACGGTAGAAGAGAAGATCTGCCTCTGCACCCACATGCGTAAATATAAGGTGTGGACCTGTGGGCACTACACCTATCGTTTGAAAGATACCGCCAAACAGAATGAGGACGGAAGCTATCAGCAGCCCTCTGCCGAGCACCTGTTTCAGGACTACCAGTTCAGTAGCCATAACGAGATTAATAAGCCTGAGTAAGGTTGTTGTCTCTGCCGGAGATGCCTCAGCAGAGCGAGCTGGGGCGTTGGCCTCACGCCTAGGGCTTGCGCTGGTCGCAGAGGAGAATGCCTCTGGTTATCGCCTCATCTTCGTTGATCAGATGCTGCAGCTGCAGAAGTGTGGCTCTCGTATGGGCGGTATCTATGTCGACTTTGTGAACGGTAAAGTGGGGCACCGCTTCCGTTATGGGGGCGGTAAGGGGCAGTTGATTGCCAAGGCGGTGGGGTTGAAAAAGGGAGCCCCCCCCTCGGTGCTTGATCTTACCGCAGGGCTGGGGAGAGATGCCTTTGTACTGGCATCCTTGGGGTGTCAGATGACACTGCTTGAGCGCTCCCCAATCGTTGCTGCACTGTTGCAAGATGGGCTGGAGCGGGCCAAGAGTGAGTCAGAAATCGCTGAGATCGCTGAAGTGATTGGAAGAATGACTTTGGTTGAGGCGGAAGCGCTGGAGTATCTTCAAGGGGGCGATTCGCAACCCCGTCCTGAAGTCTGTTATCTTGACCCCATGTACCCCCACTCCAAAAAAAGCGCACTTCCCGGGAAGGAGATGCTGCTGTTTCGTGAGTTGGTGGGAGAGGATTTGGATGCGACAGAGCTGCTGGCAAAGGCGCGTCAGGTTGCGACAAAGCGGGTTGTCGTGAAGCGTCCTCGTAAGGCGGCAGTTCTGGCAGATGAGGAGCCCGATTTTCAAATGAGTGGAAAGAGTACCCGCTATGATATTTACCTGTCATTGAGTCATCAAGTGAGAAGAGAATGAGTAGAGAGTTACTGATTATGCGTCACGCCGAGTCTGGTTGGAGCGGTGTGAGTAGTGATTTTGAGCGAACGCTCACTGAGCGGGGCGGCAATGATGCGCTACGTATGGGAGAGTGGATGCGTGGAGAGGGGTTACACCCAGACTATATTCTGGCTTCTCCTGCTCAACGCGCTAAGGAGACTGTACGGGCCGTTTGTGGTGCGCTGGAGATTGATGAGCAACAGATCCACTGGGAGCCAAGAATCTATGAGGCGGAGGTGGAGATGTTGTTGCAGCTTCTGCAGCAGCTGCCACAGGAGGCTTCTCGTATCTTGATGGTTGGGCATAACCCAGGGTTGGCGGAGATTGTGCAACTGCTGACCGACAGTTACGCTCATCGGATATCACCAGCCATAGTGGTGCAGTTAGAGACTCCTAGTGCTGATGTTGTGCTGGATAAGGGGTGCGCCTCGTTACAACGGCTGATAGCTCCCTCTGAGCTGTAATCTATTCTGACTACCAGATGACTAAGTGATGGTGCGCTTGGATTTTTCGGTCTTTGGTAATCAGTGGTAGATTGCGGGCCGTTGATTCAGCCACAATCATTCGGTCAAAAGGGTCTCGTGTCCAGCTCAATAAAGCTGCTTGGTCGATAATCGATGGGCAGGGTTGCTCCGATACACTCATACCAATCTTATCGCTTAAAAAGGTGAGGATCTCTTCGGGTTGGGTGTTGATGCGCTCGATTTCATGGAGCAGATGCAGTTCCAGTCGTGCGATCTGTGGCAGGATGGCCTGTTGTTGGTTTAGTGTCTGCTGTGCCTTTGCGGAGAGTAGTTCGATGCGGGCATCATAGAGCCATAGGGCGATATGAGTATCGATTAAGATCATGGTTGAGTATTATTACTCCACTCATACACCGATAGCTCGGCAAGTGCCTCGGCATCGCCCAGAATCGTGTGGTGTGGAACCAGGTTCTTCAGACGGTGAGGCGGCTCATCAGAGATGACGCGGAGTGTATGCCCCTTTCTGGTGATCTCTAAAGGAATGCCTGTCTCAATGACCTGATCCAGACTGTTGAAAAGGTCTTTTCTTAATTCGGTTGCTGTAATCTGCATGGTGAACTCCACTTCCGTAAGGGCGTACATGTTTTTTTATTCCATGTACATCATAGTGATCGTAAGAGCAGGGAGCAAGTAGATAACTCAATTTATCGACGAATCACCTTCAGCCACTTCCAGAAGTTCAGTAGGCTACCGAGTGAGCCAGCAACATAGGTAAAGGCTGCAGCCTTCAGCAGCTTGTGTGCAGCCTGTTCATCCTCTGGCTTGAGGTGGTCTCCTGCTTTCAGGATAGGCAGGGCGCGGTTGAAGCTGGCATCAAACTCTACCGGTAGTGTAGCAAGGTGAACGGCTACGGGTGCTCCCATGCTGATCAGCCCTGCAAGAAATAGAATCAATGCCGGAAATGGCCTGCGTGCGACCACTGCAAATACCGGAGCAGCCATCAAGATCATCGCCCCAACCCGTTCTGCCCCCATGGTTTTCCCGATCAACTTAGAGCGTAGTGCCATCGGTGCATAGCCGGTATCATCCTGAATCGCATGACCCACTTCATGGGCAGCAATGGTGATTGCAGTAAGAGAGCGGCCCGAGTGGTTAGATTCACTGAGTCGTACCGTCTGGTCTCTGGGGTCGTAGTGGTCACCCTCTTGAGTGACCTCCAGCTTTACATGCTTGAGGCCATAGCGGTCGAGTAGGATACGGGCCAGTTCCCCGCCACTCTGTTGGTAGCGGTAGTCAGGGCCATCATACCGGGTCATCACCCGCTTAACCCAGAGTTGAGGCAGGGTGATCGCAGCCAGTAGTAGCGCACCGAGAATAACGAAGATCACAATAACGCCCCCTCCATGTCATGCTCATCCGCTGCTATAAGCTTTACCTCAACAAAGTCTCCTTCATTGAGATGGGTGACCTCAGGCAGATGAACCTCGCCATCAATCTCTGGTGCATCGCCACGACTGCGCCCAATGGCACCTTCATCGGTAATCGTGTCGATTAGGATAGTCTCGGTGGTGCCAACCTTCTGCTGTAGTTTGCTTGCGCTGATGCTGCTCTGCAGTGCCATAAACTGCTCCAGTCGATCTTGCTTAATATCGTGATCGAGTGGATTGGGTAACTCATTTGCGGCAGCCCCTTCGACGGGGGAGTAGGCGAAGGCACCAGCACGATCTAGTTGTGCGGCATCCAGAAAGTCGAGCAGTTGGCCAAAATCAGCATCGGTCTCACTAGGGAAGCCGACAATAAAGGTGCTGCGGATGGTGAGATCAGGGCAGATGGATCGCCACTGCTCAATGCGGCGTAGTGCATTCTCCTGATCAGCAGGGCGTTTCATCGCCTTGAGGATCGTAGGGGAGGCGTGTTGTAGTGGTACATCCAGATAGGGGAGAATCTTCCCCTCGGCCATCATTGGAATCAGCTGATCAATTACGGGATAAGGGTAGAGGTAGTGCAGTCGAATCCAGATCCCCAGCTTGCTCAGTTCTTCAGCCAGTGTGGTGATACGGGTGGAGAGGATGCCGCCGTTGATGATCTCGCTGCGGTAGCGTAGGTCAGCACCGTAGGCGGCTGTGTCTTGTGAAACCACCAATAGCTCTTTCACCCCACTTTCTGCCAGCCGTTCAGCCTCGCCCAACAGCTCACCAATGGGGCGGCTCACCAGTTTGCCGCGCAGGTTAGGGATGATGCAGAAGCTGCACTGCTGGTTGCACCCCTCTGCAATCTTCAAATAGGCGTAATGGTTGGGGGTGAGGCGTACGGCACGGTCTGGCAATAGTTCAATCAGTGGGTCTTGTGGTGGCGGTGCTGCCGCGTGTACTGCGTCCATTACTGCTGCGGTCTCATTGGGGCCGGTAATCGCCAATACATCGGGGTGATCGCTAAGAATCTTCTCTTTATCACCACCCAAGCAGCCGCTAACGATAACGCGCCCATTCTGCTCCATCGCCTCGCCGATGGTATCCAGTGACTCCTCTACGGCAGCATCAATAAAGCCACAGGTGTTGATAATTACCAGATCGGCGGCCTCATAGCTGTTGACCAGCAGGTACCCCTCTGCACGCAGTTGGCTGAGGATGCGCTCAGAGTCGACGGTGGCTTTGGGGCAGCCGAGGCTAACAAAACCGATTTTTGGTGAACTAGACATGGGGTAATTATACGGTGTTGTTGCGAGGGATTGAAAAATCAAAAATAACCCCCATGTTTTGTGCAACTTAGAAAATATTTGGAGAGAACAGATCATGAGAATGGACAAGCTGACAACAAAATTTCAGGCTGCGCTATCCGATGCACAATCGATTGCAGTGGGTAAGGATCACCAATTTATAGAACCGATCCACCTGATGTTGGCGCTACTGGATCAAGAGGGGGGCTCCATCCGTCACCTGTTGACCTTGGCGGGTGTACAGGTCAATCCACTGCGCTCTAAATTGGGTGAGGCGCTAGATCGTCTCGCCTCGGTTGAGGGGGTTGGGGGGGATGTGCAGCTATCCAGTGGGTTGGGCAAACTGCTCAATCTAACGGACAAGCTGGCACAGAAGCGGGGGGATCAATATATCTCCTCCGAGCTGTTTGTGCTGGCGGTGATCGGTAGCAAGGGGACATTAACCGAACTGTTGCGTGATGCAGGGGCGGCTAAGGGGACATTAGAACAGGCCGTGGAGCAGATGCGCGGGGGTGAGAGTGCGAATGACCCCAATGCGGAGGAGCAGCGTCAGGCATTAGAGAAGTACACCATCGACCTCACCGAGCGGGCAGAGCAGGGTAAGTTAGATCCGGTTATTGGGCGAGATGATGAGATCCGCCGTGCCATTCAGGTGCTGCAACGCCGTACTAAAAATAATCCGGTACTGATTGGTGAGCCAGGTGTGGGTAAGACAGCGATTGTAGAGGGGTTGGCGCAACGTATCGTCAATGGCGAAGTGCCTGAGGGGATCAAGGGCAAGCGCCTGCTCTCACTGGATATGGGCGCACTGATTGCTGGGGCCAAATTCCGTGGTGAGTTTGAGGAACGCCTTAAAGGGGTGTTGAATGACCTCAGTAAACAGGAGGGGCAGGTGATCCTCTTTATCGATGAGATCCACACCATGGTGGGGGCTGGTAAGGCGGAGGGTTCGATGGATGCGGGGAATATGCTAAAACCCGCACTGGCGCGTGGTGAACTGCACTGTGTGGGAGCCACCACGCTGGATGAGTACCGGAAATATGTAGAGAAAGATGCCGCGCTGGAGCGGCGTTTTCAGAAGGTGTTGGTGGATGAACCCTCAGTGGAGGATACCATCGCCATTCTGCGTGGCCTGAAAGGGCGTTATGAGGTGCACCACGGTATCGATATTACTGATCCGGCGATTGTGACAGCAGCCACCTTGTCGCACCGCTACATTACGGATCGTCAGCTCCCGGATAAGGCGATTGATCTGATGGATGAGGCGGGTTCGCGCATTCGTATGGAGATTGACTCGATGCCGGAGGAGATGGACAGGTTAGATCGTCGAGTGATTCAGCTGAAGATTGAGCGTGAGGCGCTGAAGAAAGAGAGTGATGAGGCTTCAAAAAAGCGGCTGGGTGACCTGCAGGAGGAGCTAAGTCGTCTGGAACGTGAGTACTCGGATCTAGAGGAGATCTGGAAGGCGGAGAAATCAGCCGTACAAGGCACCACTCATATCAAAGAGGCGCTGGAGCAGGCGCGTATCGAGTTGGAGACCGCGCGCCGTGCCGGTAATCTCGAGCGTATGTCTGAGCTGCAATATGGGCAAATCCCTGAACTGGAGCAGCAGTTAACCACGGCGGCTGAGGCGGAGGGAGATCAGAAAGAGAATCAGCTGCTGCGTAACAAGGTGACTGATGAAGAGATTGCTGAAGTGGTTTCGCGCTGGACCGGAATTCCTGTCTCTAAGATGTTGGAGGGGGAGCGGGAACGCCTGTTGAGAATGGAAGATGCGCTCAAAGAGCGTGTTATCGGGCAAGCGGAGGCGGTGGAGGCGGTATCCAATGCGATTCGTCGCTCCCGTGCAGGGCTGTCTGATCCTAACCGTCCCAATGGCTCCTTCCTCTTCCTCGGTCCAACGGGGGTGGGTAAAACGGAGTTGACCAAGGCGTTGGCCCACTTCCTCTTCGATACTGAAGAGGCGATGGTGCGGGTGGATATGTCTGAGTTTATGGAGAAGCACTCCGTGGCGCGGCTGATTGGTGCGCCTCCTGGGTATGTCGGTTATGAGGAGGGGGGATATCTGACGGAGGCGGTACGCAGAAAACCCTACTCTGTCATTCTTATGGATGAAGTGGAGAAGGCGCACCCCGATGTCTTTAATGTGCTGCTACAGGTGCTGGATGATGGTCGTCTCACCGATGGGCAGGGGCGCACGGTTGATTTCCGTAATACGGTGATCGTGATGACCTCCAATCTCGGTTCACAGCAGATTCAGCAACTCTCTGGAGAGGGGAACTATGAGGTGATGAAGGCAGCGGTGATGGAGACGGTGGGTAGCCACTTCCGTCCTGAATTTATCAACCGTATTGATGAGTCCGTAGTATTTCATCCGCTGGGTCAGGCGGAGATTCGTGCGATTGCGAAGATTCAGGTGGAGTATCTACACCACCGATTGGCAGATCGGGATATTGGGCTGCAGATCAGTGATCTGGTGCTAGACCGACTGGGTGAGGCTGGATTTGATCCAGTTTATGGTGCACGTCCATTGAAACGTGCAATCCAGCAGCAGATCGAAAACCCACTGGCGCAGAAAATTCTCTCGGGGGATTATCTGCCCAGCTCAACGGTGAAGGTGGGGGTCGGGGAAGAGGGTATTACCTTCGAGTAAAGAGATTTATCTTTGGGTTAGGCGACTGGCCAAGCTAAGTTTACCAGCAGTTCTCATTTTGGCGCTGTTTTTGGCTCCTTCCCCATTGAGGGGGAAGGTTGGGATGGGGGTGGAGTGCATAACTCAAGCACTTAACCCCCACCCTAACCCTCCCCCTGATAGGAGGAGGGGACTGAATGATCGGCCAACTTAGCTTGGCCAGTCGCCTTACAGTTGTTTTTGAGAACCCTTGGCAATCAACTGAAGCAGATTGCCAATTAATACTTTCTGGTTATTGTCGCAGCTTTTTTGCATCTCACGTAGGCTGTTGGTGAGCTCGGTGATCAGGCGTAGATGGGCCATCTTCTCCTCTCGAGCCATCTTCATCTCTAGCCGTAGTTTTTGTACCTGCCCCATCAGTGTGTAAGCGTCGGGGATATGGGCGGCCTGTACGCGGTTGGCGTAGGCGTTGTCTTTGATGAACTCCATCTTCTCCATAATGGAGGAGGTCTCCATCTGAGTTGCACCGGGAAAGACCGTCTCCAGCTCTGCTAGGGAGACCTTGCCCTCGAAGGTCTCCAGTGCTCCAGACTGGATTTTTTGCTGAATCTCTTTGCGGCCGATCCCCAGCTGTTTTGCAGCTTTGGCGATCGTCAGCACCTTTTTATTCATTGTGACAACCCTCTGGAATAGTCAGCGCTTTCCATCACCGGATGCCTTGAGCAGTATTGTGTCGAGCCAGCGGTCTGGCAGTAGTCGTTTGAGAAAAGCAAAGAGATAGGTGGGAAAGGTGACTGGATAACGGCTCTTGGGGTGTCGGCTCTCCAGTGCATGGATCAGTTTTTTGGCAACTGCATCAGCAGGTAGAGTGAAGGGGGCGGCGGGGCCTGGTTTCTGCAGTCGCTGCTCCATCGCCTCATAATTGGCTCGATGGGGGCTGTTGGTTGGGTCGATATGTGCTTTAAAGGCCTGGAAGGCATTGGAGCGAAATTTAGACTCAATTGGCCCCGGTTGGATCAGCGAGAGGTGAATGCCCGTCCCTTTTAGCTCCAAGCGCAGGGTGTCGGTTAGCCCCTCTAGTGCAAATTTACTGGCGTTGTAGGCGCCACGGTAGGGCATCACCACAAAACCGAGGACAGAGCTATTCTGCACAATGCGACCATGTCCCTGCCTGCGCATGGTTGGGATTACGCTATTGATGAGTTCAGCGGTGCCGAAAAGGTTGGTCTCAAACTGTCTGCGTAGCGTATCGCGGCTGAGGTCCTCCACCGCCCCTGGCTGCCCATAGGCACCGTTGTTGAAGAGGGCATCCAGTGTCCCGCCGCTCAATTCGAGGGTTCTCTTTACGGCGCTCTGGATGGAGTGAGAGTCATCCAGATCCAGCTGCAGGCTCTCAAAGCCCTGTCCCTGTAGCTGTTCTACATCAGCACGGTTTCGCGCAGAGGCAAAGACGCGCCAGCCGCGCTGTTTCAGTATCTCGGCACAACGTAGCCCAATGCCACTGGAGCAGCCGGTGATTAGAATGGTTTTTTGTGAGTCTGCCATGGTAGGCAGAGTATAACGGATTAGTGGCTACAGGCAGCCAGCTGAGCACTCTCAACGGTAATATGTTGCTGTTTACCCAGCATCTCAATCAGTACCATTGAGCGATGTAGGCCATCATCCATCATAAAGACACCGTTGATATTGGCGAACGGGCCGCTGGTGATATGTACGCAGTCCCCTTTGTTGAACCACTCTGCCTTCTCTAGGTTGTGTAGCCCAAACTCATCCTCATGAGACTGGAGTTGTGCAATCACGCTATCAGGGATGGGGATATAGTTGATGTGACGAGAGCCAAAACCGACCAGCCCAGAGACACCGAAGGTGGAGCGAATCGGTGCCCAGTTATCGTTTTCACGATCCAGCTGGATAAATAGATAACGGGGGAAGAGCGCCTCTGTGTGGATGTTACTCTTACCGTGACGGCGGCGTTCCCGTTTTACCAAGGGTAGATAGGTATGATACCCCTGCTGATCCAAGTTGATCCGCGCACGCTCCTCTTCCCGAGGCTTGCTGGCGAGTAGGTACCAGCGGGTGCTTTCTGTAGATGTAGATTCCATAATAGTGCAGATCTCAAATCCGTTGAGTAATGTTTCCATTATGACAAATTTATGAGTTTTTGTCTGTTACATTTTATTACAGAGGCAGGCTATTCGCTGTTCTCTTGCTGTTGTAGCTTCCACATGTTGGCGTAGGTAGCCCCTCTCTCCAGAAGTTCAGTGTGGCTGCCTCGTTCAATAATCCGCCCCTGCTCCATCACCAGAATCTCATAGGCATCAGCGATAGTCGAGAGACGATGGGCGATTACCAGAGTGGTGTGTTGGGTAGTAATCTCTTGTAGTGAGTCGTTAATTACCTTTTCGGCAGCAGAATCGAGGGAGGAGGTGGCCTCATCAAAGATCATAATCGGCGGGTTCTTGAGGATGGCACGGGCGATGGCAATACGTTGCTTCTCTCCACCGGAGAGCTTCAACCCGCGTTCACCCACAGTGGTCTCATATCCTTGAGGCAGCGCCTCGATAAAGTCGTGAATATTAGCCATGCGTGCGGCCTCTTCTACCTCTGTCTGAGTTGCTCCGGGGCGGGCATATTCGATGTTGTAGCCAATGGTGTGGTTGAATAGCACCGTGTCCTGCGGCACGATACCGATGGCAGCGCGTAGGCTATGTTGAGTGATCTCCAGTGTGTTGGTGCCGTTGATGGTGATACTGCCAGATTGTGGTTCATAAAAGCGGAATAGCAGTCGTGCCAGTGTCGATTTTCCTGAACCACTCTGCCCCACCACGGCCACCTTGCGCCCTGCGGGTACGCTAAAAGAGATGTCATGAAGAATAGGGCGGTCGGCATTGTAGGCAAAGTCCACCTGGTTGAAGTGGATCTCGCCACGCCCTGCATCCAGTGTAGTGGCCCCCTCTCGGTCTACAATCTCAGGCTTCTTCTCCAGTAGTTGAAACATCATATCGATATCAGAGAGGGAGTGCTTGATCTGGCTGTAGACCACCCCTAAAAACCCGAGTGGGATAAACAGTTGTAGCA
>JABGQL010000023.1 GCA_018648825.1 Gammaproteobacteria bacterium
TAGTGTTACGGGTTAGTTGGCCGGTGAGAAGTACCCTGTTTTAAGGTCGCTTACAGTACAACTACTTCCCAGGATGGCACCAACCAGCCACCATGTTTGACCTGATTATCAACAAAGATACTTGGAAGAAGATGGATAAACAGCAGCAGACTGTTGTTGAGATGAGCTGTAAGGCGGCGATGTTGGATGGTCTGGCACAGGGTGAGGCGATTCAGTTCCCAGTGATGAAAGAGAATGCTGAGAAGGGGGTGCAGAATCGCTACTGGAGTGATGAGATGCTTGGTCAGTTCAGCAGTAAGTGGGACGAGGTGGTTGCAGAAGAGAGTGCGAAAGATCCTGAGTTCAAGAAGATCTACGACAACTTGAAGAACTTCCGCAGCGACTATCGTGTGTGGAATGAGTGGGCCTTCCTGCCACGCCCCGGTACGGAACGTATCAAAAAATAGGCGGTGATAACCCCCTCCTCCTCTCTGGAGGGGGGAACCCGAACACCTTTATCGAACTCAGGAGCCTAACCATGTCCTCTCCCCTAGCGGATCTATCACCACAATTTGAAGTACCGATTGCCCGCTGGCTTAACCGAGGGGTGCAGCGTATTGCCGAAACCACAGCTTGGCTTAATGTGGCATTGATCGGCATTATTCTGATTCAGGTGGTTTTACGTTACGGCTTCAACAATGGGCAGGTCCCTCTCGAAGAGTTGATGTGGCATTTTTTCGCCACCGCTTTTATGTTTGGTATCGCCTACGCGATCACGCAGGATAGCCATATCCGTGTTGATATCGTACATATGTATCTGCCCCGAAGGGCTCAACATATTATTGAAATTCTGGGCATCCTCTTTCTGCTGATGCCCTTTACTATTATTCTGCTCGACCATAGCAGTGGCTGGGTGATTGATGCCTATCTGGTCAATGAATCCTCCTCCAGCCCTACTGGTCTCCCCTACCGCTGGGTGGTTAAGGCGGTGATTCCACTGACCATGATTTTAATGCTGGTTGCCGCCATAGCCAGACTGATTCAAGAGCTCTCTCTGCTACTACATCACGGCAAAGAGCTGGAGGACAACACTCCACGACGGGTCTCGATGCTACGCCACCTGTTTCAACCACAGGTTAAGGGCTCATCAGAGCGATCAAAAACTGAAGGGGAGTCATGATCATGCTTGAGGCTGAAAATTATCTGGTGATTGCGATGTTTGTCTCCTTTATCACCCTCCTCTTTACGGGCTTCCCCGTTGCATGGGTTCTGGCAGGGGTGGGGGTTCTCTTTACCGGAGTGGCCTGGTACACCGACAATGTAATGGAGTGGACCATGACCGGGCTCGACTACAACACCTTGGGGCTGTTGACGGGGCGGGTCTTTAGCGTGATGGATAACTGGGTGCTGGTAGCGCTGCCGATGTTTATCTTTATGGGGCTGATGCTGGATAAGTCAGGGGTTGCAGAGAAGATGATGCACTCCATGCAGAAGCTGTTCGGTAATGTCAAAGGGGGGCTGGCGATCACCGTCACCCTGATTGGTATTATCCTCGCTGCCTCTACGGGGATTAT
The DNA here is from genome assembly GCA_018648825.1 of Gammaproteobacteria bacterium. GTDB lineage: Bacteria > Pseudomonadota > Gammaproteobacteria > Thiopontia. Next base: position 1,554 of record JABGQL010000023.1, read on the forward strand.
CGGTGCCTCGGTGGTGCTGCTGGGGGTGATGTCACTACCGGTGATGATGAAGCAGAACTACAACAAACCGCTGGCACTCGGCACTATCGCCGCCTCAGGCTGTCTCGGGATCTTGATCCCCCCCTCCATTATGTTGGTGATTATGGGGGATCAGTTAGGGGTTTCAGTGGGTGACCTGTTTATGGGGGCGGTAATCCCCGGGGTTATTCTTGGCTTTCTCTACATCAGCTATATCCTCATCTACGGTCGGCTCTATCCAGAAAATGCCCCACTGGCGCTCGACCACAAAGAGGTCCATCTTGAAGATGTACTACGTGCACTGCTGGATATTCTGCCTCCAGCCGCACTGATTCTGGTGGTGTTGGGTTCGATTTTCATGGGGGTTGCTACGGTTACGGAGGCCTCTGGTGTGGGGGCGCTGGGGGCATCGATATTGGCACTCCTCCACAAACGGCTCGACTATGAGACGTTGAAAGAGGTGACCATGAATACCATGAACACCTCCGCCTACATCTTTGCAATCTTTGTTGGGGCCACCATTTTTGCTCTGGTGCTACGAGAGTGCGGTGGTGACCAGCTAATCGAGTCCTCCCTCAATGGCTTGGGGTTGGGGCCATATGGATTGATTGGGGTGGTGCTGTTGATGGTCTTCCTGCTTGGGTTCTTCTTAGATTGGATTGAGATCACCTTGATTATCTTACCGCTGGTTGGGCCTGTGGTTGGGGCTCTGGATCTACAGGTAGATGGCTATGGTGTGGTCGATAACCCCAACCTAGTATGGTTTGCACTGCTGGTAGCGGTGACTCTGCAGACCTCCTTTCTTACCCCGCCGGTTGGCTTCGCCCTCTTCTATCTCAAGGGGGTCTGCCCTCCTGAGGTGAAACTGACGGAGATCTATCGTGGGGTGCTCCCCTTTATTGGGTTGCAGTTGATTGGGTTGCTGTTAATCTTCCTCTTCCCTCAACTGGTCACTTGGCTACCTGCTGTCGCTTACGGAAATGGATAACTGTTACCTCCTGTTAAAAAAGGCGCTTGCGCGCACCCTGCCGGATCAACGACTGATCGATGAGCCTCTGCTCTGTACCGCCTATGGTACCGATGCCAGCTTCTATCGTCTGGTGCCGCAGTTGGTGGTGCGGGTGGTGGATGATGCGGAGGTGGTGGAGTTACTGCAACAGGCCCAGCGGTATGCGACTCCGGTCACCTTTCGCGCAGCGGGTACCAGCCTATCTGGTCAAGCGGTGACCGATTCGGTACTGGCAGTACTGGAGGGTAACCACTGGCGAGAGCATCAGATTCTCGAAGAGGGTGCAGCGATTCGTCTACAGAGTGGTGTTATTGGTGCACAGGCCAACCGTTATCTTGCCCCCTATGGGCGCAAAATTGGGCCAGACCCCGCCTCTATCTCCAGCTGTAAGATCGGGGGGATTGCCGCCAATAACGCCTCTGGTATGTGTTGTGGTGTGGATCAGAATAGCTATAAAACGGTGCAATCTATGTGTGTCATTCTAGCGGATGGTACCCTGCTGGACAGCGCCGATAGAGAGAGTCGTGAGCAGTTTAGAGAGACCCATGCCGCACTACTGGATGCGCTGACTCAACTGGGACAACAAACCCGTGATAACCGAGCGTTGGCCGAGCGTATTCGCAATAAGTACAAGATCAAAAACACCACAGGTTATAGCCTCAATGCGTTGACTGACTACAGTGATCCATTTGATATCCTGCAGCATCTGATGATCGGCTCTGAGGGTACGCTCGGCTTTATCTCCGAGATCACCTACCGTACCGTGGTAGAACATCGATACAAAGCCAGTGCACTGATCCACTTTCCCAATACGGTTACTGCTTGTGAGGCGATCCCGCTATTAAAACAGCTGCCCGTGGATGCGGTGGAGATGATGGATCGTGCCGCACTGCGCTCGATTGAGCATAATGAGGGGATGGACCCGCTGATCCAGCAGTTGCCTGATAAGGCCACTTCACTACTGGTTGAGAGTCGTGCAGAGACCTCCGAGCAGCTCCAGCAGCAGATCAAGCAGATTGAAACAGCGCTGAATCCCCTGCAGCGCCTTAGTGAGATCCACTTTACTGATCAACCTGCCGAATTTGAGCAGCTGTGGAAGATCCGCAAGGGGCTGTTCCCCTCAGTGGGTGCCATGCGAGAGAGTGGCACCACGGTGGTGATCGAGGATATCGCCTTCCCCATTCACCAGTTGGCGGCCGGAACCGATGCCCTGCAGCAGCTGTTTCAGCAGCATGGTTATAGCAATGCGATCATCTTTGGTCATGCACTGGAGGGTAACCTCCACTTTGTGATCACCCCCAATTTTGGTGATACGACTGAGGTTTCGCGCTACCACCAATTTATGGATGCACTCAGCCAACTGGTGGTACGGCAGTTTGATGGCTCGCTCAAGGCTGAGCACAGCACAGGGCGTAATATGGCCCCCTATGTGGAGTTGGAGTGGGGTGCGGAGGCGTACCAGATGATGCAGCAGATTAAACAGTTGTTTGATCCAGAAAAGCTACTCAACCCCGGTGTTATCCTCAATGGTGATCCCGATATCCATATCAAAAATCTCAAACCGATGCCACAGGTGGACCCCTTGGTGGACCGCTGCATTGAGTGTGGCTTCTGTGAGCCGATCTGCCCTTCGCGCAACCTCAGTCTGACTCCCCGACAACGTATTGTGAGTCTGCGCCATGCTGTGGGAGATCCTCTGGCGCAACTGCCTGAGAACTACCCTTGGTTGATAGAGGAGAGTTGTGCTGCTGATGGCCTCTGTGCCACCCGCTGTCCGGTGGGGATTAATACTGGAGAGATGGTGCTGCAGCTGCGTCGGGAGGCACTCACACCACGCGCAGAGAAGATCGCCAACTGGTCTGCCAACCATATTGGAGGCATTACCCGTGCGACAAGTAGTGGACTGCATCTGCTTGATCAGCTCTCCCGCTTCACTGGGCCAAAGGCTATTGAGGGCGGGAGTCAGTTTCTCACCAAAATCAGTGGCGGTAAAATTCCAAGCTGGGACCGCTGGATGCCACGTAGTGGCTCATCCTTATCCTCTGCAAACATAGAGACCTCCCCCACTCACGACAGGGCGGTCTACTTCAGTGCCTGTGTCAATCGAGCAATGGGTAGCGCCAGTGGTGATAGCGAGCAGCGTGGCCTCAATGAGGTGATCGGTTCGCTATTTCATAAGGCTAAGCTGCAGATGGTTGTGCTCCCAGAGATGGAGCAACAGTGTTGTGGACTCCCCTTTAGTAGCAAGGGTGCAACTGCTGCTGCAGAGCAGAGTTTACGAAGGCTGGAGCAGGCGTTATGGGAGGCAACAGAACAGGGGGCGTTGCCGGTGCTCTGTGATGCCAGCCCCTGTACTGCGCGGATGGTGGAGCAGTTTACGCGCCCCATTCAGCTGTTTGACTCGGTGCAGTTTGCTCTGCAACAGCTGATTCCACGGCTGCAACAGAGCCAGCAGCTGGAGCAGATTGCTCTGCACATCCCCTGTAGCGCCCGCAAACAGGGGTTGGAGCCGCTATTTTTAGAGCTGGCACAACGCTGTGCCAAACAGGTTTTTCAGCCTGAAGAGGAGGGGTGCTGTGGTTTCTCCGGCGATAAAGGGTTTACCCTTCCAGAACTCAATCAATCAGCATTGGCTGGTTTGAAAAAGCAACTCCCGAAAGGGTGCAGTGAAGGGTTCTCCTCCAGCCGCACCTGTGAGATCGGGCTCTCCCGCCACAGTGAACTCCCCTACCGTTCGTTACTCTATCTGGTGGATCGCTGTTTTACTGCACCAGCTGAGACCTCCTCAATCTAATAGCTGATCGAGGGCTTTCAATAGTGCTTTTGCTGAGATGGCAAGCTGATCCATCTCTCCCTCATCAAAGGCTTGCTGTACCGTCTCCGCTCTAACAGAGAGTGCAGGATACCCAAAAGATATGGCACTGCCTTTAATGGAGTGTGCCACAGCCCTGACCTCACTCCACTCCTGATCAGCGAGCGCTGTGGTGAGTTTTGCTCTATTTTTTGTGCAGCTATCGATATAGATCGCCATCAACTCATCATCTACTTCTGCTTCAGGCTGGATTATCGCTTCTGCAGCAGGACTCTCGTAACCGTTCAGACCCCAGTTCATTAGGGTAATCAATTTAACGAAATAGTGGA
>JABGQL010000021.1 GCA_018648825.1 Gammaproteobacteria bacterium
CTCTCCCAGATTAAGCGGATAAAACCGATCTTGGTTTTCTGTGTGGCTGACCTCTTCAAAGCCTAGTGTTCTTTGAGGGTCTTCGAATGCCTCAAAATAGGGCGCCAACTGTTGTACCGGAAGAGCGGGGTCAATACCCAGAAAAGAGGCGCTACTCTCGCCACAGGTAATCAGAAAAAACAGTAGAAGTAGTCGCTGAGCCAAAGCTTTAGTCGCTTGTGAGCCAGTTCATGACCGTCTGTCGCGCCTCATCAACCCCGATCCCTTTGGTGGAGGAGAAGATCTGCACCGTGATACCGGGGAACTCGGTCTTTAGCGTGGCCTCTACTTTATGTAGAGAAGCCATTGCTGCACCACGCTTGAGTTTGTCGGCCTTGGTTAGCAAGATATGGATGGGGCGATCGATAAAGTGGCTCCACTCCACCATCTGACGGTCGTTATCGGTCATGGGGTGGCGGATATCCATCAAAATGATCAGTCCACGTAGCGCCTTGCGGTCACGCAGATACTCCTCCAGATGACGCTCCCACTGCTGTCGTATCTTGAGTGGTACCTTGGCAAAGCCGTAGCCGGGTAGATCTACCAGATAGTGTGCCTCGTCCAGTTCGAAGTAGTTAATCAGTTGGGTGCGTCCTGGTGTTTTACTGGTGCGGGCAAGTCCATTAACTCCAGTTAAACGGTTGAGTGCGCTGGATTTTCCTGCATTGGATCGCCCCGCAAAGGCGACCTCAGCAATGCTCTCTGTTGGGCAGCGGGAGAGCTTCGGAGCGCTGGTGGTAAAGGTGGCTTGATTTAGGTTCATAACGCCATTATACGGTCTCTTGTATAGGAAAAACGAGTCCCATTCAAAAGGAGTGCGGATTGTTTTATAGGGGTGTAAGAGTAAGCTTTGCGGTTGTATAGCTTGCAGTTCGAGCAATTGCGAATATAATTGCCAATCTTCTATTACTTGTGCGGATACTCTCTGGCACGTCAATGTGGGGCTGGACCCACTATAGAAATTTAAGGAACAGATTAATGAAGAAGGTCGCTTGGACACAAACTTGTGCAAAAACTTGCGCAAAAACTTGGGTTGCAGCGCTTGCGCTGACCGTTTCCGGGGCAGCACTGGCTGCTGGTGATGTAAATGCGGGCAAGGCGAAGGCTGCAGTTTGTGGTGCCTGCCACGGCATGAATGGTGAAGGTAACCCGGCGTTCCCTGATCCCATGAATCCTGGTAAGACCAAGGCGGTACCTTCACTGGCGGGACAGAACGCGGGTTATACCGTTAAGCAGTTGCAAGATTTGAAGTCAGGCGCACGTAAAGATGTACTGATGACCGGTCAAGCGTTGGGGTTGAGTGATGCCGATATGGCTAATCTCGGTGCCTACTATGCAACGGTTGCAGGTAAGTCTGGTGCTGCTGCTGATGCAGGCCTGGTTGCCAAGGGTAAGGCGCTCTACCAAGGGGGTGATATGGCTCGCGGCATAAGCGCCTGTATGGCTTGTCACGGTCCAGATGCTGCGGGTAACGATCTCGCTAAATGGCCTGCACTGAGTGGACAACTGGGTGACTACACCGTTGCACAGCTCAACGCCTTCCGTAGTGGTGCGCGTGTAAATGATCCTAACAATATGATGCGCGAAGTTGCCAGCCGTTTGACGGATGGTGATATCTCTGCAATTACGGCCTATCTGAATTCGATGGGTGCACCGGCTGCCAAGGCAGTGCCTGCACCAGTCGCGGAAGCTGCTGTTGCAGCGGCACCTGCTGCCGCCCCAGCTGCTGCCGCCCCTGCGGCAGGTGGTTCAGGGGATGGCGCGGGACTGTATCAGGCGAACTGTTTTGCTTGTCACGGACCTGCAGCTCCAGCGCTGAATGCACCACAATCGGGCATGAAGGCTAACTGGGAGCCACGTCTGCAGAAGGCGGGCGGTGTGGATGGCTTAGTCAAGAGTTCAGTGGCTGGTGTTCCCGGTACTGCAATGGCACCTCGTGGTGGCTCCTCTCTGAGTGATGCAGAGTTGAAAGCTGCGATTAGCTACATGCTGTCACAGTCTGGCCTGTAATCGATATCGGTAAGCTTGAAGAGGCCGCACGCTGTGCGGCCTTTTTTATGCCCCACTATTTTGTTTAACAAAACCCCCTACCCCTTGCAGGGGGAGGGTTGGGGTGGGGGTAGAAACTGCAAATATTTATGCAAGGATTAATACAGAGTAGAGGAACCGCGTTACCATTAGCGCTGTCCAAATGGACCGGATAATAAACAGAAGACGAAGAGGAATGGTGTAATGAGAAGAGGATGGATTACAGCGGTAGCCTTGGTTGCAGGGTTGATGAGTAGTGTGGCGCTGGCAGCGGAAGATTTCATGGAGGGGGTTGAGTACACCCAGATCAGTAAGCCTCTGCGTACGGTTGATGAGCCGGGTAAGGTCGAAGTGCGTGAGTACTTCTGGTATGGCTGTCCGCACTGTTTTCGCATGGAGCCCGATGTTCACCACTGGCTGGAAGGGAATCCCAAAAATGTAAACTTCCAGATGCAGCCCGCTATCCTGGGTGCAAGCTGGGCGCAGGGTGCGCAGGCCTTCTATACTGCGGCACTGTTGGGGGTGCTTGATAAGGTTCACCCCGCACTGTTTAACGGTATTCACCTCGAAGGCAATCGCAATCTGGCTTCAGATGAGATGGCGATTGAGGGGCTGTTTGAGAAGCAGGGGGTTGCTCCTGAGACCTTCCGCAAGACCTGGAACTCTTTTGGTGTGCAGTCACGGGTGAAGCAGGCTTATCGCATGACGCGCCAATCGGGGATCCAGGGTGTGCCTGCGGTAGTGGTTGCGGGTAAATATCTGACCGATGCGGGATCTGCAGGCAGTATTAAGAAGATGTTTCAGGTGATCGAGTACCTGGTAGCTAAGGAGATGGCAGCGGCTAAGTGATCACTCCAGTTCAGCAGCGGCTGCTGCAAAGGCTCTCAGATGGTGCACGTCATAGCGGTACTATGCTTGGAGAGCACCTTGGTATCAGCCGTGCGGCAGTCTGGAAGCAGGTTCAGACGCTGCAGGAGAGTGGGATAGAGATCCACTCTGAGCAGCGTCAGGGTTATCGTTTGAGTTCATCGGTTACGTTGCTGGATCGCGCCGAGATCCAGTCGCAGCTACAGCAGGAGGCTCGTGCGCGCCTACCGCAGATTGAAACCCTCTGGAGTTGTGACTCTACCAATAGTGAATTAATGCGCCGCTTGCGGAAAAAAGAGGCGGTGATTGGGAGTGTGTTGCTGACGGAATATCAGTCTGGTGGGCGGGGGCGTAGAGGAAAGCAGTGGATCTCCCCATTCGGAGGCAGCCTCTACCTCTCTCTGCTGTGGCGCTTCTCTGGTGGGTTGATGGCGCTGAGTGGTCTCGGTATTGTGGTGGGGATTGCAATGGCGCAGGCAGTGGAACAGCTCGGCCTGAATGGCGCAATGCTGAAGTGGCCCAACGATCTCCATTATGATGACAAAAAACTGGGCGGGGTGTTGATTGAGCTGGAGGGGGAGAGTGATGGGCCGACTGATGTGGTGATTGGGGTTGGGCTGAATGTCTCCCTCTCTGATCAGTCGAAACAGATTGACCAGCCCTGGACCGCTCTGGAGCAGCATCTAAAGACGCCTCCGACACGTAATCAGCTTACTGCAGCACTGCTCAATAGGTTGTTACCTCTGCTGGACCTTTTTGAGAAAGAGGGGCTGCCAGCATTGATGCCGGAGTGGGAGGCACTCGATCGCGTCTGTGATCAGCCCGTAGTGATCCACCAAGAGGGAAAGCAGGTTCATGGAGTCGCACGTGGGATTGATCCCATGGGAGCGCTCAAGGTGGAGTCCAATGGGGAGATTCAGCGCCACTACAGTGGTGATGTTTCGCTACGCCTCAGTACCAACAGGGCAGTATGAGACGGCTGCTGATCGACTCTGGTAATAGCCGAGTCAAGTGGGGGTGGGGTGGAGAAAGTGGTGTGGAGTCGACAGCTGTAGTGGATGCTGAGCAGTTGGAGCAGCTTCCAGAATATTGGAGGCGACAGTCCGCCCCAAATCAAGTGTGGATGGTTAACAGTGCGGGTCAACAACGGGAGCAGCAGCTTCAGCAGTGGGTACAGCAGTGCTGGGCGCTACAGCCTCAGATTATTCAGAGCGCTGAGCAGTGGGGCGCACTAACCAATGGATATGCTAACCCGCAGCAGCTTGGGGTTGATCGTTGGCTGGGTATGGTTGCCGCATGGCAACGAACCAAAGGGGCGTTCTGCCTGATTGATTGCGGTACGGCGGTTACTCTAGATTTTGTTGATACCGATGGAGAGCATCAGGGAGGGTTGATTCTGCCCGCTGTTGGTTCTACCCTCCAAACACTACTGCAGCGTGCCCCACACCTCAAGGCACACTACCGAGAGGGGCAGCATCAACTCCTGTTGGGGCGAACGACTGAAGAGGCATTGAAGGCTGCTGAACACGGTGTGGGGTTGATGCTCAATGAAGTTCTTGTGCAGCTTGAAAGCCGTTATGGTTTGTTTGGCGTATGGTTAACTGGTGGTGCTGCAGAAAAAATCCAGCAAGAGCTATCAGCTGAGGCAGAGGTGGCTTCTGAGTTGGTGTTGGAGGGGGTGGATCTATGGGCCTCTTCATGAGTAGGAAGCTTCTGAGTTGCCAAGGTCACTGTGTTGATAGGAAAGGGGTGCCAGAGACTAAGCTGTTATACTCAACGTCAATGTCCAATATTTTCCACCAAACACTAAGCTCATTAGCAGCGCTAATCGGCAGTTCGAAATCATGATTGTCTTCGGCACCATCTCCCAAGAGGAGTTTTTGTCAGACTATTGGCAGAAAAAACCGCTATTAATTAAGCAGGCCTTGCCCGGTTTTATCACTCCAATCTCACCGGATGAGTTAGCAGGGCTCTCTCTTGAAGAGGAGTTTGAGTCTAGGTTGGTCAGAGGGGCTATAAAAGATAACCGCTGGTCATTAGCCGAAGGCCCCTTTTCAGAAGAGACTTTTACAAAACTTCCAGAAGTTGACTGGACTTTACTCGTTCAAGGGGTGGATCGGTTTATCCCGGAAGTGGAGTCGCTCATTGATCACTTCAACTTTATTCCACGCTGGCGTTTAGATGATGTAATGATCTCTTATGCCGCAAAAGGGGGGAGCGTGGGGCCCCATTTTGATCTTTATGATGTGTTTTTGCTGCAAGGAAGTGGTAAACGACACTGGTCACTGAGTCGTCAGCACTGCCACCTAGATAACTATCTAGAAGGTGTCCCCCTTAGGATCATGAAGCAATTTACTGCGGAGCAACATTTTGATGTTGAAGCGGGTGATATTTTATATATTCCCCCTAAAGTAGCGCATCATGGTGTGAGCTTAAGTGATGACTGCACCAGCTTGTCCTTTGGCTATCGATCATATAGTGCTAGTGAGATGTTTGAAGATCTGGCTGATGAGGCAGATGGCCGTTATTATCAAGATCCTGTCTGGAATACCGAGAATTGTCCTGCACAAATTCCAGACTCAGCACTGAAAATGGCCAACAAAATATCTGAAATATCTGCAGCCGATTTTGCCGAGTTTGTGACCAAGCTCGACCCACTAGACCAGCAAATACTGCAACAATTTGAGTATCAACAGCAAGGGGTGGAGTTTGATGCTCATGCGGCTTATCAA
>JABGQL010000140.1 GCA_018648825.1 Gammaproteobacteria bacterium
GCTGAAGCAGAGGCTGAGGTAGACATCGAGCAACTTTCTGAAGAGAGCGATGAGGAGGTTGATTTCATCGGTGGCGCAGGAGATAACGATGAGATCGAAATCCCTGATGAGAGCGATGAAGATGATGATGATGAGCCAGAAGTAGACTTCATCGCAGAGGCGATCGGAAGCGATACTACGGATGACGATACACCAGAAACTCCTGAGCCTGCTGCTACAGAAGATCCAGCTACAGAGGCCGACTCTCCTGTCTCACGCTTAGAGGACTCGATTCTTAACGCCGTTGAGCTGGCACATGAAGCTGCTGATCTCGCCAATGATGTCACTGAAATAGCCAGCAACACCACCACTGAGATGCGCGAACTGGTGCATGAGGCGCTCAAACAGATCGAAGAGAGTCAGCCTGAAGCCAGTTCAGCGGTAATGATGAGCGAAGAGATGAGCGAATATATGGTCGAACTGAAAAAACACAGTGATGCCATCCGGGAACGCACTCAGCAGTTACGTGAGCGCATTCAGAATCTCGGCAAATAATTAGGCGAGGTACGCATTGTGGATCTTACACAGACTATGGAGACGCTATCTGCATCTGCTGACACTGCCAATCAGGCAGCAGAGACAGCCCTGCTCGCCTCTGAAGGGGTGGTTGCACTGAGCACTCACGTCAGTGATGAGGTGCGCAGTGCGGTACAGCAAGCCATCAAGGCTGCTGCCCCACCACCTCCCGAGGAGGAAGAGGCTGAATCTCCTCTGAAGCAGTTTGCTCCGGTGATTGTCGGCGCACTCACGCTTTGCGGAGTCGGTTACCTCTCCATACAGAACAGCACATTAAGTGAGCAGGTTGCCGAGCAACAGCAGCAGGTAACCTCACTGGAAGAGCAGTTACAGGTCTCCATTGGAGAGTCTGGTAGTCAAATAATGCTATTGGCGGAACAGGGGCAGCAGACGCAAGAAGCCATTCAAGCACTTGCAGTGCCAGCAAAACCCACGGAACAAGTCACAGAAGATGACAGTAAGCAGATCGCTATATTAGAGGGGTTGGGACAAAAACTGGTAAGCCTACAAGCTGCCGTTGAGTCACTACAGGTTGAGTCGCTACAGGCTGCCACTGCTTCTGCAGCAGCACCCGCGATCTCAACCACTGAGGAGAGCGTTATACCTGCCACGGTAGCTGTAGTCGCTCCCTCCTCACTAACACTAGATGCAGTACAGGATATCCTCAAACAGGAGATCACCCCACTACATCAGACCCTAAAATCTGTAGAGTCACAAATCGTTCAACAGGCTCTCAGCAAGGCTGCTGAGGTTACCACACAGAAATTGAAAAAGAAGAAGCGCACTCAGAAGAGTCCAAAATTGTATCGATTCCCTTAACTCTAAGCCATCCGGCTAACTGCCGAACTTGCCTGATAGTGCATTTTTCGATGCTTAGGGTTCTCTAACCGTTTTAGTTCCACAGCCTTCCAAGCAGCAACACCGGTTGCCGCAGCTAAACCCAAAATAATCAGGGGTGAGGCCACTGCGCTTGCAACGGCAACAGCAGAGCTCGCATTGGTAGAGACGAGAGCGCCAAAACCAGAGAGGACTCCGCTAGAGGTCAATGTAGATAGTGTAGGCACTCTATTCTCCTAGAAGTAACGACGAGCCAATGAACCAATCACGGGTAACTCCCAGACCGAGCCACTCAGTGCAGCAACGATACCAATCATAGCAGAAACAGCGTAGATCCCCATCAACACCACAAAGAGGAATTTACCCGACCCAGGCAAGAATAGCGAGGCCACTGCAGCAACAGAGATCATCCACAAAACCAGCCCCTGCCGGGCATGAAAGTAGACAAACTTGTTATTACGATAGAGGAACAGTGGAATAAAGACCGCTATACCCAAGTAGCTTAGAAGCGCCTGAAATCGGGGCCTCCACTGGCTATCAACCAATATTACTTCAGCCGCCATCCATCTATTCCTTGTCGCTCTGTTCTGCGTCTACTCTGTCTATAACCACCTCTTCGTCACCCTCCATCTCACCCTCTAACAGCTCAACTGAGTTGTAACGATAGTAACCATAAGCGACAGTAGCTCCAATAAGACCAGCGGTAACAACTCCCCATGCACCTAGCCCCAGTCCGAGTCCAAGACTCAAACCCTTTCCATTCCAGAGTGTGGCTGCGGCAGTTTTACCTGTAGCTGATTTGACGGCTACAGCTGTTTTGGCCCCGCCAGTGGAGGCCGCACTTACTTTTGCAGCAGTACCTGTTTGAGCTACAGACGCAGCTTTTACTGCTCCCGCTTTTGCAACGGGCAGTGCCTTTACTGTTACACCATTTTTAACAATAGCCCCACTTTTCACCACAGCACCTTTAGCAATGGATGCATCCTGCCCGATAACAGCCCCTTTTCCGATGACCGCCCCTTTCTGGATGGTGGCATCTGAACCAATCACAACGCCATTCCCCAGCTTGGCTTTGGCCATCACCTCTGCACCGTTACCAATCACAACGTCTGTTCCAACCACTGCCGAAGGGGCAAGTTCAACACCTCCCCCATAATCGCTCCAAATTTTGTAGCACCCAGCTTGGTTGTTACTGCTTTTCCCGCTATTGCCTGTGGCATGATGGTACTCCTCACTTCCTGTTTAGATCGATTTCAGACCGATATTTCGTTTCTACAGACTTATCTAGATTGACTACTTGGTTGGCTGCTGTCTTTCCCCAAATCTTCCATAACTTTTCTCAGCTGCTCTATCGCAGAGACCGCCATAGTCTCAATATTTTCTTTGGTTTTTCTGACCGGTGTTTTTCTGAATCGGCTTACGTTTTCAAACTCATCCTCATTAGCAACATCAGACTCTGCGCTCTCATCAGGAAGCTCTTGAGGGTGGCGGGAGCGGTAGTAACCATAGGCTCCAACAGCAACCACAACACCTACAATAACGATAATAGGTCCAAAGCCAGCCAACCCGAAGCTCAATCCTTTACTGCTAACCACTGCACCAGCTTTTCCTCCAGCTGCTCCCATTTGTGTTCCGGCAGCACCAGCCTTGCTCCCCGCTCCAGCCACACCTACTTTCCCCCCTCCGGCTATGCCTGCCTTACCTGCTACGCCTGTCTTGCCTCCAGCGATCCCAGTCTGCGGTCCTACTGTGCCAGCTTTTCCTCCAGCGATCCCAGTCTGCGGCCCTACTGTGCCAGCTTTACCACCAGTACCGCCTATTTTTGCTCCTGTAGACCCTTTGGATGCAACAGGAGCAGTAGCCTTACCTCCAGCCGTTCCGGTCTGAGTACCTGCTGTACTGCTCTTATTTCCAAAGAAGTCAAAGATGCCTGTCTTTTTTGTGCCCGTAGCACCTGCCTTTGCCCCTGATTTTGTTCCCACAGGTCCCATAGGTGTAGGTGTAGGTGTAGCTGCTGCAGCGCCTATCTTCCCTCCACTGGCACTACCCACTTTCCCTGCAGAACCCACTTTCGCACCAGTAGAGCCCATGGGTGCAACGCTAACGCCTGTCTTCCCACCGATGACTCCACTCTTTGTCCCCAGTGTGCCCCCCTTTCCTCCCACAACCCCAATCTGCTTGCCTGTGCCTGCTACCCCTGCATCTGCTCCACCTCCAGGCGCTATCATGGTTCTACTTATAGCATCACTGCCTGCCTCAATCTCCACACCATGAGGATATGGGTAGGTGAAAGCGGGCGCAGCCTGAGCAGCCCCCACTTTTGTTGATGCTGCAGCTGATGGAAAAATCTTTGCTCCCCCCGTCTTCGCTACTGATTTTCCTACTATCGCCTGCATGTTTCTACTCCTCTGCTAGCCATTTATCACCCCACAAGAAAAAATCCTGCGTTAAAACCCTTGTAGATTAATGGTCTCACCCGCTGTTGGGGTCTCATTAATCGCATTCAGGTATTGCACTTGACTGCTGCCATTACGCATCAGGTAGCCACTCTTTCGATCAACAAACTCCATCATCAGATCAACTGGAATCATAGGATCAATCATCGTATAGCCGATACTTACTGTAAGCGAGCCCGCAGGGAATGAGTGCCCCTCAATCATATTATGCAGCTCATCCAGCTTAGCCTCTAATTCACGGGCACGATACAGATTGAGGATAAGGGCAAACTTGCCATCGCCATAACAGGCCAAAGAGTCTGTATATTTAATATTCTTGTTCAACAGATGAGAGAGTGTTTTCAGAACTTTGTCAGTATAGTGCGCGCCATACTCTTCACTTTTCTGCTCAAGATCATCGATCCCTATTGTCACCAGCCATGTTTTCATCGGCTGGTCGTTAAAGTTCTTTCCACGATAGAAGGTCACCAAATCTTCGAGCATCACTTTCAGGCTTGGACGACTATACAAACCGGTCAGAGAGTCACGCTCTTCTGCATCAAACAGCGCCACTTTACTGGTATAGATTTTATCAAGCCCCTCTATGATCGCCATGTTGGATGGACTCAGGTCCCCCTTCACCAAGATCATTCGACGTGGGGTGAGTCGCCCCAGAGAGTCTAGCAGCACCCATGGATCATGATAGACATTGAGCTTTGATACACCACCCCGACTTTTAATCGCACACTTCTGAGCCAACTCATGGTGGTAATCCTGATCCTCTTCATCAGGCGCAAGAGCAAAGCGTTTGATGACCATCTCATCTTGCTTCGCATCTTCATATGACTCATATACTGCGACATACTCAACCTCTTCCATTGAGTAGAGGTAGTGAATAACTGCATGAGTCAGTGACTCATAGCCTTTGTGAGACATCAGCATTGCTGAAAGTTGAAAGGCGTATTTTGTATCATCTATTAACATTGCTTCAGTTCTCTTGATCAGAAACTAAGGCAATCTGTCGCTACCGACTACAAACCACCTTATATTTTAATTATTGCTGTCATTAAGAGCAGGAGACATCCTCTCCTCACTCATCTCCTTCATTGCTAAGAGAGCAGTCCCTCAACAAGGTACAGCAATCTCCTCTGTGTATGCCGCATACCTTACCTCCACGAACACTACAAGACTGACCATTCGTCAAAGTTTTCACAGCGTACTTGGTATCACCAAACATTTTCAAAGTCTTGTATTCTACCTTCTATCAAAACAAAAACAAGACAGATAGTGGTAGAATTTTAGAATGAAACTACCCCCTCCTACCTTCTAACACTTTGACAAAAATCTATTGTTTTTAGTATGCCTTCAGTTATATCCTACCCCCCTCTATAAACATCAGGGCATACCCTTCTCTCTAATCCCGTTACACTCTACCCCCAGAAAAATACAAATCATGACCACCCCCAGCAATGACAGCAGCCGCATTTTAGCAATTGATGGTGCAGACCCTATTCTTGCCCTTTATCGAAAAATCTTCGAGCTGAATCAAAAAGATCTTGAAGATAAAATCATGCTGCAGTCCCTTGCTGGAACGCTAACGGGAGAGTCTGACCTTGATGACCTGACAGGAAGTAGCACGGTAGAGGAGTTCACCCTCTCTTTCGCAAGCCAAGGGCAGGATGCTGTAGAGATGGCGCGCAAAGCGATGGTGGATGGCACCCCCTACAGAGTGGCTTTTATTGATATGCGCATGCCTCCGGGGATTGATGGTCTGGAGACTGCAAAACTGTTACGTGAGCTGGATGAACGAATCTGCATCA
>JABGQL010000020.1 GCA_018648825.1 Gammaproteobacteria bacterium
GAGTGGCTTTATGCTGTGTCTTGTTTCTCCGCGTCAGCGGCTTCGTGCAACAAATGATCGTAGAGGGGATAGAGCATACGCACTTGAGCCAGCCCCTTCCGCTCCATCTCTCTCAAAGTACTCTGACTCTGGATACCACCGATATAGTTGACCTCTAGAAAAATAATCGGGATCAATACCATCACCCCAAGCAGCCCCAGACGTTCCCCAATTTTCCACTCTTTCAGTTGAAACAAAACACCCTCTCCTCTAACGAAATGCATTTGTACATAGCAATGATCAGTAGCCCGACCATTTATTCGATAAAAGATGAAAAATCTCTTCAACCCTACGGATAGCCCCAATCAACCCTAATCTACATATATAAATATAATGATAACTACTGTAACATTACGTAATATATCTTTAATTTACAGATATTTTGTCTATCATAGGTAGTGATGATAAATAAAACTACAGTACTATTGATAGATGATGATAAAGAGACTCAGGATCTCTTAGATAGCCTTTTATCGCCCGATTATCAGTTAATTACGGTCAGCGACAGTGATGAAGCATTAGCCTCTATCAGTGAGCTTAAGCCGAGTGAACTCTCTTTAATCCTGATTGATGCAATGTCTCCTGAGGCAGGAGGGTATCAACTGCTCCCCCTACTACGAGAGGACTCCAGAGCAGAGACAACCCCCATTCTGTTTTTCACTAACACAACCATACCTGAGCACTATTTCGATAAAAAAGAGTTTCGCCTAGGTGTGATCGACTACATTGCAAAGCCATTTCATGTTGAGACCTTGAAACAAAGAGTAAGAAATTATATCTACCTAAAAAACATAGAAGACGAGTTGCAAGAGGCTGTTACCGCTGACGAGGAGGACGGTTTATACAACCATCAACAGTTTGCTGCTCGCTTGAACGAAGAGTGGAAACGGGGAAGACGTAGCTACAGCGAAGTTACCCTACTGCTGATTACCGTGGATAATTTCAAGCACTACAAAGAGCACTATGGGGAAGCAGAAGGGGCACTCTGCTTATCTCAAATAACCAGTCAGGTTCAACTCTCTTTTATGCGTGTTACCGATTTTCCTGGCCATTACGGTAGAGAACAGTTTGCTGTACTCTTATATGGAGCAACACTTGAGCAAGGCGTTAAGACCGCTAGTGCCTTTCTGGAGAGTGTACGAGCTTTAGAGATCCCACATGAAAAGCCGGGCAGTTCTGACCACATTACAGCGAGTATCGGAGTCGCTTCCATGGTACCCAATACGGCCTCTACAGCAAAAGATCTGATAAACCATGCCACTCAAGAGCTCTCTAAAGCAGAGTTGGAGGGGGGGGACTGTGCCTTTCCCAGTTTTATGGATAGTATTACCGAGATCAATTCAGCCCATAAAATTGAATGGAAAGAGCAGTTTTCTGTCAACCATCCCATTATTAACGAGCAACATAAAATGCTCCTCTCCTCTATTAACCAGATGGTTGATGATTTGAGCACCCCCAACAAAGCAGACATCTCTGGCTTTCAGAAAAATATCTCAGTATTTGAGGCGCTATTCAACGCTCACCTTGAGTACGAAGAGTCTGTTTTATCCCAACAGGGGTACCCCGACATTGAGAAACACTGCAGCATGCACAAGGCCTATAAAGAGAGGGTTCTAGAACTCACCAAGAGTGAACCCTCTATCCCCCACTACCAACACCTGACTGTCGTTCTAAGAGAGTGGTTTCAGAACCACGTACTGAATGAAGATATGCTTTATAAACCTTACATGTAGATTTTGGTATTGATTCAGTAGATCGCATTGAGAGCATCTGCAAGACGCGCGACAGCAACCACCTCAATACCCTCAATAGGCTTACGTGGGCGATTGGCCTTAGGAACGATAGCCCGAGTAAAGCCGTGCTTAGCAGCCTCACGCAGTCGCTCTTCGCCTCCAGGAATGGGGCGCACCTCCCCCACCAAACCGACCTCACCAAAGACAATGGTACCCTCGGTAATGGGGCGATTGCGCAGACTGGAGAGGATAGATAGGATCACCGCAAGATCTGCCGCAGGCTCTGTGACCCGCACTCCGCCCACCACATTGATAAAGACATCCTGATCATAACTGGCAACCCCGCCGTGGCGGTGTAGCACAGCCAGTAACATCGCCAGCCGATTCTGTTCCAGCCCAATCGCTACCCGGCGCGGGTTGGCGAGATGACTCTCATCCACCAGTGCCTGTAGCTCCACTAATAGCGGTCGTGTCCCCTCACGAGTGACCAGTGTAATGGTACCAGCGACGGGCTCTTCATGACGAGAGAGAAAGATCGCCGAGGGGTTGGAGACCTCTTTCAACCCCAGCTCAGTCATCGCAAACACACCCAGCTCATTCACCGCTCCAAAACGGTTCTTGATGGAGCGAATCACTCGGTAACGGCTACCGCTCTCCCCCTCGAAATAGAGCACGGTATCCACCATATGCTCCAACACCCGTGGTCCTGCTAGGTTGCCCTCTTTGGTAACGTGCCCCACTAAAAAGATTGCGGTACCAGTCTGCTTCGCGTAGCGCACCAGTCGTGCGGTACTCTCTCGCACCTGCGCTACAGAACCGGGGGCCGACTGCAGCTCATCGGTGTAGATGGTCTGAATCGAGTCGACCACCAACACCTTGGGTTTCATCGTCTGTGCCGTGGCTAGAATCTGTTCCGCTTGGGTCTCGGTCAGCAGGTTCAGCTTAGAGACATCTACCTCCAGCCGATGAGCGCGTAGCGAGATCTGTCGCGCAGACTCTTCACCACTAACATAGAGCACCGACATCTCAGCAGCAAGCTTCGCCATCACCTGTAGCAAGAGGGTTGATTTCCCGATACCAGGGTCACCGCCGATCAGTACTACAGAGCCCTGTACCAGACCACCACCCAACACCCGGTCCATCTCTCCAATGCCGGTTGAACTCTGCATCTCAGCACTGGCCTCAACCTCACTGAGGCTGATCACTTTGGGCTGCTGCTCACCCGCATAGCCGGCAAAGCGTCCACCACCCCCCTTTGCGGGCGGTGCAGCAACCACCTCTGTCAGGCAGTTCCACCCCTTGCAGGCGGCACACTGCCCTGCCCATTTGGGGGAGACATCACCACATTCGGTGCAGACATACTCTACTTTACTTTTGGCCATCAGTTATCCCGCCACCCGCTCTACCCGTGAGGTTAATTGACAGAGCAGCTCATAAGAGATACTCCCCGCCTGCTGTGCAATCTCATCTACGGGCAGCCCCTCACCCCAGAGTGTAACCAGATCCCCCACTTCGGCCTCTGCCAGCGCAGTCAAATCAACCGTAATCATATCCATCGAGACTCGCCCTACCAGGGGCACGCGTGCTCCCCGAATTAACAGAGGGGTTCCATTGGGGAGTTGACGGGGGTAACCATGCCCATAACCAATCGCGATCACACCAAGTCGCGTAGGCTGTTCCGCTACCCAAGTTGAGCCATAGCCCACACTCTCCCCCGCTTTTATGCTCTTGATCGCGATCAGTGGCGCTTGCAGCGTCATCGCAGGTTTCAGCTGGGGCGAGGCTGCACTCTGATCCGCAAAGGGGGAGCTGCCATAGAGCATAATACCGGGGCGCACAAATTCAACATGTGCCGTTGGATTGGAGAGTAGTGCCGCTGAGTTACAGAGGCTACGAGGCAGATCTGTTGTCACACAGCACCGCTCAAAGCACTCCTGTTGCTGCCGATTCATCGCATGGTCGGGCTGATCTGCATTGGCAAAGTGGGAGGTCAACACCACGCGAGAGATGGAGGGGTGTGCTTGCAGCTCTGGCAGTAACGCCTCCGCCTGCTGAGGCGTAAACCCCAAACGCCCCATTCCACTATCGACCTTCAGCCAAATGGTAATCGGCTGCTTCAACGACAACGACTGCAGCAATCCCCACTGTTGTTCAGAGTGAACTACCGTCTGCAGATTCAGCTGAGAAATAGCTCGCAGCTCCTCCTCCCCCTCAAACCCCTCTAACAACAGAATGGGCTTTTCGATATGCACCTGCCGCAGCTGCAGCGCCTCATCCAGACAACCCACCGCATAGAGGTCTGCTTGGTGCAGTGCATGGGCAACGGTAATCAGACCATGTCCATAGCCATTGGCTTTGATCACCGCAACTACCTGTACACCACCGCCCACCCGCGCGCGTGCCTGCTGTAGGTTGTGCTGCAGCGCCTCCATGTGAATGGTGGCTGTAACCAGTCGACTCATAACACTCTACTCACCGTAGCCGTCAGGTGGGGCCATATAGGTGGGAGCCAGATTATCAAATCGGGTAAATTCACCCTGGAATGCCACTTTGACGGTGCCAATGGAGCCGTGTCGCTGCTTGCCGAGAATAATCTCGGCCACACCACGGTCAGGACTCTCTTCGTTATAGACCTCATCACGGTAGATAAAGACGATGATATCGGCATCCTGCTCGATCGCACCTGACTCACGCAGATCCGACATCACCGGACGTTTATTGGGGCGCTGCTCTAGGGAACGGTTAAGCTGGGAGAGTGCAATCACCGGCACATTCATTTCCTTCGCCATCGCCTTCAGCGAGCGTGAGATCTCGGAGATCTCCGTGGCACGGTTCTCTGAGGCAGACTTGCCCGACCCCTGCATCAGCTGCAGATAATCGATCACAATCAGATCCAATCCGTGGATACGGGCAATACGGCGCACCCGTGAACGCAGTTCCGTAGGAGTCAGCGCCGGGGTATCATCGATAAAAATATTACTCTCTTTGAGCTGCTCCACCGCCTTGATCAGGTACTGCCAGTCATCCTCTTCCAACTGTCCGGTACGCACCTTATTGGAGTTGATACGCCCCAGCGAGGAGATGAGACGGGTGGCAAGCTGCTCACCAGCCATCTCCATACTGAATACAGCAACCGACTTGCCCTGCTTCACCGCTGCATGTTCAGCGATATTCATCGCAAACGAGGTTTTACCCATCGCAGGTCGACCCGCGACAATAATCAGATCCGAATTCTGCAGCCCCGTGGTCTTGACGTCGAAATCATTAAAGCCGGTAGGAATACCAGTCACCGCTCCCGCCTTGGTACTGTAGAGTTCATCAATGCGATCCACGGCGCGAGCCAGCAGATCACTCATCTTCTCAAACCCCTTCTGGTTGCGCGACCCCTGCTCTGCGATCTTAAACACCGCCTGCTCCGCACGGTCCAGAATCTCTGGCACCTTGCGCCCCTCCGTATTGTAGGCTGACTCAGCAATCTCATTAGAAGCATGGATCAGGCTACGCAGTACCGAGCGCTCGCGCACAATATCGGCATAGTGACGAATATTGGCGGCACTTGGGGTATTTTTCGCCAATGCGCCCAGATAGGATAAACCACCCGCATTCTCTGCCTCGTTATTGCTCTCCAACCACTCAATCAGAGTGATCACATCAAACGGCTTGCTATCCTCTGCCAGACTGGCGATGGAGCGGAAAATTAGACGATGGTCGGCACGGTAGAAATCCTCCTCAATCACGCGATCGGAGACAATATCCCAGCTGCTGTTGT
>JABGQL010000055.1:0-6900 GCA_018648825.1 Gammaproteobacteria bacterium
CTCCTCTAGCTTAGAGGCTGCCGAGATCACATCGGGAAGCGCCTGCTCAGCTTCACTCAGCAACTGCAGCTTTCGATCAAACAGTTTATCCAGTTGCTTCAATATCGCCATTTGATTTTTCAGGCGTAATACTCCCCCATCAATGGCAGCTAGGGCATTGCCTACATTATGAAGGATCATCGTTGACATCTCGGCAACGCCTGCTTGATAGGCGGCAAACTCCTCCTGTTTCTCAGCACGCAACTGCTCTCTAAGGTCATGCAGCACCCACACCTCCCCCTCTACACCCTGCTCTTCAGCACCCAATATTCCAATCGAGGCATGAACTGGGATCGCCCCTTCATCAGAACAACGCAGCTTGAGGCTACTCCCCCGCTCTACACTCTGACGCAGTGACCACTCCCTCTCGAACAGACTCTCTACGGGTGCACCATAGTGGGTCACACTGGGCCAACCACACCACTCTTCGAGGCGATGATTGAGGTGGAGAATACGTCCTGCTGCATCCGTCACCACCACCCCTTCCTCCATCGACTCCAAGATCTGTTCGGTCTTCTCCTTCTGCTCTGTCAAAGCCATATGGAGCTGCTGTTGCCGATCCATCATTTGATTAAAATGGTCTACAAATTCGCCCAGCTCTCCACTCTGCATGGATAAGTGGCTGGATTGACTATGATCACTGATCTTACGCACCCCCTCTACCATTTCACTAACAGGGCGCTGAATCAAGCGCCGCACCACAACATACACCGCTAGGGTGATCAGTAAAAAGGCCCCCAATAAGACTATAAAGCGGGGTATGAAATTATCCATCACCACGCTCTCTACCCTCTCCATAGGGATACGAACACTCACAACGCCGCGCAGGTCCCCCACCTCATAGCCAAAGGCACCTTGATAACGCTCTCGAATGGTTGGCGGTGCACTCTGAGGGTCTCCGTGACACTTTAAACAGGATTTAACCACCCAGACAGGACGAACATAAAGAAAGTTCTCTGTCTCTTCTTTAATAAATACAGGACGTTCATCATCCTCTTGGAACCAAGATATCGCCTCCAACTCCCCAGCATCTGCCTGATTTTTTTCGTTTCGAGGACGGTCCGATGCCGTTCTAATTTGGATACCCCGTTGATCCCAATGCTCAGAAAACTCTTGGCTAATTCGAGGCAGGGAGTGCGCAGGCAGAAAGCCAACGGTCTTATCATTCAGCGGGATACCGCTCTCAAGAAACTGTTTCTGATAGACGCGACGTACCGACATCAAGAAGTTGTAGATCGCCTCACTCTCCCGATAGAGGTGCTGATAGGCATCTCCTTTCACCCCTTGATAGGTATAACCTGCCAGTATCACTGCTGCCAGCAGCATAATGGTGCCAATAGAGATCAATAAAGATCGAGTTAACGTCATTCCCCCCTCCTCCCTTCAATCTGTCGGTATCGAGCCCAAACGGCCAAACCGATAGATACTTATTCTTACCGTGCTAAAACAGAACACCATCATCACCGATAGAGCGTCGGCCTCACTCTTTGATTGCTCGCGCAACCGTGTAGGCTTTCCCCTGCTTCAACTTCTTATAGTTACCAAACACCTCTTTAAAGTTGCGTTTGATAAAGTCGCGCAACCCATTGATGGTGACTACCACCATCTGTCCCCCCGGTTTCATCTGGGCATAGCTATCGCAAAGCAGGATGGTGAGTAGTTCACGACCTACTTTGGCGGGTATATTGGAAACAACCGTATCACAAAAATAGTCCTGTGGCACCTTACTTAACCCATTGGAAAGATACGCCTTACAGTGGGGTAGCCCATTCGCTGAAGCATTACGGTTGGCATACTCAACGGCCAGATAATCCTTATCGACCATATGCACCTCCCCCTTATGGGCCACTCTCCCCATCGCCAGCCCCAAGGGGCCATAGCCACAACCGATATCGAGAATCGTATCGGACTCTCCTACTTCGAGATAGTTAAGCAAGAGCCGCGTCCCCTCGTCAATCCCACGCGGGCTAAACAGCCCCCAGGTGGTTTGAAAGTTCAAGTCGTGCCCCATCAAGCGCTCTTGAAAGCGGATATCCTGCTTCAGTTTGCTGACACTTTGGCAACCGCGGTCCTGTTTATGCTGAGGTTCTGTTTTCATCCCGCTATTCTCTCAAATTGCACGCACTACAGGTATAATAGTGCGCTGCTTTTTCACCACCTAATCAGATATTAAGGAAACCGATTTCATGGAACTCAGTTCACTGACCGCTGTCTCTCCAGTCGATGGCCGCTATGGTCGCGCCACTGCCGATCTTCGTCTCATCTTCAGCGAGTTTGGGCTGATTCGTCACCGTGTACTGGTCGAGGTGCGTTGGCTGCAGATGTTGGCAGAGAATGCTGATATCCGCGAGGTGCCCAACTTCTCCGAACACGCCAACAACGTGCTCAACCATCTGCTAGAGAAGTTTGATGAGGAGGATGCACAGCGCATCAAGGCGATTGAGCGTACCACCAACCATGACGTGAAGGCGGTGGAGTACTTCATCAAAGAGAAGATTGCCGGTAATGATGAGCTGGAGGCGGTAACAGAGTTTATTCACTTTGCCTGCACCTCTGAAGATATCAACAACCTCTCCCACGCACTGATGCTGAACGAGTCTCGTACTCAGGCGATCCTCCCCAAGATGGATGAGATTATCGATTCACTGACGCTGCTCTCCCATCAGTTGGCCGACACACCCATGCTATGCCGTACTCACGGCCAGCCAGCCAGCCCCTCTACCATGGGTAAGGAGATCGCCAACGTGGTCTACCGTCTGCGTCGTCAACGGGAGCAGATCGTGCAGATCGAGTTCCTTGGTAAGATCAATGGTGCCGTGGGCAACTACAACGCCCATCTCTCAGCCTACCCTGAGCTGGACTGGGAGGAGATTGCGCAAAACTTTATCGAGTCACTGGGAATCAGCTGGAACCCCTACACCATCCAGATCGAACCACATGACTATATCGCAGAATTCTTCCATGTAATCAGCCGCTTTAACAGCATCTTGCTGGATTATGATCGTGATGTCTGGTGGTATATCTCAATGGGCTACTTCAAGCAGAAGACCGTTGAGGGTGAAGTGGGCTCCTCCACCATGCCGCATAAAGTGAACCCAATCGACTTTGAGAACTCTGAGGGCAACCTCGGTATCGCCAACGCCATGATGGGGCATCTGGCAGAGAAGCTGGTGATCTCCCGTGGACAGCGCGACCTCACCGACTCTACTGTATTGCGTAATCTCGGTGTAGGCATCGCCCACAGCCTGATCGCCTATAACTCTACCCTGCGCGGCATCAGCAAGCTGGAGATCAACCCCGTTCGACTGGAAGAGGATCTGAACAACACTTGGGAGGTGTTGGCCGAACCCATTCAGACGGTGATGCGCCGCTATGGTGTGGATAGCCCCTACGAGAAGTTAAAGGCACTGACCCGTGGACAAGGGATCACCAAAGCCGCCCTGCTAGAGTTTGTGGATGGGCTGGATATTCCTGAAGAGGCCAAGGCGAGCCTACGTGAACTGACCCCCAGCAACTATATCGGTAATGCTGTGGCACAGGCCAAGAGAATCTAAAAGAGAATCTAAAAGATAATTTTAAAGAGAACTTAACCATGAACAACTCCCGTATTGTTGTTGCACTCGACTTCCCCTCTGCCGATAAGGCGCTGGCGCTGGCAGAACAGCTCGACCCCAAGGCATGTCGTGTTAAGGTGGGTAAAGAGCTGTTCACCCGCTCAGGACCAGAGACCGTACGCAAACTGGTGGATCAGGGCTTTGATGTTTTTCTCGACCTCAAGTACCACGACATCCCCAACACCGTAGCCCATGCTTGTGCCGCTGCGGCTGACTTGGGGGTATGGATGGTCAACGTCCACGCCTCCGGTGGACGTAAGATGATGGAGGCCGCGCGTGCCGCACTAACGGGGGATGATGCTCCACTACTGATTGCGGTTACCGTATTGACCAGCATGGATCAGAGTGACTTGGTAGAACTGGGGGTCGATGTCTCACCTGCCGAGCAGGTACTGCGGCTCGCCAAGCTGGCAGAGTCTTCGGGCATGGACGGTGTAGTCTGCTCCCCCAAAGAGATCACTCTACTCAGGAAAGAGATCTCCAACGAGTTCAAGCTGGTGACTCCGGGAATTCGCCCTGCAGGCAGCGCCACAGGTGATCAGAAACGGATCATGACACCCTCACAGGCGGTTGATCTAGGGAGTGACTGGCTGGTAATTGGGCGGCCGATTACAGCTGCAGAAGATCCGCTGGCCGCACTGAGTGCGATAAACCAAGAGCTGGAGAAAGCGTAACAGCGACTTTCAGTTACTCCCCAGAGACCCCAACAATCGGTTTAATGGTATTCCAGCGGTTACACCCCGGACACTGCCAATGCAGGTGGTGTGCCTGAAAGCCACACTGTCCACACTGATACTCCGGCTTCTCCTCCTGCAGCTGCTTGGTCAGCATCTGCAACCCCATCAACCCGTCACGCGCCCCCTTCTCCTCAGCATGGGTCAGATTCAGCTGAATCAGCTGTTCCAATCCACGTACGGAGGGGCGTTGCTTCAGCTGGGTCACCAGATACTGCTCCGCCTTTCGCCCCCCATGCATCAACTGCAGTTGCTCTACCGTTGCCAACAGTACGGTCGTACTTGGGTGCGTCTGTAACAGTACGGAGAGATATTCGAGCACCTCTTCTGGTTCTCCTACCGCACGGTAATGGGTCAACAGTGGTTGAATGATATTGGGGATATAACTGGCATTCTGCTGCTCAATCGACTTATAACTGGCAATCGCTTGTGTCACCTGTCCCGTAGTGGCCTGAATCTCGGCACGGATAATCATCGCCCGCACCGCGTTAGGGTCCTCTTTCAGTGCCTGATCGACCAGATGAGCAGCCTCTTTCAGGTCTGTCGAGACCCGTGCGATCTCTGCCTTTTCACAGAGAAACTGAGCAATGATCGGGGCATTTTTTCGCCCTGTCTGCTGCTGACTACGCAGCATCTCAATCGCACGATCCCACTCTTTCTCTTGCTGGTAGATCACCACCAGATAGTCATACGCCTCCTGTGCGTACTGTCCCATCTTCACCAGATCGAGAAATGGCTGCTCTGCGCGATCCAACAGACCCGCCTTCATATAGTCGCGCCCCAACTCCAGCAGCGCTAATGCCCGCTGTTCACTACTCAAGGTTTCGCTATCCACCAGATTGCTGTGTAACTGAATGGCTTGTGAGGTATCGCCTTGGCGACGGAACAGGGTACCCAACGCAAGATGGGTCTCTACCAGTTCAGGGGCCTCTTCCAATAGGCGAGAGAAGAGGTCAATGGCCCGCTCCTGCTCTTGGTTGACCAGATAGTTGAGACCACGAAAATAGTCGGAAGAGAGGGTGTTGTGACGACTTTCGCCCTCTGCTCTTTTTGCCATCCACCAACCGGATGCGGCGGCAACAGGTAACAGGAGAAAGCCCAGATAGGGCAACCACCCACTCATTCTGTCGCTGCTTTTTCGGCTCTACGCAGGCGCATCTTCAAGGAGAGCACCATCGGCAGTGCGGAGAGAATCCCCAACACCACACCTAAGGCAAGAACCGCTACCAGTAACAGTGAGAGAGGAAACTCTCCCTGCCCGAGGTAGTAGTCAAAGGAGACTGGCACCGCATTGAGTACCGAAAACAGGGTACCCAGTGCAGCAACAATCAAAAATAGAATCAGCGTAAAAAAACGCATAGTGTGTTCTGTTTACGCCTGTTATAGAGGGTTTACTGCTGCTTCAACCATGCATCATTGACCCGCTCACGTAGCTCCTTACCGGGCTTGAAATGAGGGACATACTTCTCTTGCAAGGCTACAGATTCACCTGTTTTCGGGTTACGTCCCATACGTGCAGGACGATGGTGGAGTGAGAAACTCCCAAAACCACGAATTTCGATACGCTGACCAGAACCCAGCGCATCTGTCATCGACTCAATAATGGTCTTTACTGCCATCTCAACATCAGTATAGGCCAGATGAGGCAATTTTTTGTACAACGATTCAATCAATTCTGACTTCGTCATGACTATTCCCAATTTAGAATCAAATAGAAGGTTGCTCAATATAGCAAACAACCCAAATTAATCAATCACTTTCAATCATTCAGACCCCACTTCTACGTTTCCGGAGCAAGAGAGAGAAAATACTTTCTCAAACAAACTCTGGAAGCGCAGAAGCGGGAGCTGGAAGACTACTTAAGAACCCATCTGCTTTTTGATGAGATCTCCAATGGTGGTAGAACCAGTCTCTTCAACTGCGTTCGCCTCATTGTAGTCCTTAATCGCCTTCTCTTCGTCCAGAGACTCTTTCTGCTTGATAGAGAGGTTAACAGAGTGAGACTTGCGATCCACACCCAACACGGCCACTTCCAGCTCATCGCCTTCGTTGATCTGGGTACGGGCATCCTCAACACGCTCACGAGAGATCTCTGCAGCACGCAGGTAACCCGTTACCTCTTCACTCAAGCTCAGGGTTGCACCTCGTGCATCTACCTCAGTTACGGTACCAGTAACAACGGTGCCGCGTGGGTTCTCTGCTACGAAGGTAGAGAATGGGTCCTGCTCCAGCTGCTTGATACCGAGAGAGATACGCTCACGCTCTGCATCAATCGCCAGTACCACTGTCTCAACCTCATCACCCTTCGCGTAATTGCGAATAAGCTCTTCACCATTCTCCTGCCAGGAGATGTCAGAGAGGTGAACCAGACCATCAATATCACCGTCCAGACCGATAAAGATACCAAACTCAGTGATGGACTTGATGTTACCCACAATGCGGTCACCCTTCTTGTGTGTGCTGCTGAACAGCTCCCAAGGGTTGGCCTTACACTGCTTCATGCCGAGAGAGAT
>JABGQL010000055.1:7000-36876 GCA_018648825.1 Gammaproteobacteria bacterium
TGCTGCTGAACAGCTCCCAAGGGTTGGCCTTACACTGCTTCATGCCGAGAGAGATGCGGCGACGCTCTTCGTCGATATCCAGCACCATCACCTCAACCTCATCACCCATAGAGACAACCTTGGATGGGTGAATATTCTTGTTAGTCCAATCCATCTCGGAGGTGTGAACCAGACCCTCTACGCCATCTTCGATCTCAACGAATGAACCGTAATCGGCGATGTTGGTGATCTTACCGAATACACGGGTACCGGCTGGGTAGCGACGTGCAATATTCATCCATGGATCGTCACCCATCTGCTTCAGGCCGAGAGATACGCGGTTACGCTCACGGTCATAACGCAGTACCTGAACTTCGATCTCTTCACCGACATTTACCACTTCGGATGGGTGGCGTACACGCTTCCACGCCATATCCGTGATATGCAACAGGCCGTCAATACCACCCAAGTCGATGAACGCACCGTAATCGGTAAGGTTCTTGACGATACCCTTAATGGTAGCGCCCTCTTCCAGAGTTTTGAGCAGCTCTTCGCGCTCTGCACTGTACTCTGCCTCAACCACCGCACGGCGGGAGACCACAACATTGTTGCGCTTCTGGTCCAGCTTGATCACCTTAAACTCAAGGTCCTTACCTTCAAGGTAAGTGGTGTCACGTACAGGGCGGACGTCAACCAGTGATCCAGGCAGGAAGGCACGGATATCGTCGAGATCGACGGTAAAGCCGCCACGAACCTTGCCACTGATCATACCGACTACGGTATCGTTGGCATCCAAAGCCACCTGCAGACGTGTCCACGCCTCTTGGCGCTTGGCCTTCTCGCGAGAGAGGATAGTCTCACCATAGCCATCAGCTACCGCTTCCAGAGCTACTTCTACGATGTCGCCAATCTTCACTTCCAGCTCGCCTTCGCGACTACGGAACTGCTCGGTTGGGATCGCTGCCTCAGTCTTCAGCCCCGCATCAACCAATACCACCTCATCGGTGACATCAATTACGGTACCACTGACCAAATCGCCATTCTGCATGACGGTTGAACGGAAGCTCTCTTCCAGTAGATCGGCAAAACTCTCACTCATCTCACTCATAATAATCTTTCCTAAAATCACATCCAACGGCGGGTTTGCTAATTACCATTGATGGTTATGGGGCTTCTGATCAGCCCAAAAAAAACAGAGAGAATCGAACCATCAATCCTCTCCACCAAAAAAATTCTACACACTGCAGCTATACCGACAGGCCACGCTCTGTAGCCAGCGCCAGCACTGCTGAAACCACCTCATCAATACTCATTGAGGTGCTGTCGAGCATCACTGCATTTTCAGCAGGACGCAATGGAGATACTGAGCGTTCGGAATCCATACGATCACGCGCCTCTATTTCCTGCTGAAGGGCGCGAATATTAGCATCGTCCCCTTTCGCGATCAACTGCTTATACCGTCGTTTTGCCCGTTCTTCAGCACTTGCCGTCAGAAAAATTTTTAATCCTGCATCAGGAAAAACCGTTGTTCCCATATCGCGGCCATCTGCAACCAGCCCCGAAGGCTGTTCAAAGTCACGCTGACGCTGCAACAGTGCACTGCGCACGGCAGGCACTGCAGCAACCTGTGAAGCAGCCTTACCTGCTGTTTCTGTACGAATATCTTGGGTCACCTCCGCACCATTAAGCAGTACACGCACCCCTAAATTAGGATCATCCGCTCCAAAACTGACACCCAGTTGCGCTGCCTCGGCAGCGAGTGCCGGCTCATCATCAAAGGCGATCCCTTTTCTGCTGGCGGAGAGCCCCAGCACCCGATAGAGGGCTCCGCTATCCAAGTAGTCCCACCCCAACTGATGCGCAACAGCCAGAGAGACGGTCCCTTTACCGGCACCACCCGGTCCATCAATAGTAATCACCGCTCCGCTCATGATGAGTATGCCTCAATATTCAGACCAACACGGGCCGCTAAATCACTAAATCCGGGGAAGGAGGTGTTCACATTGTCACACCCCTCAATCTCAATCGGTGCCGTGGCACACAGTGCCGCCATCGCGAAGGACATGGAGATACGGTGATCGTGGTGAGAGTAGACGGTTCCACCCCCCATCGTACCGCCCTGAATCACGATGCCATCTGCTGTCGGTTTGGCATCAATCCCCAAGGTAGTCAGCCCATCTGCCATCACCTGAATACGGTCACTCTCCTTCACCCGTAACTCTTCTGCCCCTCTCAATGTGGTCTCCCCCTCTGCACACGCGGCGGCAACAAACAGTGCCGGAAATTCATCAATCGCCAGCGGTACCTGATCAACAGGAATCTCAATACCGTGCAGCGCTGCAGACTGCACACGCAGGTCGGCAACCGGCTCTCCACCAGAGACCCGCTCATTCAACACCTCGATATTGGCCCCCATTGCGCGTAGGATATTGATCACCCCGATACGGGTGGGGTTGATGCCAACATGCTCCAGCGTCAAATCGGAACCTGATGCAATCGAGGCACCGACCAGAAAGAAGGCCGTGGATGAGATATCGGCAGGGACATCCACCTCAGCAGCCTGCAACTTGCCTCCCCCCTGCAGACAAATTTTGTCTCCACTGCGCGTCACAGCTACTCCAAATCCATTCAACATACGTTCGGTATGGTCTCGCGTAGGGGCAGGCTCGGTCACACAAGTCTCGCCCTCCGCATAAAGCCCTGCCAACAGCAGGCAAGATTTTACCTGCGCACTGGCCATCGGCATCTCATAGTGAAACCCTTTCAGGGGTGCGCCTCCGCGAATCTTCAGTGGTGCAGTGCCATCTGCCTCCGTCTCGATGATGGCACCCATCTCTGCCAAGGGGTCAGTAACACGACGCATCGGACGACCGGAGAGCGACTCATCTCCCTCCAGCGTTACATCAAAGGCCTGCCCGGAGAGCAACCCAGAGAGCAGGCGCATAGAGGTACCGGAGTTCCCCAAATCCAGCGCCTGATCAGACGGCTGCAGTCCATCCATCCCCACGCCATGAACGGTCACCCGACCCTCATCACTGGGGCCTTCAATCTGGACCCCCATCTGCCGGAAAGCATTGAGCGTAGCGAGACTATCCTCACCCTGCAAAAACCCACTGACCTCTGTAGTACCCTCAGCCAGAGAGCCCAACATGATAGAGCGGTGGGAGATTGATTTATCTCCCGGTACACGAATTGTGCCGTTCAACTGGCCACCCGGTTGAACTTTGAATTTTAGATTAGACATCAGAAAACCTTACCATCAAAAAAGCTATTGTAACCACAGAGAACACCGAGTGCAGCAATTCTCAATAGCTCTTTAAGTCCCTAATTATGCATCCCACCCCCATCCCCGCCTTCCCCCTTAATGGGGAAGGAGCTAAAAGCAGTGCCATAATGAGAGCCGCAGCTGTGCTGGATCTGCTACTTCAGCAGCTCACAGCTCACTACTCATAATGTTCATCCCGCGCCTGCTTGGCCCGACTAAACAGCTCCAGCAACGCATCGCCATCCTTATCCTGAATCATCGACTCAACCTCATCCAGCTCTTTACGAAATTGATCCAACGTCTCTAACAAGGGTTTGCGATTAGCCATAGCGATATCACGCCACATGGTCGGATCACTGGAGGCGATGCGACTAAAGTCACGGAAGCCCCCCGCCGCAAAACGGAAAATTTCCCGATGCGCATCCTGCCTAGCCAACGCATCCACTAGGCCATAAGCCAACAAGTGCGGCAGGTGGCTGGTGGCTGCCAACACCTCATCATGGTGTTGCACCCCCATCTCCACCACCTCAGCCCCCGCCAGCTCCCACATCGCAGTGACTTTCTGCAGTGCATCCTCATCTCGGTTATCCAGCGGGGTCAGAATCACCCGTCGACCTTGGTAGAGCTCTGCAAAGGAGGCCGCAGCCCCACTCTTCTCGGTACCAGCAATGGGGTGCCCCGGAATCAGTCGTGGGGGCACGGTGGTAAAGACCTGCTGTGCATCCCGCACCACACTCCACTTCACACTACCCACATCGGTAACCACAGCATTCTCGGAGAGCTTCCCCTTCATCTCAGCAAAGAGCCCTTTAACCGCACCCAACGGCACCGCAACCACCACCATATCCGCACCATCTACCGCGTCGGCCACACTGGTAGCGATCTCATCAATCACCCCCAGCTCCAGCGCCTCTTGCAGATTCTTTTCACCTCGTCCATAGCCAACCACATGCTGTACCGCCTGCTTCTCTTTTAGCGCACGTACCAGTGAACTACCAATCAACCCCACCCCTAATAGTGCCAAACGTTGGATCATGCTTGCTCTCTCAAAATTTGGGTCAACACCTGAATAGAGCGCTGGT
Organism: Gammaproteobacteria bacterium; assembly: GCA_018648825.1. Taxonomy (GTDB): domain Bacteria; phylum Pseudomonadota; class Gammaproteobacteria; genus Thiopontia. The sequence continues at coordinate 11,327 of JABGQL010000055.1, forward strand.
TCTCTTCGGGCAGCCCGATAGAGATACGTAGATGGTTGGGCAACCCGTAGTTGGCAACGGGGCGAGTGATTACCCCCTGTTGCTCCAGTGCAGCAAAAATCGGCATCGCAGGCTGACCGAGATCAACCGAGACAAAATTACCGACCGATGGAATCCACTCCAGTTTCAGGTGCTCAAAGGCGTGTGTCATCTTCATCATCTCGGCGCTATTTAGCGCCACACCTCTCTCAACATGCGCTGGGTCATCCAGTGCAGCGATGGCTGCCACCTGCGCCAATGCATTCACATTAAAAGGCTGGCGCACTCGATTCAACAGATCCGCTACCCCTTCACTGGAGAGACCGTAGCCAATTCGATACCCTGCAAGCCCATACGCCTTGGAGAAGGTACGGGTCACAATCAGATTGGGGAACTCTTCCAACCATTGTGAACTGTCAGGATAGTCCGTGTCCGCAACAAACTCAATATAGGCCTCATCCACCACTACAACCACCTCGGCAGGAATCTGCTGCAAAAAACGGTAGAGTGCATCATGCCCAACCCAGGTACCGGTGGGGTTATTGGGGTTGGCCACCCACACCACACGCGTATCCTCTCTAACTGCCGCTGCCATCGCCTCTAGATCATGCCCCCACTGTTTCGCAGGAACAGTGATGAGTTCTGCCCCCACCGCCTGTGAAGAGAGTGGATAGACCGCAAAGGCGTGTTGAGAGAAGACCGTAGAACACCTCTCTCCAGAAACCCCCTCTCCCAAAAAGACCCGCGCGATCAGGTCCAACACATCATTGGAGCCATTTCCCACGGTGATCTGTTCAGCCTTACAACCGTGGTGCTGAGCCAACTGCGCTCGCAGCTCGACGGTACCCCCATCTGGGTAACGCGCCTGCTCGCTCAGTTGCGCAGTGACAGCTGCATTGACCTTGGGTGAAGGACCTAATGGGTTCTCATTTGAGGCCAGCTTGATGATGTTGGACTCATCCATTCCAATCTCACGTGCCAGCGTGGAGATCGGTTTCCCCGGCTGATAGGGGTGAAGCCCTTGTACACCACTTGCGGCATAAGTGTATAGATCACAATTAGGCATGTTAAAGAATTGCTTTAGGGTAAGAGCCAAGAACACGGAACATGGTGGCACCAGACTCAAGGGTCTTCAGAGCATGCTTCACATTATCATCTTCCGCATGACCATCAATATCGACAAAGAAGAGGTAATCCCAGTTACCACGACGCGAAGGACGAGACTCAATGCGGCTCATCGAGACCCCATTATCGGAAAATGGGGAGAGCAACTCATAGAGCGCACCAGGGCGGTTGTGGGTAGAGACCAACAATGAAGTTTTATCATGTCCACTGGGGGCTGGTGACTGTTTACCGACCACCAAGAAACGGGTGGTGTTATCTGGTTCATCCTCAATATTGCGTGCCAGCACATTGAGTTTGTAGATCTCTGAGGCGACCTCACCAGCAATGGCCGCTGCACCCGGCTCTTTCAAGGCGATACGTGCCGCCTCGGCATTACTGGAGACGGTAATCTGATCCACCCCCTCTAGGTGCTCATCCAGCCAGTCTCGGCACTGCGCCAGTGACTGTTGATGAGAGTAGATACGTTTCACCTGACTCAAGTCTGTACCTTGACTCATCAAGTAGTGGTGAATACGCAGCTCCACCTCCCCATTGATACGCAACGGTGAGTTGATAAACATATCCAGCGTGTGGCTGATCACCCCTTCGGTAGAGTTCTCCACAGGAACCACACCATAGTGAGCATGGTCCGACTCAACATCATGGAATACGGCAGGAATGGAGGCCATTGGCAAGGTGTTTACCGAGTGCCCAAACTGCTTCAGTGCAGCCGCTTGGGTAAAGGTTCCTGCAGGCCCGAGGAAGGCGATGCGCATCGGCTGCTCCAGAGCCAGACAGGCGGACATCACCTCTCGGAACAGCCGCGCCATCTCCTCATCGCCCAGAGGCCCCTGATTTCGCTCCATCACTCGGGCCAGCACCTGAGCCTCACGCTCGGGGCGATAGAAGGCCACCGAAGCCCCCGCCTCTGCTGTGGCCAGCTTGGTCTCAGCAACCTCTTGTGCCAGTAGTGCACGTTGACTGATCAACTGCTGAATCTGCTGATCCAGCTGGTCAATCTCGTCGCGAATTTCACCTAATCGTTTCTCTCCAGACATGAGCGCAGTCTACCTCAAAGCTCAACAGCACTCTATAACAAACATCCCCCACACACAGAAAGGGCCTCTCTGAAAAGTACAGAGAGGCCCTTTTATCATCAACAACAGTGGAACGGTTAAACAACCCGTACCGAAAGCACCCCTTCAATCGCTTGGATTTTCTCAACTACATCATCCCCAACTTCACTCTCCACATCCAGCAGGTTGTAGGCGATCTCATCGCGCGATTTGTTCATCATATCGACGATATTGATTCCCGCATCGGCCAACAGTGAGGTGATCTGCCCCACCATATTGGGGACATTGGAGTTGGCCACGGTAATTCGAGCGGCACCAGCACGTGGCATCTTCATCTCTGGGAAGTTCACAGAGTTGGTCACGTTACCGTTCTCCAGATAATCTTTGACCTGATCGGCGACCATAATGGCACAGTTATCCTCTGCCTCGGCAGTGGATGCTCCTAGATGCGGCAAGCAGACCACACGGGGGTGATTCTTGTTTTCATTGGTCGGGAAGTCATTAATATAGGAGTAGACCTTGCCCGAGTCGAGCGCCTCCAACACAGCCGTATCATCAATAATTCCACCACGAGCAAAGTTCATGATCACCACGTTGTCTTTCATGATTTTCAGACGATCTGCATTGATCATATTACGGGTCGCATCAATCAATGGCACATGGAAGGTGATGAAGTCCGCTTCGGACAACAGCTCCTCTACACTGTGGGCGCGTACCGCCTCTGAGGAGAGGTTCCAAGCACTCTGAATAGTCATTGTTGGGTCATAACCAACCACCTTCATCCCCAGTGAGATCGCAGCATTGGCAATCTGCACACCAATCGCTCCCAGACCGATTACACCCAAGGTGCGTCCTGGCAGCTCAAAACCGACATACTTCTTTTTGCCTGCCTCAACATCTTTGGCGATCACACTGTCATCCCCTTCGAGGTTGCGGGCATAGTCCCACGCCTGAGCAATGTTACGACTGGCCATCAACATACTGGAGATCACCAACTCTTTTACCGCATTGGCATTGGCACCCGGGGCATTGAAGACTGCGACACCCTGCGCCGTCATCTTATCGAGTGGAATATTATTCACTCCGGCACCCGCACGACCCACCGCCTTCAAGGTCTCGGGGATATCCATATCGTGCATCTTGTAGGAGCGCAATAGAATAGCATCTGGATGCTGAATTTCAGAGGCGACCTCATAAGAGTCGCGTGGCAGACGATCCAGCCCGGAGACTGAGATATTATTTAAAGTAAGAATTTTGTTCATTGATGACCTCCGATCACACAAGAAATTGTAGAAATTGACTGCATCCTCTCTGGGCAAGAGGCGATGTTTCTCCCCTCTCTACAGTAAGAGAGGGGAGAGATGGCTTAGCCGTTTTGCTGCTCGAACTCTTTCATGAATTCAACCAACGTATCAACACCAGACTCTGGCATCGCATTGTAGATACTGGCGCGCATACCACCAACGGAACGGTGTCCCTTGAGGGTAACCAGACCACGCTCTGCTGCACCCGCGAGGAATGCACCATCTAACTCGGCATCGGCCAAGGTGAAGGGGACATTCATCCAGGAACGGCCATTCTTATCGACGGGGTTACCGTAGAAGTCCGAGCTATCAATCAACTCATAAATCTTGTTCGCTTTACGCTGGTTGATCTCTCCCATTGCAGCCAGGCCGCCCTGCTCTTTGATCCACTCAAATACTAGACCCGCCATATACCAGCTGTAGGTGGGAGGGGTGTTGTACATAGAGTCACTCTTCGCATGGGTCTCATAGTTGAACATCACTGGGGTGTTCTCCATCGCGTTACCGATCAGATCTTCACGCACGATGGCAATGGTCAACCCTGCTGGACCGATATTCTTCTGCGCACCCGCATAGATCACCCCATACTTGGAGACATCCATTGGACGCGAAAGGATGGTAGAGGACATATCCGCTACCAACGGCACATCACCCGTCTCTGGCACGTAGTCAAACTCTACGCCACCAATAGTCTCGTTTGGCGTGTAGTGGACGTAGGCGGCATCCGCATTCAGCTTCAGTGACTCCTGCGTAGGCACGGAACAGAAGCCCCCTTCAGAGGTGTCTGCAGCAACATTCACATCACAGTAACGCTTGGCCTCGGCAACCGCCTTCTTCGACCACATTCCGGTATTGAGGTAGTCGGCACCACTCTTTCCCTGCAGCAGGTTCATTGGCACCATCGCAAACTGGCTGGAAGCGCCGCCCTGCAGGAACAGCACTTTGTAGTTATCGGGGATCCCCATCACTTCACGCAGGTTGGCCTCTGCACTCTGTGCAATCGACATGTAATCCTTGCCACGGTGACTCATCTCCATGACTGACATCCCTGAGTCACCCCACTCCAACATCTCCTGCTGTGCACGTTCAATCACTGCCGTCGGCAACATTGCCGGTCCTGCACTAAAATTGTAGCTTCTTGCCATTGCTCTCTATCCTCTTTTATTACATTTCAACTTTTCAAAATAGAAACGCCAAGAACAGGTCTTGGCGTTTTTCTATGAGATATTTTATTCAGAATCGGAATCGTTCTCCTCATCCTCATCTTGCGACTCACTCTCTTCGACTCGCTCAATACCGACCAACTTCTCTCCCGAACCGAGTCGAATCAGGGTGACCCCCTGCGTATTGCGTGAAGAGATCGAGACCTCATCCACTCGGGTGCGGACCAAGGTGCCGCCATCGGAGATCATCATAATCTCCTCTCCCTCATCCACCTGCACGGTGCCCACTACAGCACCATTACGCTCCGAGGTTTGGATGGAGTAGACACCCTTGATCCCGCGCCCCTTACTGGCGAACTCCTCTACCAAGGTACGTTTCCCAAAACCATTTTCGGTAGCGCTAAGAATGAACTTCTTCTCTGGCACCAGCAGTGAGATGACATGCTCACCCGCAGCCAGCACCATCCCCTTAACCCCACGTGCTGTACGGCCCATGGCACGTACCGCCGCCTCATTAAAGCGCACCGCCTTACCACCACTGGCAAAGAGCATAATATCGCGCTCACCATTGGTCAGCTCTACGCCTACCAGCTCGTCTTCATCTCGCAGCTCAACCGCAATGATTCCCGCCGTTCTGGGGCGGGAGAAGTCGGTCAATGGGGTCTTCTTGACGATACCACTGGTAGTCGCCATAAACACATATTGATCTTCTGTGTATTCACGTACCGGCAGGAATGCGGTGATACGCTCTCCCTCTTCCAGCGGCAGCAGGTTATTAATGGGGCGACCACGCGCGGTTCGGCCCGCCTGCGGCAGTTGATACACCTTAAGCCAGTAGAGTCGCCCTCGGGTAGAGAAGCAGAGAATGGTGTCGTGGCTATTGGCCACAATCAACTTTTCAATAAAGTCCTCATCCTTGGTTGCCGCTGCGCTCTTACCGCGTCCACCTCGGCGTTGCGCACTATAGTCTGCGACGGGCTGTGCCTTAGCATAGCCTCCGTTGGAGAGGGTAACCACCATATCCTCTTCGGTAATCAGATCTTCCAGCGACAGGTCTGCCTCACTCTGGGTGATCTCGGTCTTGCGCTCATCGCCATACTTATCACGCATCTCCACCAGCTCTTCGCGGATCACCTCCATCAGGCGATCCGGATCACGCAGGATATTTAACAGCTCTGCAATCTTGTCCAGCAGCGCCTTGTACTCCTCTAGAATCTTATCCTTCTCCAACCCAGTGAGGCGGTGAAGTTTCAGATCGAGGATCGCCTGCGCCTGCACTGGAGAGAGCTGATAGAGGTCATTGACCAGACCATAGCCCGCCTCTAGATTTTCAGGACGTGTATCCGCAGCGTCCCCACGATCGAGCATGTCGATCACGATCCCGGGAGGCCACCCCTGTGCCATCAACTTGGTCTTGGCCTCAGCAGGGTTTGTAGAGGATTTAATCAGTGCAATGATCGGATCGATATTGGTCAGCGCAATCGCCAGCCCTTCCAACACATGGGCACGCTCACGCGCCTTACGCAGCTCAAACAGGGTACGGCGGGTCACCACCTCACGGCGGTGACGGATAAACACCTCCAACGCCTGCTTCAGGTTGATCAACTGAGGCTGTCCATCCACCAGCGCCACCATGTTGATGCCGAAAACATTCTGCATCGCGGTGTGCTTAAAGAGGTTATTGCGCACCACCTCAGCCACTTCACCGCGCTTGAGTTCGATCACCATGCGCATACCATCCTTATCGGACTCATCTCGCAACCCAGAGATACCGGTAATCTTCTTCTCACGCACCAGCTCACCAATGCGCTCTAACAGTCTCGCTTTGTTGACCTGGAATGGCAACTCATCCACTACCAGCGTCTGCTTCTTCCCCTCCTCCCCCTCTACATGGGTGAGGGAACGCAGATAGATGCGCCCTCGTCCAGTCCTGTAGGCCTCATGAATACCTTTGACCCCATTGATGATCGCTCCAGTGGGGAAGTCAGGCCCCGGCAGATGCTCCATCAAATCGCTGATCTCCAGCTCAGGGTTATCCACCAGAGCAATGGTGGCACTCACCACCTCAGTGAGGTTGTGGGGTGGGATCTTGGTCGCCATACCCACTGCAATACCCTCTGAACCATTGATCAGCAGGTTGGGGAGTCGGGTTGGCAGAATGGCGGGTTCATGCTCACTCTCATCGTAGTTGGGGGTAAAGTCGACCGTCTCTTTGTCAAGGTCCATCAACAGGTCATGAGCGATCTTAGACATGCGGATTTCGGTATATCGCATCGCTGCTGCGGAGTCGCCGTCCACCGAACCAAAGTTACCCTGCCCATCCACCAGCATATAGCGTAGTGAGAAGGGTTGTGCCATACGCACGATGGTGTCGTAGACAGCGGTATCACCATGCGGATGGTATTTACCAATCACATCACCGACGATACGGGCTGATTTTTTGTAGGCTTTGTTCCAGTCATTACCCAGTTCGTGCATCGCGTAGAGCACACGACGGTGAACTGGCTTCAACCCATCCCGAGCATCGGGAAGCGCACGCCCGACAATCACACTCATGGCATAGTCTAGGTACGATTTCCGCATCTCCTCCTCGATATTGATCGGGAGAACTTCCTTTGCAAATTCAGTCATTAATCTTCTACTGCTTCTCTCTGGAACCATCTAGTGATATGCGGTGTGAGCCTTGAAAGCCCGCCAAACAAAACCGCACCAAACAAGCCACCGATTCTATCAGAATTGGGGCGATAAATCCTCTAGAAAGCAGGACCATCCTTACTCGATTTAGTTGTACAGCGCTGTGTCTCTACCTCCTTACGCCCCTTATAGGAGAGCGCCTCAGAGAAGGCCTCTTCTCGGGCCAGCTGTGAATTAGAGGGGGTACGACGGCGACCAATCCGCATCATCACAAACCAGAGCAGTGCCAAGAGCGGCAGAAAGAACACAACAGGACTACGAAACGCTGGGGCAGAGGGTTCAGGCTCGTCATCCTCGTACTCCTCTTCATCGACATAGACCCACTCTTCATCTGGGCCCAGTTCGGCTTCGGCATCTTCTAGGTCACTCTCTAGCGCTTCATCTAGCGCTTCATCCTGCACAGACTCCATCGCTTGCTGTGGCTCTTCAATCAACTCTACAGGAGGCAGCTCCGAAGCCTGTTCAGGTTCAGGTTCAGGTTCAGGTTCAGGTTCAGCATTGAGCACCCGCTCTGCCCCTGATACCTCCTCACGAACCACTTCTACCGTAGAGCGTACATCAAGCTCAACACCATAACAGCGCCCTACAGAGAGATAAGCGACTGCAATAAGCAGCAGATAGGGGGATAGCTGCTTCATCATAAACCCGCTTCACCATTACCCTCAGTTACGATAGATCACTCTGTTGCATGGTTGGGATTTTTCCGTTTCAGCAATGATGTCAGCTGCTGATATAGCGGCGTGATCTGTTGTTCATCCCCAGAGGGGGCGCAATCTTGCAGTCCCGCAGCAATCTTAGTCATCTCAGGCTGCCCATAGGAGCTTCCCACCCCTTTAATGGCATGTGCCACCCCCCGCAACTCATCCCAGTTCTGATCTTCGTAAGCCTCTTCCAGCTCTTTCTCTGCCCCAGTCAGATACTCCCAAAACTCTTCCCACATCTCATCATCAATCAGGCTGCTTAGATCATCTTCATCATCAACGACCTCATCAACAACACCATCATCCACCTCAAGGTCTGTCATCTGTGCCGCCGCCCAATCATCTTCACTGTTACTACACGCAGGAAAATACTCTTCCAGTACCGCATAGAGCATGGAGCGTCGAATTGGCTTAGAGAGGAACCCTCTACAACCCGCCTCTTCGAAGGCCTCCCGGTGCTGCTGCATCACATTTGCAGTTAAGGCTACCACCGGTATCTTACACCCCTGATCACTTAGCGCCTGGGTGGCCTCAATACCATCCATCTCTGGCATCTGCATGTCCATCAAAATTAGCCCATAGTTTTTCTGCAGCCCCATCTCTAGCGCCTCTCGGCCATTTTCCGCCACATCAACCTGCAGCCCACACTTCTCAATCAGCAACACAGCCAAGCGCTGCAGCTGAACGGTGTCCTCAGCCAACAGCACACGCCCTTCCAGCTGAGGCACTTCGCTCGAGTCTGTCGCTCTGGCACGCTCAAGACGCGATGACTCTTCATTCACCTCGGTATCGGTCTCCTTCAGTGGCAACTCCACGGTAAAGGTAGAACCGACACCCTCTTGGCTCTCCACACGGATCAAGCCACCCATCATCTGCACCAGCTGCTGCGCAATAAACAGCCCCAAACCCGTTCCCCCAAAACGACGAGAGGTAGAACTATCCGCCTGCTCAAATGGGGTAAAGAGGCGAGAGAGCATCTCCTGCGACATCCCCACACCGTGATCCTCCACCTGTAGCTTGAAGTGTTTCAGTCCGGGAGCCGTCGCCGATGGCTCATGCACAACCCCAAGATGGAGATACACTTCACCGCGACCATCACTAAATTTAACCGCATTGCTCAGCAGATTAAAGAGGATTTGAGAGATGCGTATATCATCACCTATCCACAATGTTTTAAGGCTGGCCTCGGCCTCCTCATCAATTCTCAGCCTTACAGTCACCCCCAGCTCAGTACCGTAGACCTTAACCAGCTCACTCAGGTCGATCATCACCTTACGCAGATCAAAGGGCTGTTCATTCAGTTCAAACTTACCTGCACGGATCTTCGACATATCAAGAATATCATTCACCAGCTGCAGCAGAGTCTTACCTGCCAAGATACTGCTATCAAGCATCTCTCGATACTGCGCAAGCATCTGTGGCTCCTCTCTCAACACCTCGTTATAACCGATAATGGTTGTCAGCGGTGTACGCAACTCATGACTCATACTGGAGAGGAAGTCATCCTTGGTTTTATTCGCCTCCTCCAGCTTACGCTCAGTCTCTTGACGACGACGAATCTCTTCCTGCATCTCCTCTGCCAGACTCAGCAGTGCCTGATGCGTTGTATAACTGTGGTTACTCAAGTTCCATTTGGAGCACCCTTCAATGACACGCTGTGAGACCTCGTCCCGATTGAATGGTTTCCCCATAAAAGAGAAGTTATTCCCCAGCACCTCTCGAATCTCTGCCAAGGTGTAGTCGCTGTAGGCGGTGGTAATCACAATCTCAATCTCATTAGAGATCTGCCGAATCTGTCGCGCGGTCTCCAAGCCATCAATGCCTGGCGGCATGCGCATATCAATTAACGCGATAGCAAATGGAGCACCTGCCTGCTGCGCCTCCAACACCGCAGTTACTGCATCATCTCCCTGAGTCACTGTAGTCACATCAAATCCGGCGGATGCTCCCTCCTTCCCACTATCTCCCGGATCAATGCCCATCACATCCATGAGCTGCCCCAAGTCATCCTCTAAATCCGTATCGCCGGCATCTTCTCCCAATGTTGAGAGTAGAAAACCGAGGTTAGCTTGCTCATCATCCACCAGCAGCACACGTCGATTCTCCTCTTCCTCCTGAGGTGCTGCTAACTCTTTCTCCAGCTGCTCGGCTTTGTTCTCTTCGCCCAGACGCTGATCAACAATGTAATCTCGGATCAGTGCCATTTTTTGCAATAGCACCTTCAGCCCTTCATCCTTCTGCAACCAATAGACCCACCCCGCAACCACCGCTGAGACCTCATCCAGCACATTACTAAACAGGACAGGCAAAACTAGCGTTGTATGCGGGTTCTCTTTCAGCTTGCGGACCAGTTGGTCTCCGTTTTCACCCGTCATGATATAATCAATCAGTGCCAGATCAGGAGGGTCTTCCAGTGCTGCGCTCATGCCACTCTCTACATCATGCGCAAGTCGCACCACAAAACCAATCGACTCCAGCTGAGCACGATAACTTTCACGAATTGCCCTAGAGTCATCAACCAGCAGTAGCGTCACCGCAAACCCGCTACGCTTCATCGCCTCTTCCGCTTCAGCCTGAGTTCGAGGCTGAGGCAACGGCTCTCTAGCCAGCAACAGTCGCAGGTCTTGGTATGCTTGTAGATAGTTATTTGTGTGGTTGAGCTCGACAATCCGCTTTTCACGAGTCACCGCGTTTTGATGCAACAGATCGGTAGAACGCACCCGTTCTCTTAGGCGCTGGGTCTGTAGCTCAACTCTGTATTCCAGATTATTTTTAAGCTGTTTTAGCTCATCACTCTGATTCCAGCTCCAGCAACAGTTACGGACGGTCTGATAGAGCTCCTCCATCTGCAATGGCTTATGAAAAAAGAGCACCTGCCCCCCCACCTCAGCACAGATGTCATCGGTCGTATGGTCACTATACGCGGTAACAAATACCAGCTGAACCTCTTTGTCCATCTGTCGGATCTGGCGCGCCGTCTCCAGCCCGTCAATACCTGGAGGCATTCGCATATCAACCAGAGCAACGGCGTAGGGCGCCTCCTCTTCCCAAGACCTTCGAACTGCTGCAACGGCATCCACCCCCTGAGAGCAGCTGGTTAAGTGAAACGGTAATCTCTGAAGCCGCTCTACCCCCCCATCAACCTCTTTCTCTTCACCACCAACCAGCCCGGTAATCCCCTCTAACGCCTCCTCATACTGAGAGGCTTTATCCGCCTCCTTCTCACTAAACAGGCGCTGATAGAGGGCCAGAATCAGTGGATCATCATCCACTGCCAACACTCGGCGGTTTTCAACCCTTTCGCTATTGCGCTTCATGATGCGTTAGTTGACTGCCTCTTCTCAAAACGCGCTAACAACTCTTCAACCTGAATACTTCGAATCGGTTTCACCAAAAAACCGTCGACTCTGGCCTCTTTTGCATCAACCACAGAGTCCTCCGCCGAATTAGCACTGACCATGGCGATAAAAACTTCGCTATCAACAGAGCGAATCTCTTGCAACGCCTCCAAGCCATTCATTCGAGGCATATCAATATCGAGTAACACAATATCCGGACGCCGCTTTTTTAGCGACTCCTTCATAAACAGATTTACCGCTTCTTGGCCATCTTCTGCCAAAACAAACTCTGAAATACCTTGTTTTCTCAGTATCATACGCAGCAAATTACGCATCGGGGCCATATCATCTGCAACCATCACCCTCCAAGGCCTCTGCTTACCCACATCCATTTTATCTATCGCTCCATACAAACCCATGAATTGGGTACATATCTATCCCTGATAAGGTACCCCCACACTCTGTTAAGTCTCTCACTCCTCAGCATACAGATCAATACCAAGCTAACAATTGCTGCAAATCAAAACTCGCTCCATTCACCCTCTGCCGCCACTGTTGCTACAGGTGCAGCTACTTTCGCTCTGGGCGCAGCCTCTGTTTTGACTCTGCTCACCTTTACAGTCGACTTTTTCACCGCTCTGCGCTGCTCCTCTCCCACATTGAAGAAGCTGGTATTCTGGCGCATCTCCAGCGCATCACTCTCTAGAGACTGGCTAACCGAAGCCAACTCTTCTGTCATTGCAGAGTTCTGCTGATTGACTGTATCCAACTGGGATACCGCAGTATTCACCTGCTCGATCCCTTGACGCTGCTCTTGGCTGGCTGAGTTGATCTCACCCATAATATCCGAAAGCTTTTTGATGGTCCCCATAATCACCTCTAGAGAGTCCGCAGAGGCACGTACCAGCCCCTCACCATCTTGAACTCGCTGACCACTGGTCTCAATCAACTGGCGAATCTCTTTCGATGCGTCAGAAGAGCGCTGAGCCAAGGCTCGGACTTCATTCGCTACCACCGCAAATCCTCGACCATGGTCGCCTGCACGAGCCGCCTCAACAGCCGCATTCAACGCCAAAAGGTTGGTTTGAAAGGCGATACTGTCAATCAGACTGATGATCTCTGAAATCTGGCTACTGGCATCACTGATCTTAGCCATCGCATCAGCTGCCTGAGCAGCCACATCACTACCACTACTGGCTGCCTCCCGTGCATCCTGCACCAGCTGGTTAGCATGACCTGCATTGTCTGCGGTCATCTTCACTGTGCCCGCCATCTCTTCCATGCTGGCAGCCGTCTCTTCTAGTGAAGAGGCCTGCTCCGCAGCACGCTGAGAAAGGTCATTGGCCGAGCCGGCAACCACCTCTGAACGCTCAACCACCTCCACCACACTGTTACGCACTCCACCAATCACCTCTTGCTGGCGTGTCACACTGTTATTAAAGCTGTTCGCCAACTCAGCAAAGCGCCCTTTACCATCTTGACCCATACGGCTGGTGAGGTCCCCCTGCTCCATCTTCTGCAGTGCTGCTACCGTAGCCAAGACCGGGGCACGTACAGCCCCCATCATGCTATTAATGTTCTCACTCAGGGTTTTATAGAACCCTTCCAACCCTTGGAGATCAATCCTATTATCCAAATCTCCACGCTGTACCTCCTCAATCAGCTGGTTCAACTGATCCTGAGTCCTGCGCTCCTCAGTCTCATCCGACCACTCGACAACAGAGCCCAGACGTTTGTTACTCTGATCAATCACCGGATTGACCACAAGATTGAGGTGGCGCCCCCCTATGGTCAGATTAGAGCTGATGGGCTGAGTAAACTGGGCCAACATCTTAGCCTGATGCGCTGGATTCTTATGAAACACATCCATATTGGTGGTGCCCGCTAACCCCTTCGCACGGAAATTGGGAAGCTCCTGCTGAATCGCCTGCTCATTACGCAGCAACATCTGCTCCACCGCCTCATTCGTGTAGATGATATTGCGCTCCTCATCAGCCACCATCACATTGGCAGAGACGTTATCCAAGGCTACTCGAATACGCCGATTCTGCTCCGCCTCCCTGCGTGACTCATCGACCGAGACACCGGTCAGAATCTGCATCATCTTTAACTGCTCCTGTAGCGCACGGATCTCAGGCGTAGTGCTAAACTGAACCGGGCTATCATAATTTTGCTGGCTGATTTCACGCATAATCGCTCTGATGTCGCCCAGAGGAGCCGTCAGGTACTGTGTGAATAACCCCGTACCCAGCGCTCCAACTAAAGAGACACCAAGCACAGCACTCAAAGGCAATGCCCAGCCAAGCAATGCCTGCCCAGCAAACAGCATCAACAGGAACAAAAGCAGCCCCCCCAGACCACTCTTCAGCGCCAAAGGCAGTCGGGTGCAGATACGTACTCTCTTAATGGTGTGCTGAAATGAGGTGTAAACCTGCCCCTGCTCAATGCTAAGACTCCCGTTGGCAATCCCCCTATAGGCTGCTTGGGTCGCCTTTTTGATCGCCTCATCAACAACAGGAGTACGGTACGAGGTATAGCCTACAACCTGATTGTTCTCCAAAATGGGGCAGGCATTGGCGTGTACCCAGTAGTGACTGCCATCCTTACAGCGGTTTTTAACCACCTGACTCCACGGCTTACCCGCCTTCAAGGTCTCCCAGAGATCTTCAAATACACGGGGTGGGACATCAGGGTGACGCACCACATTATGGCTCTGACCATAAAGCTCATCCTGAGAAAAACCAGAGATTTTGATAAAGATATCATTGGCACTCTGAATAGTGCCTTTTTTATCCGTTTTTGAGACCAGCGTCTCCCCTTCTGGAATTACTGTCTCTTTCTCTGTAACGGGTTGATTATTCTTCATGATGCGCGTTCCCTTTCTGGTTACAACCACTTAATTTTAAATGATATATATCAATAACATTAAGTATACAAGAGTATCTAGCATCGGGATAGAGCAATACACCTTTTACACCCAGCTCTCTGCGTCAACTGCAGCAAACCAAAACGTTAGGTACACTCAAAAACAGGAAACACTATTCAGCCTGTTCACTCATTGAAACAGCGCGGCAATTTTCTCTGCAGTTGGATTCTCCACCACTCCACGCTCTGTCACAATCAGATCAACCAGAGAGGCGGGGGTAACATCAAATACCGGGTTCCACCCCGTTGCATTTTCTGCTGCCATGCGCCCCCCATTGCTACAGGCAAACAGCTCATCCGCCTCACGCACCTCAATGGGGATCTCATCTCCAGTCGCCACATTACGGTCAATGGTCGAGGTTGGGGCGACCACCATAAATTTAATGCCGTGGTGACGCGCTGCAATCGCAGCGGTGTAAGTACCGATCTTGTTAGCAACATCCCCATTGGCGGCGATACGGTCTGACCCCACCACAACCCACTGCACCTTGCCCTGCTTCATCAACCAAGAGGAGGCCCCATCGGCCAGTAGCGAGGTGGGAATTCCATCTTGAATCAGCTCCCATGCGGTAAGACGCGCCCCCTGCAACCAAGGACGGGTCTCATCGGCGAACACTGCACTCAGGCGATTTTCTGCCCAAGCAGCACGGATCACGCCTAGCGCGGTACCGTAGCCCCCGGTGGCTAATGCCCCAGCATTACAGTGAGTCAGTACCCCACTCCCCTCCTCAATATATGCCGCGCCCAATTTACCCATGGTTTTACAGGCATTGATATCCTCCTGGTGGATGGTCTCAGCCTCCTGCGTCAAGCGTTCAACCAGCCCCTTCTCGGGAGTATCCAGCAGAGCACGCATACGCTCAATTGCCCAGTGCAGGTTAATGGCGGTGGGTCGTGCCTGTGCCAGCTCATCCAGATCATCCTCTAGCGCAGCACGCCACACACCGCAGACGCTACAGCCGAGGCGATTTTTTGCCGCCAACACCACTCCGTAAGCGGCCGTTACCCCAATCGCAGGCGCCCCCCGTACCACCATATCGCGAATCGCCAGCCCCACCTCCTCTACATCACTGTAGGTGATATAGAGTGCCTCCAATGGCAGCAAGCGCTGATCCAGCAGAATAAGCTGTTCTCCATCCCATTGAATGGCTGGTGACTCCTTACGATCCATCATCATGATTCTATTCCTTCACTTGTATTTTTTTTGACAGCCCGTAATCTTACCCGCATGCAGACTATTGATACACTGATTCATGCCCGTTGGGTGCTTCCCATCGAACCCGCCAACACCGTTCTGGAGCACCACACCGTTGCTATCGAGGGGGGGCGCATCCTTGCACTGCTCCCCACTTCTGAAGCAAAAACAACATTTCAGGCCAAACAGAACTTTGAGCTAAATGAGCATGCGGTGATGCCAGGACTGGTTAATAGTCATACTCATGCTGCAATGTCCCTACTGCGTGGATTGGCAGATGACCTCCCACTGATGACCTGGCTAGAGGAGCACATCTGGCCTGTTGAAGGGCAGTGGGTCGACGAAAATTTTGTACAAGACGGGACTGAGCTGGCGATTGCCGAGATGCTGCGAGGCGGCACCACTTGCTTCAATGATATGTACTTCTTTCCTGAAGTGACTGCCCACAGTGCGGTGGAGTGCGGCATGCGCGCGGTGGTCGGGCTGTTGATGATCGACTTCCCCAGCGCATGGGGGAGCGGCCCAGAGGCGTATCTACAGAAGGGGCTCGCCATTCATCAACAGTACCGCAACTCCCCACTGATCCACACCGCCTTTGCCCCCCACTCCCCCTACACGGTCTCCAATGAACCACTGGAGCGGCTACAAGTACTGGCTGCTGAACTCGAGCTACCGATCCACATGCATATCCACGAGAGTGCACAGGAGGTGAGTGATTCGCTCAAACAGTCTGGCCTACGCCCCCTCGAACGACTGGACCAACTGGGCCTGCTGGGGCCACGACTCGCTGCGGTCCATATGACTCAGTTAATCGAAAGTGAGATCGAACTACTGGCAGCGCGTAATGTCAGCGTAATTCACTGCCCAGAGTCGAACATGAAGCTCGCCAGCGGCTTCTGCCCCGTTCACAAGCTAATGCAGGCGGGTGTCAATGTCGCAGTCGGCACCGATGGCGCGGCCAGTAATAATGATCTCGATCTGTTGGGTGAGATGCGCACCGCCTCTCTGTTGGCCAAGGGGGTCGCGGGTGATGCAACGGCCCTTACAGCGCACCAGTCCCTGCAGATGGCGACACTGAATGGAGCTCGCGCAGTAGGGTTGGAGCAAGAGATCGGTTCACTGCTGCCCGGCAAGGCGGCCGACCTGATTGCCATCGATCTGAGCACACTGGAGAGTCAACCACTGTACGATGTTGCCTCACTCTTAGCCTATGCCACTGGACGTCATCAGGTACAAGAGGTGTGGGTCAACGGCGAACATCTGCTACGTCAAGGGGAGCTGGTCACACTAGACAGTGAAAAAGTGAAGCGACAAGCCAAACAGTGGCGGGGTAAAATTGCACCATGAATGAGAAAACTGACCACAACAGTAACGTTGACCCAGAAGAGATTGCCAAATTTGAGGCACTAGCCCACCGCTGGTGGGACCGTGACAGTGAGTTCAAACCACTACACGATATGAATCCACTACGGCTGGACTATATCGAGCGCTTTACACCGATGGCTGGGATGAAAATTCTGGATGTGGGCTGTGGAGGGGGCATTCTCTCCGAGGGGATGGCACGAGCAGGAGCCACAGTCACAGCGATTGATATGGGTGAGGCACCACTCTCGGTGGCTAAACTCCACCTACTGGAGTCACAATTGGAGGTGGAGTACCGCCAAATTCCGGTTGAGGCACTCGCCGAGGAGCAACCCAACCAGTATGACATCATCACCTGTATGGAGATGCTGGAGCATGTACCTGACCCCAGCTCCACCATTCAGGCCTGCAGTGATCTGGTAAAGCCGGAGGGGCACCTCTTCTTCTCCACCATTAACCGTAACTTAAAATCCTATATGATGGCGATCATCGGGGCAGAGTACGTCTTGAACCTGCTCCCGAAGGGGACCCATGAGCATGACAAGTTCATTAAACCCGCAGAGATGGAGCAGTGGACACGCCACGCTAATCTAGCACTGGATGACCTCACGGGGATGCACTATAACCCACTCACCATGGTCTACTCATTAGGATCGAACGTCGACGTCAACTACTTTGCCCATGCCCGCCCACTCCAAGATTAGGGCAGTTCTGTTTGATCTGGATGGTACTTTAGCTGATACCGCACCTGATCTTGCCTATGCTCTTAACCAAACTCTGATTGAGGCGGGCAAAACAGCGCTACCACTAGAGCCAATCCGTGCGGTTGCCTCCAACGGTAGTGCGCCACTGATTGAGCTGGGGTTTGGGCGCAATCTCGATAAGGCCACTTTTGAGCAATACCGTCAGAATCTACTCTCTGTCTATATGAATAACCTGACCCGAGAGACCACACTGATGAGCGGAATGGAGTCTCTACTGGAGCAGCTGGAACAGAACAACATTTTATGGGGCGTGGTCACCAATAAACCTGCCCGCTTTACCGACCCTCTGATGGCACAGCTCAATCTCGACCAACGCGCTTCTACAATCGTCAGCGGAGATACAACAGAACACCCTAAGCCGCACCCTCTCCCCCTGTTGCACGCCTGTAAGCAGCTGGGAACTGAACCGGATGAGTGTCTCTATTTGGGCGATGCAGAGCGTGACATTGAGGCCGGAAAACGGGCAGAGATGGGGACCATCGCCTGCCGCTTCGGTTATCTTGCCGAGGAGGATGAGATTGAGCAGTGGGGTGCTGACCGTATTATTGACCACCCACAAGAGGTGCTGGCGTGGACCTAACCCTGCTCATACTCATTGCTGTATTCAGCACTGCATTGGCCCTCACCTCGATACTGTTATGGCGGCGTGGAGAGCGACTGCAGAAAGAGCAGAGTCAACTGCGTGAAGAGAATACCCGGCTGGAGACCACACTCAACAGTGAGCGCAACCACTTTGAGGAGCGGCTGGAGCATGCCCGTGGCGAAAACCGTGAGCAGATCCAACAGCTGGTACAGGAGCTATCCAGTAGCGCACTAAAACATAACAGTGACTCCTTCCTCAAACTGGCTCAGGAGTCACTCAACAAGCACCACACACAATCAGAGGGTGAACTGAAGCAGCGCCAACAGGCGATTGACGCACTGCTACAGCCCATCCGCTCCACGCTAGAGAAGAGTGACAAGCAGCTACGCGAAATCGAGAAGGAGCGAAAAGAGCAGTATGGCGCCCTTACCCACCACCTAGAAAGTATCACCCTGACGCAGCAGCAGTTACAGCATGAGACCCGTAACCTGGTGCAAGCACTACGTCGCCCCGAGGTACGGGGACAGTGGGGAGAGCTGACACTAAAACGGCTGGCAGAGCTGGCGGGTATGGTCGAACATGCCGACTTTATTGAGCAGGAGCAGGTTAACAGTGAAACAGGCACACTACGCCCCGATATGGTGATTCATCTACCGGACCAGCGTGCCATTATCGTTGATGCCAAAACCCCTCTGGATGCCTACATCAATGCCACTGAAGCGGATAGTGATGAGACACGTAACAGTGAGCTGGAGCGCCACACCCGCAATGTGCGCAAACGGGTCAAAGAGCTCGCTGCCAAAAGTTACTGGTCACAGTTTGATGAAAGCCCCGACTTTGTGGTGCTGTTTATTCCCGGTGACCAGTTCCTCAGCAGTGCACTGGAGCGTGACCACCGTCTGCTAGAGGATGCACTTCAAGAGAAGGTGATCCTCGCTACACCGACCAGTCTGGTGGCTCTGCTACGTGCCGTCGCCTTTGGCTGGAAGCAGCAGGAGGTGGCACGCAATGCGGAGACTATCCGAGAGGTGGGAGTACAGCTCTATGAGCGACTGGCCACTTTCACCACTCACCTCAACAAGGTGGGAAAGAGTCTGGATGGCGGCATTGAGGCCTTTAACAAAGCAGTTGGTTCTCTGGATCGTAATGTACTACCCAGTGCACGACGCTTTACCGAGATGGGGATTCACCCCAAAAAAGAGATTGTCGAACCGAGTTCGATTGAGAAACTGGCCCGCACCCCAAAGAATTTGGAATCCCCGAAGGAGACGTAAGCATGGATAAGCACTACACACCCAATCCCGATCTACTCAAAGAGAAGACCATTCTAGTTACCGGTGCAGGAGATGGCCTGGGTCGTGCAGCAGCAGAGGCTTATGCCGCACATGGTGCAACCGTACTGCTGGTAGGGCGTACCGTATTCCGCCTAGAGGATACCTATGATGCCATTGTTCAAGCAGGTAACCCACAACCCTACATCTTCCCGCTCGACTTTGCCAAGGCTGATGAGGCCGCCTTTCAAGGGTTGGCAGGCGGCATTGCTCAGGAGATTGGTGCGCTGGATGGCCTACTACACAACGCAGCCCATCTTGGCGATTTAAGCCCAATTGAGCACTACACACTGAAGCAGTGGGAGACCACCTTTCAAGTCAACGTCACCGCTGAATTTTTACTCACCAAACATACCATTCCACTGCTACGCCAATCCTCAGCAGCCTCGATGATCTTCACCAGTTCTGGGGTTGGGAAACAGGGACACGCCTACTGGGGGGCCTACTCCGCCTCTAAGTTTGCCAATGAGGGGATGGCGCAGGTTCTGGCAGACGAGCTGGAGGCGGATGGGATTCGAGTCAACACCATCGACCCCGGCATAGCGCGTACTGTGATGCGGGCAAAGGCGTTTCCTGCCGAAAACCCAAACAACAACCCAGAGCCACACACACTGATGGGGGCGTACCTCTATTTAATGGGGGTGGATAGCCATGGTGTCAGCGGACAACGGATACGTGCCTGGATGAATGCTGAGTAGATCAGCGCTTAAAAAATCGATACAGCCACCAGATCAACAAACCAAGCAGAGCCAATAACAGCCAGATGCGCCACATGATCAGTGTCTCTCCGCAGGGTTAAGCTCACCCTTCATTGCGCGCCCAATGGCCAGATCTAATGCACTGTGGTCATCATCATTTTTCAGTTCTACATTGGCTCCAGCCTGAACCAACACACGAACCATCACTCGGTTACCGCGACGCACCGCCGTGTGCAACACGGTATCCCCCCCTTTTCCTTGGATGTTCACCTCTGATCCACGCTCGATTAAGAGTTTTGCCATCACCACCAAGTCTCGCTTGACCGCCTCTCGCAATGGGGTATCACCAAAACGGTTCTTGTGATTAAGGTCTGCACCATGCTTGATCAACAGTTCAACCAAACCATGATGACCTCGATAGACCGCCTGCAGCAGCGGTGAGTCTCCAAAGTGGTTCTGAATATTGATCTCTGCGCCACTTTTGACCAGCAGCTCGATCATCTCTGGGCTACGCGCCAAATGTAGTGGACGCTCATCGTAGCGATTCGGCTTGTTGACCTCCCCCCCCTGCTTAAGCAGCTGGGCAGCCATCTCCAAATTGTCATGCTCTACATAGTCATGCAGCGTGTGGCTGGCCTCTACAGCCAGCATTACAAGCAGTAACAGAAGCGAAACTATACTCTTCTTTATTATCACTATTTCTCCTCCTGAATCATAGTGTTGCCTAGATTGCATATAGAGCAAACAGGACCGTTAAGCGGCCTCAGAAATGGTACCTCGGAGCTGACTCAAACCGAGATGAGATTGTCATACAGCTGCCTATTATAGCACTTTACCCCACCTGTAAAATTCCGTAGAAAATCAACTCATTGTCACGGTGTAACGATTCAGACCCATTGCTGCTTGAGGCAGCCTGTAACATCAGGCAACCACTAACTTGCACCCCAGCGCCTCAATAATTTTGCTGACTGTCTCAAAGCGCGGATTACCATCGTCAGAGAGGGATTTGTAAAGGCTGGCACGGGTTACTCCTGCCTGACGTGCCACCTCACTCATACCCTTGGCTCTGGCTGCGATATTGAGGGCATGGATGAGATCTGAAGGAGTACCGGTATTGGCAACCTCTTTGATGAACTCTTGAACCTCCTCTTCTGTTTCGAGGTGATCTGCAATATCAAAGGTCATTGTTTCTATAGTCATCACTCTATTCCAGTTCACTCAACAGGGTTTTTGCTTTCTCAATATCTTTGCTTTGGCTCGATTTGCCTCCACCATTCAGCAAAAGAACAATCTCTCCATTGCGAATGGTGTAGTAGATTCTCAGTCCTCCAGCAAAGAACAGACGCAACTCAAACAGCTCTTTGCTGATGGGCTTGTGGTCACCAAAATTACCGTTCTCTACTCTAGCCAACCGAGCAAGCACCTTGCTTTTGGTGGCGCGATCTTTCAGCCCTTTTAGCCACTGATTAAACTGCTTGGTGCCTTTAATCTCGTATACCATGCCCTTTCCACTGTATCCTATAGAGAACAATTAAACAAGCTGATTCACCCTGTGAAAGATTATGGCTCTGTCGAGCTGCTCGGGTGAATGTAGTATTTTCATATGATCTACTCAAAATAGTGAAAAAGAGGTTTCACAGTAATAGTAATAGAGTAGAAGCAGATCAGGAAACACTATTTGAACATCACTGGTGTCCCAACGTTTAATCGAATAAATTCAATTGGTTATTCATGACGCCCTCCTCGGTCGTGCAATCGCTTTTCATAAGCAGCTGATCCAATGGCGTTTTCTCGAAAAGGGTCAGACTCAAAATCTGTAGAATTGTGTAGAGCTCGATTTCCAGCCCACGCTCCTTTTTGATGATGGCAATCAGTACGTAAACTGAGACTGCAATCCAGATCTGGCTCTTCACCGCATTCTCCGATGTTCCAAAAAAGGATTTGATCCGCAAGTGCTGTTTGATCCATTTGAAAAATAGCTCGACCTGCCACCTCTGCTTGTAGAGATCAGCGATAGTCTGCGCAGGCACCGTAAAGTTATTGGTCAGAAAGTCGAAGGTTTTGTCGATCTCCTTGTCGTAGTATTTTACCCGCCGTAGCTGCTCCGGATAATCGTGCCGTGAATCGACTCCCGTCAGCACAATGATTTGGTCACATTTGACACCATTCGTTTTCTCTTCTGTACTCAGCGGACTGGAGTAGCGCCGTTTGTACTGTGTGTTGCTCTTTGCGTATTCCGGTCAATCCGGCCACCCAATCCGATCTAAACCGGCCACCTAAACCGGAGCATTCCGGCCACCCCCGAAGGGGGTGAAATCAGGGATAGGCGGAGAGTACAGGTTCAGTCCAAAAACTGTCAAATCCTGTTGTTCATTTTGTGGGGGAAAGAGCCGTTTTCTGACCCCATGGATACTATGTTATCCAGCCGCTTTACCCCCCCTGCTCAAAGATCCAGTCAAGGTGTTTACTGGATAATACTTTATCCGCAATGAGCTCAAATGAGTAGGACTGCATGGCGTAGCTGGTTGACTGTCTGCCCGCATAGCGGGTGTCCATATGTTGGTTAAATTGCTGCTGTAGCCACTGGGTTGTTGCCTGCTGCGCCTCTGTGCTTTCAGGCCGACACCCCAGTGCTATAGCAACCAGCTCTGCAAGGTTTCTGTGCAATGAGACTGTGGTGCGCTTTTTGCCCTCTGCGGTATAGATGTGAAACCGCATCTGGAGGCTGTGTCTGGATACAGTATTATCCACCTTACTCATGGCTGGTCTCCTCCTTGTTTAATGCAGAGTGCTGTTTACGCATCGACTCCCCCTCCAGGGTAATCCGGTAACTGTTGTGCACCAGTCGATCCATAATGGCATCTGCCAGGGTAGTGTCTCCGATGTAGTCGTGCCAGTGCTCTACTGGCAGCTGGCTGGTGATCAGTGTGGACTTGATGTTGAAGCGGTCATCCAGTACCTCCAGTAGATCTCTCCTGCCTTCATCGGTGATGGGGGTCAGCCCCCAGTCGTCGATAATCAACAGGTCGGTTCGTGCCAGCTCTCGTAGCAGCTTGCTCCAGGTTCCGTCTGCCCGTGCCAGTTGTAGGGCCTGAAACAGACGAGAGAGTCGAAAGTAACGGGTAGAGAGCCCCTCTCTACAGGCCTTGTTGCCCAGCGCACAGCCGATCCAGCTTTTGCCAATTCCGGTGGGGCCGGTGACGATCAGGTTGAGCCGCTCACGGCACCACTGCATGGAACTCAGTTGTCCCATCAGACGATGGTCGAGCTTACGGGGTGCCCGCTTGTCGAGATCCTCAATCAGTGCGCTACTCTGATGCAGCTTGGCCTTGCGCAGGAGGCTCTGGAGCCGACGATTCTCACGTTCAGTGATCTCTCGATCGAGCATCAGACCCAGCCGCTCCTCAAAGCTCATCGCCTCACTCTCTGGGTTTTCCAGCTGCCCTTGTAGCGCCTTGTGCATGCCGTTGAGTCGCATACTCTGGAGTTGATCCAGTAGGTTATGTTTGATCATCTCTGTTCTCCTCAATGGTAGTAGCCTGCGCCACGCAGGTTGTTATGCTCTGGTAGATCCAGCTCGGTCTGGCCCATCTCTGGTAGTGGCTGCTGGTCCAGCCCATGTTTTAGGATAGATTCGATATGGCGATAGCCGACAGCGCCGGTGATCAAGCCCCGTTGACAGGCCGCCTCCAGCCGATCATTACCATGCGCCTTACCCAGGCGCATGATTCCAAAACAGGCGTTATAGGATTGCTGCGGGTGACTTCTGCTGTGCAGTATCTGTTCAATGACTGCGGCAGTGGCACCGCCGCTTTTAGAGGCCCAGTTGATTAACCGCTGTGGTGTCCACTCCAGGTGCTTCTGGTGGCTGATGGGCATGTGCTCCGTTATTGTGGTGTAGCTCCCTCTGGTTTGAGAGCGGATATGGCTGGCGACACGTGTACCTTGGTAGAGCAGCTCCACGCAGCGCTCTGTGAGACGGGCATCCAACTGTTTCCCTACCAGCGCATGGGGGACGGAGTAGTAGCTCTTGTCGACCTCCACATGGATGTTGGGTGCTACCCGTACCTTGCTCCACTGTGCAAACTCATAGCGGTTTGCCGGTAGTGGTTGCAGTGCGGGGCGATCCAGCAGCTCAAACTGGGATTTGCGTGTACCCTCCAGTTTTTTGAATGGGCGCTCATTGAGTCGCTTCAGGAGCTTACTGATCTCCAGATTGAGTGAGTGCAGGGAGAAGAATGGCTGGTTGCGTAGAACCGCAAGAATCCAGCGCTCCACCAGCAGCACACCGCCCTCTGCCTTGGCTTTGTCCTTGGGTTTCCTCACCCGAGCGGGGACTACAGCCACCCTATAGTGGCGAGCCAGATCCTGATAGCTGGGGTTGATCTCAGGCTCATAGCGGTGCGCCTTGGAGACCCCGCTACGCAGATTGTCTGGCACCAGAATCTCTGGGCATCCTCCAAAAAACTCCAGCGCCCGCACATGAGAGCCAGTCCAGTCAGAGAGCCCCTGACTCCAGGTGGCCTCAGCAAAGGTGTAGTTAGATGCCCCCAGCACCGCAACAAAGATCTGTGCATGCTTTACCTCACCAGTCTGACGATCAACAACCTCTGCCGTCTGTCCTGCATAGTCGATAAACAGCTTCTCGCCCGCCCGGTGGGTCTGACGCATCACCACATCAACCTTACCCAGCCAGTTACGGTAGAGCTCGCAGAAGTGGCTATATTGGTAGCCATGCGGGTGTACCACCCTGTACTCCTGCCAGAGTAGAAACAGGGTGACATGGGTCGTGCTCTTCTTTTTCAGGTCGGCATGGATGGTGGGCCAGTCGGGGAGAGGGCGCGGCACCTCAGTGGCTGATGGAGCTGGAGGGAATAGAAGTCGCCCCAGTGATAGCTCATCGATCTTGGCTGGAAGCGGCCAACTTTGGTCTGTAGCCTCAAAACGCCTCAGGTACTCGGATACGGTGGAACGTGCAATATCGCAGCTTTCTGCGATCTTTCGATTGGATAACTTCACCTCAAATTTGAGACGAAGCACTTCTTTAATTTTACGCATGGATAACCTCTTCTTGGACATAGCTGCCTCCTTTGAAAAAGGGGCAGGTTAATGGGTTATCCCTGGTTTACTACCCTCCAGTTAGGGGTGGCCGGAATGCTCCGGAATCAGTGGCCGGATAAAATCGGAATCGGTGGCCGGTTTGCTCCGGAATGGGTGGCCGGAATGGTCCGGAATACTCAGTCGGCATAGATCCTCCAGTCCCTCACCTTGTTGGCATTGGAAAGTGTGTTGCG
>JABGQL010000019.1:0-2029 GCA_018648825.1 Gammaproteobacteria bacterium
TCCAGCGCCGCTTCGGCATAGGGGAGCGCCAGTTCGAGCTCCTCCAGCTCCTCGCGCAGCCAGAGTGCACAGAGAGTGGTGAAATGTTGTGCTGTCAGTTGTGGTAGCTGGGCCGCCTGTTGCAGAATCTTCTGGTAGGGGAGGAGTATCTGATCAAACAGTGAGGCGAGTTCCCAGCGGTCTCCTTTGTTGCGGTACCAGTGGTCGATCTTTTCATTAATCAGTTGTGACAGTACCAGCAGGTCATCCAGTGAGGTGACGGCCTCAGCAGGGGAGAGTGTGATTGGGTGGTCGCTGTAACTCTCTTGATGCATCATAAAGCGCAGAGTGACACCATCACCAAGCTGCTTCTGGGCCTGTTCGATCCATTGCGTGTATGGTTTTTTGAGCTGTGAATAGAGGTTGGCACGGGCCAGCGCTAGACGTCCTAATTGAACAGGGTCACTTGCCCATGCTGCAGCCTGTTCCAGCTCTTTTTCACAGGGCGATAACATCCGTTTTTCCAGCTGTTTGCGGGCGTGGCTGCGGTGACTCTCAAACAGCAGCCGTTTTACCCGCTGGTTGACTGGGTCCAGCTCAAGAATCTGTTTGGCATAACGGGATGCCTTTTTGTGGGCATTGCTGCTGATCGCGGTCTCAGCCGCCTCTTCCAGCAGAGTGACATGTTGCGGAAAGTGTTGAAAGGCGCTCTCGATGGAGGCGCGCGCCTGTTTCAGCAGATTGAGTTCACGTTGCCAGCGAATCAATTTGACCCAACCGAGGAGGTCATTGCCGTCGAACTCCAGCGCCTGCTGTATGTTCTCCGCCAGCTGTTTTTTGCCCTCTCTGTTGAAAATGTGTTCCGGTATCCCCTGGTAGTAATGCTCAGCCTGTTCAATGATATGGTTGAGCACCAGTGCGCGCTTTAGGTTGTGTTCCTCTCCGGGGGGGATCTGCTCTAGATAGTCGCGCCAGTACGCCTCAGTTTCATAGGCGGGGTAGCGAAGATGCTCTACCTCAAGTGCCGCCAGCCACTCGATCTGGTGCCGTTTCAAGGGGCCGAATAGACGTTCGTACTGCTGCGCTAGTTTATGCTGGAGGATGATCAGGGTAAGGGCACCTTGTTGGGCGTAGGGAAGATTCAACGACCGGTAGTTGGAGAGAAATTGGAGCATCGCCTCCTCCTTTGGTGAATCGCCGAGTAACTTCCATTTCGTTACCATCTGTTGTTGCTGCTTGCTCCAGCCGCGTAATTTGGATAGCCACTCTAGTGCTCTGTTATCGACCCTTTTCAGTGCTTGTGGCAGTTCAAGGCGGTCGCTGGCCGAGAGCTGTAGCAGGTTGGCCAGAGGGTAGAATGGGGTGTCTGCTGCAATCTTGTGAAGTTCCCCCTTGAGGATGGTGCGTAGATCTCGGTAGGGGGAGCGGAAGGAGATTTTGCTTAATGTATCCAGCATTGCGCTCTCGTGACCACTGCAATACCCCTGCAGAGCCTCAAAGGCGGCGGCATAACCACTTTTTAGTGGGTCGTTCTCATCGAGCCGGGAGAGCCACTCACGTACCTCACTCTCTTCGCTGCCGAGCAGCAGTGCGGCCAACCGTCTGCGTATCCCCCCCAGCTGTTGTAACGCCTCCAGCTCATCCTGCTGTTGCAGATAGAGTTCAAATACCTGTTTGCTGTTGCCCAGATGTAGCAACCAGCCAAGGTACTCGATGCTGATCAGGGGCTTGTCACAGATTTTGGCGCGCTGCTGCCACAGGGTTAACGCCTCCTGTACCATTGATTTTGCCGCCAGCTCTGCGGCCCGCCCTGCGTAGGCCTCTGCCAATGTATTACGCCACAGCTGCTGTTGCTCGCTGTCACCCTCAGTGCGTTTGAGCAGCTGCTTGTAGAGGCTAACAGCCTCTCGATATTTGCGGTTATCCAGCGCTTGCCCAGCCTGCTGAATCAGTTGAGGCAGAGAGTATTTTTTCTGAGGTTTGTTGCGGTTTCTTTTTTTTGTCTTTGCCATATTAATCTGCCGGTCTGTAAGTATGACTCTCTGTAAGT
>JABGQL010000019.1:2129-5244 GCA_018648825.1 Gammaproteobacteria bacterium
TTTTTTGTCTTTGCCATATTAATCTGCCGGTCTGTAAGTATGACTCTCTGTAAGTTATGACTCTGTAAGTTATGACTCTAAGGAGTTAAGAATAAATCAGAGGCACTATAAAGCTTATAGATGGAGAGGGATTGTATATGCAGTTTCTCTATTTTTGTGAGGCTATTTTCTGTATGGGCTGGGTTGAGAGGTTACTGGTTAAGTAGAGAGTCCCCATATTCAGCCAGCGCCTGTAGCACCTGCAGTTTCTCTGGGTTGTTTGCATGCTCCTGAGCCAGTGTTGTGATCTCACTCTGAAATTGGTTGTAGTGGAGAGAACCGCCACCATCTTCATCCATGATTCGGTGCTGACAGAAGTGCAACCAGCGCTGTTGCTCTGCCTCATTCAGAGAGTCGGGCCAGTTGCGGGCACGGTAGCGGAACAGCATCTGCTCCAGTCTAGGGTCTTGAAAATGGAAGCTCTCAGCGCCTAGCTGCTGTGGGGTAAGGGTGTGGATGCGGCGCATCTGCTGCTTGTCGGGCTGATCAAAGAAACCGCTGTAGATCATCCGGTCGGGGTCCTGCTCTTCGGGAAAGGTGTGGCTCAGGTGTGCCTGAACCACCTGCTCTGAAAAATGTGGTGCGTTGCGTAGTATCTCGGCATGTTGCTGTTGTCTGTTGAGATCAATCTGGAGGCGCTCCTGTGAGGCTGCATCTAGGGTGTTGAGTGGGGCCAGCACTGGGCACTTGTTGAGATGAACGGTTTTTAATGGAACACGGCTCACCCCTTCAGGCAGATCTTCATTGCGGGTGAAAAGGCGTTGCTGGATCTCTTCGGCACTCAGGGTAAGAAATGGGGTGGGGTCGGTGTGCAGATCGTAGACGATGATTCCATTGCTGTTGGTGGGGTGGCGTGCAACGGGAATGATGATGGCCAAGTTGCCCCGCTCAGAAGGGATCATGGATGAGACATGCAGCAGTGGAGTGGGTTGACTCATATTGAGTAGGGTTGCCGCGCTCTTCTTATCTTTGTGGCTCAATACATAGTGATAGAGTTTGGGGTTCTTCTCTTTGACCAGTCGTGCCATCGCAATGGTGGCGTGGACATCAGCCAGTGCGTCATGCGCCATACCGTGGTCGATGCCATTGGCTGCGGTAAGGTGCTCCAACCTCATGCTCGGTTTTCCATCTTCATAGAAGGGCCACTCAATCCCTTCAGGGCGTAGTGCGCGGGTAAGGCGCAGTAGATCAATGATGTCCCAGCGTGAGCTGCCATTTTTCCACTCTCTCTCATAGGGGTCATAGAGATTACGGTAGAGGGTGTTGCGGGTCACCTCGTCATCGAAGCGCAGGGTGTTGTAGCCCACGCCGCAGGTGTCTGATTTTCCCAGCTCCTGCATAATCTGTTGTATGAACTCAACTTCAGGCACCCCTTTTTCCAGCGCCAGTTGTGGGGTGATGCCAGTGACCATGCAGGCCCCCGGCTGTGGTAGGTAGTCGCTACTGGGGCGACTGTAGACCATCAATGGCTCCCCTATCGGGTTGAGCTCCGCGTCGGTGCGAATTCCTGCGAATTGAACTGGGAGGTCTATACGTGGATTTGCACCGAAGGTTTCGTAATCGTGCCAGTAGAAAGTGAAATTAGACATTGATTCTTGTAGGGTTATTGCCGTTGGGTAGGGTTTATTATAATACCTGACTTTTATAGTAACCCATTGGAGTTACTATAATTTCTTGTAATTTGTCAGTTATGGATGTAATATCCGCCATCGATTGTGAATCTGTCAGTGTAGTGGGTTGTTTTGTCCATTTGCGTTGATGTAAAGCAATTGTAGTGGTTGGTGGTGCAGAAAACTGCAATAAATAGCGGTGACTGTATCTTTTATCTCAATTTTTCATGATCCCTTAGGGAGGTTTTTCGTGGAAGCAGCAGAAAAATATGACTTTAGTACCGTACGGTGGTTCTCCATCGCCGCGGTCGTCTATCTGGTTGTAGGGACCCTCGTCGGTTTCTATATCGCAGCGGAGCTGGCATGGCCTGTATTAAATCTGGACTTGCCGTATACGACGTTTGGTCGTCTCCGTCCTCTTCATACCAATGCGGTGATTTTTGCATTTGGTGGTTCAACATTGATGGCAACGGCCTTCTATAGTGTGCAGCGTACCTGTGGTACCCGCCTCTGGAGTCCAAGTATGGCCTGGTTCACCTTCTGGGGTTGGAATCTGATCATCGTCTCTGCAGTGATTACACTGCCACTGGGTCTGACTCAGGGTAAAGAGTATGCCGAGTTGGAGTGGCCTATCGACTTGGCAATTGCCGTAGTCTGGTTGAGCTTCTTCATCAACTTTGTGATGACGCTGGTTCACAAGAAAACCTCTCATATCTACGTATCCAACTGGTTCTTCCTGGGTATGTTGGTAATGATTACTTACCTGCATGTCGTAAACAGCTTGGCGATTCCTGTCAGCCTGTTTAAGTCCTACTCACTGTTCTCCGGTGTACAGGATGCGATGATTCAGTGGTGGTGGGGTCATAATGCGGTAGGTTTCTACCTGACTGCTGGATTCCTCGGAATCATGTACTACTTCGTGCCTAAGCAGGCGAACCGTCCGGTCTACTCTTACCGTCTCTCTGTGATCCACTTCTGGGCACTGATGTTCGGTTATGTATGGCTGGGTGCGCATCACCTGCAGTACACGGCGTTGCCTGACTGGACTGGCTCACTCGGTGCAGCGGTCTCTCTGGCGATGATCATTCCCTCTTGGGGTGGTGCTGTAAACGGTATGATGACGCTCTCTGGAGCATGGGACAAATTGCGTGATGACTACATCTTGCGCTTCCTCATCGTATCGCTGGCGTTCTACGCAATGTCTACCTTCGAAGGTCCTGTAATGTCTGTGAAGACGGTTAATGCACTGTCTCACTACACCGATTGGACGGTTGGTCACGTACACTCTGGTGCGTTGGGCTGGGTTGCCATGGTTGCTGCAGGTGCGCTTTATCATCTGGTTGAGAAACTGTGGAATACCCGCATGTACTCAGCAGGTCTGGTAAACCTACACTTCTGGTTGGCTACCATCGGTACTGTGGTCTACATCACTGCGATGTGGGTATCCGGTATCATGCAGGGCTTGA
>JABGQL010000018.1 GCA_018648825.1 Gammaproteobacteria bacterium
GAGATGAAATTTATTCTCTACTCTTGTTTTAGCTCAACGGGCATACCTGCCTTACGCCACTCAGGGAATCCCTCCTCTAAGCGGCGAGCTTCAAAGCCTTTCTCACGCAGTTTGACCACGGCATCGTAGGCGAGCATACAGTAGGGGCCGCGGCAGTAGGCGACTACTTCTTGTTCCGGTTTTAGCTCATCAATGCGCTCTTCCAGTTGGTCCATTGGAATGCCCAGTGCGCCTTTGATATGACCGGCGTCATATTCTGCTTCTGGACGTACATCCAGCACGGTTACCACACCATCACCAGCGCGCTCCATTAGCTCATGGATATGGATCGGTTCTAGGTCATCTTTAACCGTCAGATAGGTGTTTACCAAGCGCTCTACCTCGGCCAAGTGGCGCTCGGAGAGTTTACGCAGTGCAACCAGCAGATCGACCACTAGGTCATCAGAGAGGTTGTAATGGACATACTGCCCTACTTTGCGTGCGGTCACCAAGCCTGCGTTACGCAGTAGCTGAAGGTGCTGAGAGGTGTTGGCAACGGTTAACCCGGCTGCCTGTGAGAGTTGTTCTACAGTACGCTCACCTTGCGCAAGAATCTCTAGTAATTCAATGCGGTGTGCGTTACTGAATGCTTTTCCGGTACGAGCAAACTGCTCGAAGATCGATTTTTTGTAGTCTTTAACGGCCATAGACTATCAATAATCACATAATCTATTGAATGAGTCAAGCCTGTTAAAGAAGTTAATCAGGTGCTTATGCTGGTGTTTTTTTAGGGGGGTTGAGTTAATCAGAACCAAACCAGAAGCTCTCATCACGCTCTAGAAACTCTTCATAGGGGAGGTAGTGGGAGCCATCACAAGAGAAGTTGAGTGCCACAATACCGTTGATGGTGTTGAGTGATCCGGCGCGTAGGTAGATAGTCTCATCCATCTCGCGCAGCCAACGGAAGCGCTCCAGCACTTCACGCACTAACTCCTTCGGAACCATTGCCTCTTTGGGGTAGGTGCGTTGTGGATAGGCGAGACAGATGGAGGGGTTCAAAATCTCATCCAACACATGGATGCGGTAGCGGTAGGGGTCGTCATAGAGCCAAATGGTAGCTCGTGAGCTGGCAAAGTGAAGTTTGGCATGAAATACACCTCTCTCCACCACCAGTTCATCTACGGTTGCTAACACATCATCGATACGATCATCCATTGGGCTGATGGCCCGACTCTGCATAAACAGGGTACTGCGGATAAATGGATCTCCCTTTACCTGCATCCAGATACGGCGATCTTCCGTTGGTTGATCGAGCTCCGGTAGTTTGCCCAGCTCAAAATCTGCGCAGACAAATCCTTTTGCGCCTTCATTGGTACGGATCAACTGTACTGCTGTAATCAGGCTGCGGCGGGTGGTCTGGCTGATGTAGACATCAGAAAGGAAGAAGCCATCAGCAGGAACGACTTTGGAGATGTAGGGTCGCCCGGAGAGGTCCTGCCCAATACGGCTACTGTCCGCACGGAGGTCTTCAGAGAAGATGTTAGAGCTGAGCTGGATACCGTCCACATCGATGACATAGAGTAGGCGGCAGGCTGGCAGCTCATCGCAGTCACTCAAAGCGTGTTTGAGTACCTCATCCAATCGATCTGCAACTGATTGTTTGGATGTCTGGTGCTCACACCCCACCGCACACTGCTCCGCAAGACGGCCCATAAAGCCGCCCAAGTGCTCCTGCAGCAGCTTCTTTCTCGCCTGAATGGTCTCATCAAAGGTATTCATGCTCTATTCCATAGCCTCATATGATCAAGGTACTATACCTCAGCACCCCTCTATACAAGGAATGAATTTTTTATGAACCCCGATGAAGAGACGTTACGGTTAGATAAGTGGCTCTGGGCAGCCCGCTTCTTCAAAACCCGCCGCATTGCCACCGATGCGATCTCTGGAGGAAAGGTGCACCTGAATGGTGGACGTATTAAGCCTTCTCGCAGTGTGAGGCAGGGGGATCGTCTGGAGATACGGCGTGGGGATACGCTATTTGAGGTCTTTATAGAGAAGATTAGTAAGCAGCGTCGCCCTGCGAGTGAAGCCCAACAGCTCTATCGTGAGACGGAAGAGAGCCTGAAAAATCGACTGGCAGAGGTCGATCGAAAAAAACTTGAAGCCCATTCTCGCGCACAACGGGATCGTCGCCCCGACAAACGTCAGCGGCGCAAATTGGTGGATCTAAAAAATGCACAGTTGGGTTGATTGCTATATGGCGCGGCTGAGACGATTTCAATGTCCAGCCTTTACCTTTGAATTGCTGTTACAGTTTTCGTCCTAGCCGCTTCTCGATCTGCTCCTTCTCCCATGTGGTACCGAACAGATTGAAGACCTCAAATACATTGAGACCATGAGAGGCTACACCAATACCCCAGCCCATCACCGGCCACCAGGCCCACTGTAGTTGAGGGCTGCTCATCAGATCGATCACAAAGAAGGTCGGCACCATAATCAGATAGATGATCAGATGGGCGTAGAACGCCTTGATGTCACGTACCGATTCGATCACCTGACGCTCCTCTGTAGATAGCTCAATGCTGTTTTCCATCACCTCTTCTCCCTGTAGCTGTGAAACATCAATTTCAAATACAGCAGCGAGGGCGTTGAGTGTCTCAAGGCTGGCCTTCTGGCCGCGCTCGATACGCTGAATGGTTCGAATACTGAGTCCACTGAAGGTGGCTAACTGCTCCTGAGACCAGCCGCGTTGTAGTCGTAATTTTCGAACAATCATGCGTTCAACCCTTGTTGCTGTTCGATGGAAAGATAGTGGAGAAAGGAGAAGCGTACCACGACAGCAGGGTGACAGGGAGGCGACAGTTTTGTGTTATCAGTGGGTTATTTTTGGCTGGATGAGGGTAAAGGTGCCTTTTGCGCTATCAATCATATTCAGATATTTGGAGTGTTTCTGGTAGATTGAGCCGGAAACAGATCTGCTCTTCGGTGGGCTGGTAGCGCAGGTGACCACCGATCATCGTGGTGAGTCCAGTAATCAGATAAAGACCAAGGCCAGAACCGCTGTAGCGGTGCGCCTCAGGGCTACGGTAGTACTTCTCAAAAATCCGCTCCCTGTCGGGCCAACCGACTGCACCGGGGTGGTTGGCTATGGACAGCTCAACACCACCGGCCTCTTTGATATCCGATAGCGTGAT
This sequence comes from Gammaproteobacteria bacterium, assembly GCA_018648825.1. Taxonomy (GTDB): domain Bacteria; phylum Pseudomonadota; class Gammaproteobacteria; genus Thiopontia. Next base: position 3,174 of record JABGQL010000018.1, read on the forward strand.
CTCAATCGGCCTTTCAGGGTCACCATACTTGGCCGCATTGTCGATTAGGTTGGAGAGAATAATCCGCAACAGGGTGCAGTCTGAAAGGATCACTTTGGAGTGTTGTGCAGATAGTTGGACGGGGATCGTTGTATGGACAGCGGCAGTGATCTCATCGAGGATTTGATTCAGTGAACACTCGGCCTGTTTCAGTTGAACCACGCCGGACTCCATACGCCCTACCTCCTGACTGGTGATGATGATGCAGTCCATCTCATCAATCGATCGCTCCGCCTTCTGGATCAACGCAGGCGTTGGTCTCTTGCTGCCGAGTACCATGCGCACCACCGCCAACGGTGTTTTCAACTCATGCCCCAGCATCGCCAGGAATCGTGACTGCTCCTCATTTTTGTGTTGCTCCCATTGGGCCAATGCATACAGTTCCGTGGCCTGATCGAGCGCCTTGAAGTGTTTGCGTACGGTAATGGCACTCAACCCCACAATCATCATCCAGGCAATGAGGTAGCCAATGGTTTTGTTGTACCAGGGGGCCAGCAGTGCATCCTGGTCGGAGGTGACCATTACCATAAAGGGCAGTTCCGGCACCTTGGAAAAATAGATCAAGCGTGCCTTTCCATCGGCTGGGGTATGTTCCTCAAAATGTACTTTGTCAGCCCCTTGACTGAGCAGATCCTGAAAGATTGGATCAGGAATCTCCTTGCCAAGGCTCTTTTTCACGCTGGGTGTCTGTGCCAGTAGTCGTCCTTTGCGGTCGGTGATGGAGATGGTGTTCAATCTTCGGGGATGTACCCGATCCAGCCACTGCTGAAAGAAAGAGAGTTTGAGCACCGTGGAGGCATACCCGATAGAGTTGCCCTCCTGATCCCGAACCCTGCGTATATAGACGGTGGCAAACTGTTTCAGAGTGCCCCAGATCAGTTTCGAGATGTACTGCTCCCTCTCTGGAAAATCCCGCATCGCTGCACAGTACTCGCGGAAACTGACATCGAGTCCTACCTTGTTGCGGACGGCATGGGTAAGGATACACTGATGAGCGGTATATGCCATCTCACCGGCATGGGGCAGAGTGGCATATTGCTCTTTGAGGAATGCCTGAATCTCTTGGTGTCGAGTGGTGTTGGTATTGGCCAGATCAAAGTCGGATGCTTTTACCTTGGCGGCCAGTGTTCTGGTAGCATGGTCGACCTCCCGAAATGCGCCGGAGATCCACTCCGAGAGCAGAAAGGTAGTGGACTCGGATTGCCTCCTCTCTGTTTCAAGGAGCTGTTGCTGAGAGGAGTAGAGATCCCATACGGCAGCGATGGTAACAGCGATACAGAGCAGTGCTGCAGTGATCAGATAGAGCCACTTCTCGCGTTTGTGGCCCTTGGGTTCTGGTAAATTGTTGCTGTTTTCTCTGCTCATAATTATGGGTGATATGGGATACCTATCAATAGTTTCATAACTTCGCTCAGTTGAAACTCCCTCCCCAAAGCAGGGGGAGGGCCGGGGAGGGGGTTGAGGCTGCAAATACGTTCGTGACGATTAATACCGACTTTCAATAAATAAATACACGTAAGGTTACGTAATGTTTATGGGGTATGGGCACACTATAATTTTCGACATCAATATCCAACATCGCGCCACCAATTGCAATCATGAATAGCTCCCTGCACATCGTTATCGTCGAAGACCATGAATCGCTACGTGAAGTTACCGCAAACGTATTGAGTGAGGCAGGCTATCAGGTAACTGCGGTCGCCTATGCAGAAGATGTTGATCATCTGCTTAAGGGGCAGAAGGTAGATCTTTTTATTCTTGATCTCAATCTGCCGGGAGAGGATGGACTCAGTCTGGCCAGACGTATTCGCAAGGTACAGCCCCGTGTCGGGATTATCATGGCCACAGCACGTGGGTCGAAGGACGATATGGTCAATGGCTATGATAGTGGCGCTGATATCTATATGACCAAGCCGATTGCCCCGGAGGCCCTACTGGCAGCGATTGATGCGCTGGGGAGGCGAATGGGTCATGAGAAAAACGGTTC
>JABGQL010000113.1:0-20322 GCA_018648825.1 Gammaproteobacteria bacterium
GCCGGAGGTGGAATCGAACCACCGACACGAGGATTTTCAATCCTCTGCTCTACCAACTGAGCTATCCGGCCTAAATCTATTTTCCTGCTCTGTTACAAAAGCAGGGTGCGTATTGAAGCGCATCAAGACGCAGAGGTCAAGCTTTGGGTGTAAATCCAACTGGAATTTCTGAGCCTCCACCAAAAAAGAAGGCCTCCATCTGCTGTTCGAGGAATTTTCTTGACTTTGCCTCGGCCATATTGAGGCGGTTTTCATTGATCAGCATGGTCTGCTGCTGCATCCACTGCTGCCACCCTTGCGCAGATACATTATCAAAGATTCTCTGACCCAACTCTCCGGGATAGGTGGGGCGCTCCAGCCCCTCTGCCTCTGTTTTCAGCTTTACACATTGAACTAGTCTACTCATATCAATTGCTCTTTTCTCATCTGTTGAACCAATCTACTCACGGGTGCCGCAACCCCTCGCTGCTCCAGTTGCGCTAGTGTAACCCATTCTCCCTCCTCCATCGCTATCGCTGAGGGTCCAACTTCGCCATATAGCGGTGTAATCTCTAGCTTGAAGTGGGTAAAGGTGTGGTTGATCTTCTCTCGCTGCTGCGGTGCACTCCATTGCACTGGCCACTGCTCTACCGAGTCCAGCTCAGGAAAGCTCCACAATCCACCCCAGATCCCCTGCTCTGGCCTGCGCTCCATCCACACCTCACCCTGCCTGTTATGCAGTACAGCCATGTAAGTTGTTCGTTCAGGCAATTTTTTCCCTGGGCGAGCTTGCGGTAGCTCCTCTACACGCCCCTGCTCTCTAGCTACACAACTACTCTCCACTGGGCAATTAGAACAGTTGGGCTGTTTTCGACTACAGAGTGTGGCCCCCAAATCCATAATCGCCTGTGTATAAGCACCGCATTCTGTTTGCGGCATCAACCGTTCTGCATGAGACCACAACTGCTTCATTACACGGCTCTGCCCCGGCCACCCCTCAACACCACAATAACGACTCAAAACCCGCTTTACATTCCCATCAAGAATCGGTTCTGGCTGATTATATGAAATAGCGAGGATTGCAGCGGCTGTAGAGCGACCAATACCGGGAAGAGACTCCAGCGCCTCACGTGACCGTGACATCTCTCCATCCCACTGTTGGCAGATCACCTCTGCTGCACGGTGTAAGTTGCGAGCACGAGCGTAGTACCCAAGCCCTGACCAGAGCCCCAATACACTGTCTTGACTGGCTTGCGAGAGTTCACAAACCGTAGGAAACGCCTGCATAAACCGCTCAAAATAGGGGATCACCGTCTCTACTCGGGTCTGTTGCAGCATGATCTCTGAAACCCATACACGATAGGGGCTCTTATCCTGCTGCCAAGGCAGCTCACTGCGCCCCTCCGTTGCCCCCCAGCTCAACAGTGCAGTCGCAAATGAACTATCCATTAAATCTGACAATGATCACTATTAATAAAATCCCTAGTTTTTTACTTGTGTATTGTTTTAATAATATTATAATACTGACTGTTCGTTGAACATAGGTATCTTTAGCCGACCTCCTCCCAGGCGAGATACTCCTTCACTCCTCGGTCTGAGGCTGCAATTCGAAGCTGCAAATTCAGATTTTTGATGAAGAACGAACAACCAACCGGCCCTTCTCCTCCCATTGAAGGCCGGTTTTTTTATGCCCCGCAGTTATATGCTACGGACCACAATACGGTTCCTTCCCTCATTTTTCGCCTCGCCCAACGCCTCATCCAGACGTTTGATCACCAGAGCAAGGTCATCACCCTCAACCATTTCAGTCACTCCCATACTGGCAGTCAAGGTTTGAATCAGATCAAACTCCTCCTCACGCAAGGCCTTCATAATACGCTTAGCCAAACCATCTCCCCCCTCAATATCGGTCTCTGGCGCAACAATCGAAAACTCTTCATCTCCGCTACGGAAGAGACAGTCGGTGTCACGCATCACCTCTTCAATAATAGCCACCACCCGAATCAGGGTCCGGTCTCCAGCCGCATGACCAAAACGTTCATTGACCTGCCTGAAATAGTCAATATCTATCGATAGCAGAGAGAGCGAATGGTGATAACGGCTATGACGTAGCAACTCTGCCTCTACTTTTTCAAAGAAAGCCTTACGACTGCCCGTTCCAGTCAACTGGTCTTGTGCAACCATCTCTTGTAACGCCTGTTGCGAATGTTTTAGGTCTCTCTCTAAGAGTTTCTGCTCGGTGATATCCGTGGAGATGGTACCTGTCCCTAGCAGCTCATTATCATCACCATAGACAGGAAAGGTGGTCGAGATGTAGTGATGCACTCCATCTTCCTGAATAATCCCCTCTTCAAAGGTCTGCTCCCTCCCCCGCTGCTCAACCAAATGCTCGTTTTCACGTGCCTTTGTAGCGATCTCCATCGTATAACCGCCAAAATAGCTTTTCCCAACAATATTAGAGAGATCTACCCCGTAGATATTGATCCATTTCTGGTTAACCAAAGTAAACTGGCCCTGTATATCTTTGAAGTAGATAACCGATTGGCTATTGGTCATCAAGGAACGGATGATATCTCTACTATTCATGACGCTACCCCTCAATGAGTTAGATAGAAGAAAGAGAGCCAGAGCGGGTGATGGGTGGTCGACTCTCTTCATTCGGCATGGGCATTGAGCGTGGGCCCTCAATACTTTCTGCGCAGTTCAATAAGATGGAGCGGGTAGCGGGAGTCGAACCCGCCTCTCTAGCTTGGGAAGCTAGGGTACTACCGATGTACGATACCCGCACAGTGCAGCGATTCTCTTCTGAATCTGCAGTGCCGTCAACCCTTAATGATTGACACCACCAATCGATGCAAGGACAATCCTCGCCTCAAACAACCACCCCAAAACGTAGCAAACAGCGACAAAATTCATGGTTATCCAGCTAAATGGTAAAGATCACACACTAACCGACAGAGCTACCGCAGCTGATCTGGTTACTTCTCTGCAGTTGACTGGAAAACGCATTGCGATGGAGGTCAATCTGGAGATTATCCCCAGAAGCAGTTACGACTCCCACCAGCTTCATGAAGGGGACAAGATTGAGATCGTCCACGCCATTGGCGGCGGCGCTCAATAAACAGCGACAATCAATCAAAACAACAAGGAATCGATAACGATGAGCAACCAAGACACCTTTGTAATCGCAGGAAAAGAGTATCAATCTCGCCTGCTGGTAGGCTCTGGAAAATATAAAGACCTAGAGGAGACCCGTCTCGCTACAGAGGCCAGCGGTGCAGAGATTGTGACCGTGGCAATCCGCCGCTCTAACATCGGGCAAAATCCTGATGAGCCGAATCTGCTCGATGCGATTCCACCTGAAAAGTACACCATTCTGCCCAACACCGCTGGCTGTTTTACCGCAGATGACGCAGTGCGTACCTGTCGTTTGGCCCGTGAACTGCTGGACGGTCATGACTTGGTGAAACTAGAGGTACTGGGCGACCAGAAAACCCTCTACCCAGATATTACCGCCACCCTAGAGGCCGCTGAAACTTTGATTAAGGACGGCTTCAAGGTGATGGTCTACACCAGTGATGACCCTCTAATTGCCAAGCGCCTAGAGGAGATGGGCTGTGTTGCGGTAATGCCACTAGCCGCCCCCATCGGCTCCGGTTTGGGTGTACGTAATCCACACAACATCCGCATGATTGTAGAGAATGCCAATGTACCCATCTTGGTTGATGCTGGGGTAGGTACCGCCTCTGATGCTGCCATTGCAATGGAGCTGGGGTGTGACGGGGTACTGATGAACACCGCCATTGCAGCAGCCAAAGACCCTGTACTGATGGCCTCTGCAATGAAGAAGGGGATTGAGGGTGGACGTGAGGCATTCCTTGCCGGACGTATGCCAAAGAAGGCGTACGCCAGTGCCTCTTCCCCCATTGACGGCACCTTCTTCTAAACTACACCCACGGTGACCTCTCCCAAAAAGATGCGCCACATCCGCTCCTTCGTGCGACGCGAAGGGCGGATGACCCCTAGCCAACAGCGCTCACTGGATCAGCTCTGGCCTCAATTTGGCATTGAGCCAGAATCCCCTATTGAGCCCACCACCCTATTCGGGCGTAGTGCCGCTCTCCATCTGGAGATCGGCTTTGGAATGGGCCATGCGCTGTTTGAGTTGGCGACAACTCATCCTGATGAGGACTACATCGGTATTGAAGTGCACCGCCCCGGTGTCGGCCGACTGCTGGATGAGATTGATAAAAATGAGATCCACAATATCCGTCTGCTGAAGCACGATGCTATTGAGGTGCTGAAACAGCAGCTACCAGAGAACAGTCTCAATTCAGTAATGCTCTTCTTTCCCGACCCTTGGCATAAGAAGCGTCACAACAAACGGCGCATCGTTCAACCGGACTTTATACAGCTGATTCATCGCTGCCTGAAGCCCGGTGGTGTTTTCCACCTTGCAACCGACTGGGAAGAGTACTCAGAGTGGATGATGGAGACTCTCACTATGGCAAAAGGGTTTCGTAATCTTGCCGGTACAGGCGAGTTTTCACCGCGTCCCGACTCTCGCCCTGTAACCAAATTTGAGAAGCGTGGACTGCGCCTCGGCCATGGGGTGTGGGATCTACTATTTGAAAAGGTGGTATCTGCTGATGAGTGAGCTAAAGAGACTACTTCAGACCCAGCACCCCTTTATGCTGGCACTCTATCTAACAATAATCACCGTTACCACGGTATTGCTCTTCAATCTAGGCAAGGAGCTCTCTAGCGCTGAACCGATGCCTACCACTGAAGAGTACAGTGAGATACGCCTGAAAGATGACATCACCAACGCTTGGGCGCTACCCGCCTTTTCTCTAGAGGATACCGAAGGGGCTCTTCACACCCTTGATGAGTGGAAGGGCAAAGTGATTCTGCTTAATTTTTGGGCCACCTGGTGCCCTCCCTGTAAATATGAGATTCCTGAATTTATGGAGTATCAGTCTGAGTACGAAGAGGCGGGGTTTCAAATCATCGGCATCGGTATCGACGAGCCAGAACAGATCAAAAACTACTATGATGAGATGGGGATGAACTACCCCGTATTGATCGCCACCGAAGCAGAGATGATGGGCCACTGGGGCAACCGTGAACAGGTTCTCCCCTACTCTGTGGTGATTGATCGCAGTGGTGAAATTCGCTACATTCATCGTGGCCAACTCGATCGTCCTGTGTTTGAATCCCAAATTCAACCGTTAATAGAAGAACAGCTTTAGGAACACACATGGAATCCAATGGAGAGCAGATTGTCATCCTCGGTGCCGGTTTTGCCGCACTCACCGCCATCAAGAGCCTACGCAAGAACCGCTTTAACGGAGCGATTACCGTTATCTCTCCCCACTCAGTTTTTGCCTATCTGCCCAGTACCATATGGATCCCCTCCGGTTTGCGCTCACGCGAAGATTTAGAGGTCCCTCTGGAGAACTTCTTTACCCGTTTTAATGTGCGCCACTTTCAGGGCAGCGTAACCGGCCTCAATAGCGAAGAAAAGCGTGTACAGACAGACAACGGCGAGGTCCCCTTTGATCGCCTGCTGATCGCCAGTGGCGCCCGCTTTATCCAGAAACTTCCCGGCATTAAAGAGCATGCCATTATCCCCTGTGACGGCATCAAGGCGGGTGAGCAGATCCGCGACCGTCTGGCTGCAATGGATGGCGGCGCAATTGCCATGGGCTTTGCCGGAAACCCCAACGAACCCGCAGCAATGCGTGGTGGCCCGGTTTTTGAGTTCCTCTATGGCATCGACACCCTACTACGCAAACAGGGGCGGCGCGATAAATTCAAGCTCACCTTCTTTAGCCCTGCACCAGAACCTGGTAAGCGCATGGGACCCAACGCGGTTAAAGGGCTGCTCAAGGAGATGGCCAAGCGCAATATCGATACGCACCTCGGCCACAAGATGAAGGGGATCACCGAAAATAGCGTAATCACTGAAGGGGGAGAGTTTGCAAGTGAACTCACCCTGTTTATGCCCGGTCTAACAGGCCCCGCATGGCTCACAGAGAGCGGGCTGCCACTCTCTGCTGGCGGCTTTGTGGTCGCAGACAAGGGGGGGCGCATCGAAAACCACCCCAATATTTATGTTGCAGGAGACAGTGGCAGCTTCCCCGGACCCGCATGGCTTCCCAAGCAGGCACATATGGCCGACCTGCAGGCTGAGGCTGCAATAAAGAACATGCTCTCCGATATGGCTGGGAGACCCGAGCAGCACCAGTTCAAGGTAGAGCTGATCTGTATCGTTGACTCTATCTCGACAGGGGTACTGGTTTATCGCGATATGAAACGGGCAATCGCTTTCAAGTGCCGCCTCTTCCACTGGGCAAAGTTGCTCTTTGAGCGCCTCTATTTGCGTAGCATTCGCTAACGCACCCTTCATAAGAAGCTGCTAACCTACTAATCCATAAAATCAATTGTTGCACTTATGTAACAGACTATGGAAGAATAGCCCCACTATTCAACCTGCATTGCAGTGTGTACGCTATAAAATCTCTAGTTGTTAACCTGCGTACACGAGATTGAATACAAAATTATAATCACAACAAAGGAGGATCGCTCAATGCGACTTAAGACGCTTGCAGTCACTGCGCTTGCTGCTGCCGTAATGGTTGGCTGTACCGCACAACAACCTGCCGAAAAGGCTGCCGCCCCTGCTGCTAAAGCAGCTAAGAAGGCACCACCCAAAACTCTCTCTGGTGCCTCTGGTGCCATGCTCGCCAGCACCTGTGAAGGCTGCCATGGTACCGATGGCGTAAGCCAAGGTCCTGCAACCCCATCAATTGCAGGCATGTCTCAGGACTACCTCTCCGAAGCAATGGAAGAGTTCCGCGATGGCGACACCAAATCCACCATCATGGGACGTGTTGCTAAGGGCTACAGCGATACTGAGATCGTAGCAATGTCTGCTTACTATGCTGCACAGAAGCCTTACGGTGCAGGACAGAAGGCCAACGCTGCCGACATCGCCAAAGGCGAGAAACTGCATAACAAGTACTGCGAAAAATGCCACGCTGATGGCGGCTCTGACGCAACCGATGACTCCGGTATTCTTGCAGGACAGTGGACACCATACCTCCACTACACCATGCAGGACTTCATGAATGGTGACCGCGCGGTCGGCCGTAAGATGAAGAAGAAGGTTAACCTGCTGCTTGAGAAAGAGGGCAGATCCGGCCTTAACGCCATCATTGCTTACTACGGCAGCCAGAACTAGGGAGGAATGAAGCATGAGTACAACAAAAAAACCATTTAACCGTAGAGACTTTCTGAAGGTCTCCGGTGGTGCAGCTGCTGCTGCCACTGCTGGCATCGCTCTCTACACCCCCTCCGCATCTGCAGCCAAGGCACGCGTCGTCATTGTCGGTGGCGGCATGGGCGGTGCAACCGCAGCCCGTTACATCAAGAAGGCTGACCCATCAATCGATGTTACCTTGATTGAGGCTAACGCAACCTATCACACCTGCTTTATGAGTAATTTCGTACTTGCCGGTGAGCGCAAGCTAGACTACCTCGCCCATGGCTATCAAGGGCTGGCGGCTGAAGGCATCAACGTAGTTCACGATATGGTTACCAATATCGGAAACAACAGCGTCTCTACAGCCAGTGGCAAAAACCACTCCTTTGACCGTTGTATCGTAGCTCCTGGTGTTGACTACAAGTATGTAGAAGGCCACAGTGATGAGGTTGCTGACACCAAGATCACTCACGCCTGGAAGGCCGGTAAGCAGACGCAACTACTGCGTGACCAGCTCTCTTCGATGAAGGATGGTGGTACCGTCATTATCGGCGCACCTCGCAACCCATTCCGTTGCCCTCCTGGCCCTTACGAGCGTACCAGCCTGATCGCTGGCTACCTCAAGCATAACAAGCCAAAATCAAAGATCATCGTGCTTGATCCCAAGGACAAGTTCTCCAAGTTTGGCCTGTTTATGGAAGGCTGGAAGAACCACTACGGATACGGTACCGATGACTCTCTGATCACTTGGGTCAAGGCTGCTGAAGGTGGCTCCATTGAGGCTGTAGATGCAGATAGCATGACCGTTTCTGCCGAAATTGAAGAGTTCAAGGGTGATGTCATCAACATCATTCCAGACCAGAAAGCGGGTAAGATCGCATTCACTGCTGGGTTGGTTGATAAGTCTGGCTGGTGTCCAGTGGACCTACACACCTTCGAATCTACCATTCGCAAGAACATTCACGTGATTGGTGATGCGAGTCAGGCCAAGGGTATGCCGAAGTCTGGTTATGCCGCATCTTCTGAGGCGAAGGTCTGTGCTGCAGGTATCGTTGCACTGCTCAAGGGTCATACCCCAGGCACTCCAGCATACGTCAACACCTGTTACAGCGTGATCTCCTTCCAACCTAAGGATGGTATCTCCGTTGCAGCAATCTACAAGCTACGCGAAGATGGCTCTAAGATCCAGAAGGTCTCAGGTGGTCTGACTCCAAGTGGTAAGGATCGCAATCCTGCGAACCGCGCCCGTGAAGTAGACTATGCACTGAGCTGGTATGAGAATATCACCTCAAATACCTTTGCTGACTAATTCTCAGTAACGGTATGCATAAAAAAACCCGGAAGTGAAAGCTTCCGGGTTTTTTATTACCCCAAAAAAGGGGAATTGTTTAACCGACCATCTGTGCACGACGCGAGGTACGCATACCGTGCTGCGTATTGCAGTAGCATTCACGCACTTTGGTCAACAGTGTCAACACATTCAGGTCAGCAATTGAACAGTAGATACGATTATGATCTCTGCGTGACTGAACGATACCTGCCTTGCGTAGTACTTCTACATGCTGAGAGACATTGCTCTGGCTAGAGCCTACCTCCTCCATGATATGGGTCACAATCTTCTCTCCACGTCCCAGCGCTCCAATAATCTTCAGTCGCATTGGGTGGCTAATCGCCTGCATAACGGTAGAAATTTTGGACAGATCCTGCCCGTCGGTTGGTAAATTTACAGCTTCCATAAAACACTCCTCCTTCTTTTAATCCTATGAGAGATTCTATGGAGTAAGCGCCAATATCACCATACGTAGAAATACGTATATTAGCGCCAAACGGTTTAAGCGCCCATAAAAAAACCGACGAGGCGAACCCCGTCGGTTTTTTGTAACCCGCGTAAACGGTAATTACTGTGCTGCTGGAGCCTGTGGTGCTGCTGCACGAGGAGCCATTGCAGGAGCAGGATACTGCTGTGGGTAAGGCATTGGGCCATAACCGTAACGAGGAGCAAAGCCTTGACCACCATAGCGGTAGTAATCTTCGTCATCGTTGTTGTCCCACTCATCCATCATCTCTTCCATCCAATACATTGGCGTCCACTCAGGCCAATCATTGTCGTCATAACCACCATAGCTATTGTTGTTACCGCCAAACCAGCTTGCGTTGGCGGCACTTGCAGCCATCAAAGAGAGTGCAGCAACCACTGAGAATGCAACTTTTTTCATGTTTAAATCTCCTAAAAAATCAAAAACTGTTAACCAAAACCGTAGAAAGTGAAACAACTATACTATAACTTTATTGAATATTCAAGCATAAAGTCACAATTCTTCCTCCCCGTATATATAACAGGCTAACCATCAAGTTCTCTTATACATCTCGGAGGTGAATCGGCAAGGTCGCTCGCAAGAGGGCCCCCTCTCCATTCTGACCACACTCAGCCTCAATTTTTCCTTTCACCGTCAACGCAAAGTTACCAGCAGTATGCAAACCCGCTCCACCCCCCTTTATTTTGGTTGTATATTGTGCTGAGAAGAGCGTACTCAAACCATCACGAACCGCCTCTTCAAAGCCGATGCCATTATCCTTGATTTCGAGCTGGAAAAACTGAGGCTCAGCCTCTAAAAGAGAGGCCGTCATTACAATAACGCCCTCAAATGTCTCACCCTCTGCATGTTGGTTATGGCGAGCAGAGATCGCATCAACGGCATTCTGTAACAAATTCACCACCACACAACGAAACAGATGACGGGGTAGGGAGACCTCTATTAATGAAGGGTCTACCTCTAACTCAAACTGAACACTCATCCACAGCACCTGCTCTTTGATCAACAGCAGCGCCTCATTAAGTTCCTGCTGAAGATTAAAACGGGAGACCCAATACTGACGCTCTCCACCTCCCATGAGCTTTTTCTGTTCTGCCAGAAAAACGATGATCTGCTCTGCCGAATGGACCGCTTCATCCAATGTCTTCTCAAGAAAGCGTTCCCGAGCCCCTACAAGCAGGTTGATCATATTCTCCTCTATTGCTCGCCCCCCAGAGTCCGGTGTATTCAATACACAGGTACTGTTTTTCAGCACCTCCTCCAAACGCTGACTGACTGGCTTCATCAACATCAGCTCATCCAGATAAAATTTTACTGCGGTCATACTGTTGCCGACATTGTGTGCAACATTAGAGCTGATCTCAGCAATCCCTCCCCTGTAGGCTGCCTCTTGTGCGGCCTGCTCTAGCAGCTTGCGATCACTCAAGTCATACACTACCAGAACGCCCCCCTTGCTCTCCCCATCAACCGTATGAAGTTCTCCCCCAGAGATCTGTACGGGCAACACATCCCCCTCTTCTCTACGCAACTTGCGTTCAACAGAGAGGATTTTTTTATTACGCTCCATATTCTGAAACAGACTACCAAAAGGGGTCAACTGAAGCAGTTCACAATCCTGCCTGAGTGGATCGTAAAGCATAACCAACAGTGCAGGCTCTCCCTTTACTTCCAGCCGCGCCGCACTAGCGCTTAAGGCCTCCTCTGCAGAGGAGCTGTGGGGTAATTGAGTCTGCAGCTCCTGCTCCAGCACAACACCATGAGCAGAGCTGAAGGCCTCTTGCAGGGATTTTATAGAGAAGCTCCCCTCTCCCATCTCTGCCAATAGGTCTACATATTGGCGGCCGACCCAGTCAGAGTGCTCCCCCCCAGTTATCGCCTCCATAGAGCCATTGAGGTAGTTCACAATACCCGTCTCATCTACCATCACCAGCGAAACGGGTGCCGAGTCTAGCAGTGACCAGAAGCGATTTTCATCCTCATTCAGTATACTTTGCAGGTGTTGCTGCAGAGAGAGTAACATCGCTTGAGAAAAAGAGATCCTCTCTTCAACTGGGACAAACAGCTCTGAGAGGGTGAGCCCCATCATTGACCCGACAGAATCTCCCCTTCCAGCCATCTCAACCATCTTCTGGTTACTACGAATAACCTTACCCTCAGGGTCAATCACCACAACCCCCTCCTGAATCGATCTCAAGATCGACTCTACAAAGTCACGCTCATCGCATGCCTTCACATTCATCAACTCAATGGTCGCCTTCTGTTCCAGCACCTCTTGATGCATAACTGAAAGCTCACTGTACATCGTATCCAGCCGCTCTGCCTGCTGCTTCAATTGATAGGCAGCACGCTGCGCTTCAAGCAGGTTATTGACTCGCGCAATCACCTCTTCCCGATTAAAGGGTTTGGTAATAAAATCTCTAGCCCCCGCTTTCAGAGCCTGTAAACGAGTCGCTTTATCATGATCTGCCGTGAGTATAACGATAGGGACGTAGTAAGCCACTTCATCCTCATCACCCTCTGGCTTTTGGTGCAGAATCATCTGCTCCATCAACTCTATGCCGCTCATCTCCGGCATATCATAGTCCAGAAGAACCAAGTCAAAGGTACTCTGCCTGAATTTATTCAGCGCAGTAAGAGGGTTATTCTCAACAGTCAGGTTGTTAAAACCAACATCCTCAAGCACCCGCCTCAACAGAAGACTCTGCTGAGGGGTATCATCTACGATCAAAATGACATCATCATACTCTGGCATTTTGCTTCTCAACAATTCACCTTGGCAACCAAAAGATCATCAGCAGACAAAAGAGAGTGACCCCCGCCACCATCCATTTAAATCGCCTCAATAGACGCTGCTGTGCTGCCTGCTCCTCCTCATTCATCACTACCCCCTACCTACTACTCTGCTGCGGCACTAATCTGCAACTGGATGGTTTCGCTATTTGAAGTCGCACTTTCTGTACTACTCAGTAGATCACCGCTACCTCCTGTAGCGACACCACTCTTGGTGATCTTAGCTCCAACAATTACCCGCTCAACACTGGATAGATTGTTCCCGGGCATCATCGCCAGAGAATCATCCAACAAAACTGTAGCAGGTAGATCAGCCACAGTAAGACGTTTTGCTGCCAGTGGTGGCCCTTTTCGGCCAATGGCCTTGGCGAAGACAAAAACCGTATCCTCAGGGGAGACAGTGCCGACCAGCACAGGATCGAGTGATACAGCAACAGAGAGTGTTGCACCACTCGCTGCAGGCGCTGCCTTCACTGCAATCAGTGGCTGTTGTGGTAGCCCCAGCTGCTGCTGTGCCTTGGCTGCTGCCTGATTGATCATGCTGATCACTTCATCATCATTCTGCGGTACCACCTTAGAGAGGCGCTCCCAATAGCCCAGTGCCTGCTGAGGCTTCCCCATATCAAAGTGGATATGGCCCGCAAACCAGAGAACATCGGCATGGTTCGGGTCGATCTCCAGTGCGCGCTGTAGCTGCACCATCGGCTCACCCTCCCATGCTCCCTGCTGCTGATCAGCCAGCGCCTCACCATAATCCAGTAGCAATTGTGGATCAGGGTGATCACCAAAGTGGCTCAAGGCACGTTGATAGACCTTCACAATCTCTGCATTACGCCCCAGATAACGGTAGGATTTGGCGAGCATCATCCACCCTTCTAGATTGCTTGGGTCCTGCGCCAGCTTCTTCTCTAACTGAGCCACCGCATCCTCAAAGGCGACCTTGCCCTGTTTCGCTTCAGCCCGCTGACTCGCTGCCTGCACATCAACCGCCTCAGGTGAACCGATCTGCGTGTAGACACCAATCGCAATCACAGGCACCGCAACCAGTACCGCTACGGCTGCCAGACGACCTGCGCCGCTATCTTGGTGCGCCTGCTGCTCCTCCTCTTCCAAGTCAGACAACAGCTCACGTTTCAGGTCGGCTTCGGCTTGACCAAACTGCTCTTGGTTAATCGACTCACCCTCAAGATCCTGCTTCAGCTCCTCCAGCCGCTGCTGAAAGATTGCAAGATTGGTCTCGCGCCGCGCCACACTCACCAACTTGGTGCGACCCAGTAGCGGTGGCAGCAGAAATAGCATCGCCAACACAATCATCCCAGCGGCCCCTAGCCAAAACATCGTCTCATTACCCATTATTTCAGTACCTCGGAGAGTTTTTTCTCTTCCTCTTCACTCAAAGGAGCCTCGACAGAGGCCACCTCATTATTGCTAGAGCTATCAGCTGCTTTGCGCTGACGACGCAGCTGCACCAACAGTAGATAGCCACCGACTGGAACCAGCAGTAGCGGCAGCCCCCACAACAACCAAGTGCGAGAATCAACCTGCGGACGATAGAGCACAAAATCACCATAACGGGCCACAAACCACTGGCGAATCTCCCAGTCCGTCTTATCCTGCTTCATCATCTGATAGACCTTCATGCGGTGGTCACGCGCCAGGTCGGCATTAGAGCCCGCAATATTGGTGTTCTGACACTTCACACAGCGGATCTCTTCGATTAGCCGTTTAAAACGATCTTCATCATTCTGATTGTCAAATTGAAGGCTATCAATCGGTGCCGCCCACGCCATCGGTGCCAACAACACCATCCACAGTAAAAACCATTTTTTCATTACGTCCCCCTCGGCAGACAACGACCATCCGCTGCCCGCATCTTCTCTGCTATTTTCAAAATATTCCCCACGTTGTTCTTCACCTCCTGAGGGTTATCAGGGTTTGGTGACCGCAGATCATTCAGTGGCCCAGTGATGCGCTCACAAATACGCCCCTCAATATCGATCAGGAAGGTCTCTGGTGCACCCGTCACCGCCCACTCCAGCCCCGCTACATTGTCTCCGTCATCCCCCGTCTTCAAATAAGGATCACCCAACACACCCAACCACTGAATTGCCGCTTCACGGCTGCCGCCTGACTCGATGCGGTCCTTCCAGTTAATGCTGTAGATCGGGATCTGTTTGGTTGCCGCCAGACGCATCAACACATCATGCTCGGCACGACAGGAGGGGCACCAGGTCGCCCAGATATTGACCAGACTCACCTGACCATTGAGGTCTGCACGACTAAAGCGCACACCCGGTTGCAGCAGGTCAGGCAGATCAAACTCTGGGGACATCTTGCCAATCATCGGCGAATCACTACTCTCATGACGAGGATTGAGAAACAGCCCGACATAGAGCAGCAGAAATAGCAGGACCACAAGGGTGATGGGTAGAATTGCTCTGGAGCGTGAGGCCATATGTTAAATCTCGTCTGTTTAAACCAAGTTTGATTTGAGGGTATCTTTAATAGGATTGGTCTTGAAAGTTATTGCCACCGGAAAGCTCTTCTGCCTTGCGTTGTCTAGCGCGCTGAATTGCCGCGTGGACTTGCTGTGGCGCAGTGCCTCCAAGGTGGTTACGCGCCGCCACTGAACCCTCCAGTGTCAGCACCTCAAATACATCCTCTTGAATGACCGCAGAGAACTGTTGAAGTTCCTCCACTGTCATCTCAGCGAGATCTTTCTCTTGCTCAATACCGTAACGCACCGCCTTACCAACAATCTCATGTGAATCGCGGAAGGGGACCCCGGCACGTACCAGGTAATCCGCCAGATCGGTTGCGGTAGAGAAGCCTTTGCCGGCAGCAGCGCGGGTATTCTCACGCTTGACCTCGACCGTAGGCATCATATCGGCATAGACCTTGAGTGAACCTTTGAGGGTATCAACCGTATCAAACAGTGGCTCTTTATCCTCCTGATTATCCTTGTTGTAGGCCAGCGGCTGCCCCTTCATCAAGGTCAACAGGCTCATCAGGTGACCAAACACCCGCCCACTCTTACCACGCACCAGTTCAGGCACATCGGGGTTCTTCTTCTGCGGCATGATGGAGGAGCCGGTACAGAAGCTATCGGGCAGCTCGACAAAACTGAAGGGGTCGGAGGCCCACAGCACCAGCTCTTCAGAGAAGCGCGAGAGGTGCATCATCAGCAGTGAAGCCGCTGAGGTGAACTCAATCGAGAAGTCACGATCACTCACCGCATCCAGTGAGTTCTCTGCTGGGGCATCAAAGCCGAGCAGACGCGCGGTAATAGTACGATCAATGGGGAAGGTCGTCCCCGCCAGTGCTGCAGCACCCAGCGGCATGATATTGACCCGCTTACGGCAGTCGGTAAGGCGACCATAATCGCGCACCAACATCTCATGCCACGCCATCATGTGGTGCCCAAAGGTGACGGGTTGTGCGGTCTGTAGGTGGGTAAAGCCGGGCATGATGGTCTCCGCCTCACGCTCTGCCAGTACCAGCAGCGCCTCTTGTAGACGGGTAATCTCTGCCAAAATGGTATCAACCTCATCCCGTAACCAGAGACGGATATCGGTTGCCACCTGGTCATTGCGTGAGCGCCCAGTGTGAAGCTTTTTGCCCACATCACCGATCTGTGCCACCAGACGTGACTCAATATTCATGTGCACATCTTCCAGCGCAATCGACCAATTGAAATCGCCGTTCTGGATCTCCTCCAGAATCGCCTCCAACCCAGCCACAATCTGCTGCTGCTCTTCGCTGGTCAACACGCCTACGTCCGCCAACATCCGCGCATGGGCGACAGAGCCACGAATATCGTAGTGCGCCATGCGCTGATCAAAGGTAACCGATGCGGTAAAGGCCTCAACAAAGGCGTCGGTTGATTCGGTAAAACGGCCAGTCCATGGCTTCTCTGTAACAGTTTTCACTTCCATAATGCTCTTCTTCTACTGAATAAATTTAGTGGCAGCGGCAATCGACTGATCGATAAAGTCGCTAACAAAATCACGTACACCCAGCCCCACCATACGCTTCTGCACCTCCTCTCCTTCACTGTTGAGGAAGAGTAGTGTCGGGGTAACCCAGACACCATAACGCTGACTCAGATCGGTTGGGGCAATCTCTTTTCCATCAAAATCGATAATCTCATCAAAGCTATCAAGATGGATTTTGCGGATCAACACCATCGAGTCATACGCCCTGTTGCGCAACATCGGCACCAAGTAGTCCGACTCCATCACCATACAGTAGGGACACTCCTCCGCAGAGACCATCAGTACCATCGGTACACCGCGCTGCGCAGCCAGCCCCCCATCCTTTTGTAGATTGGCGCTCATCTTCACATGATCAATGTCAGCCCAAGCCGTCTGGCCTAGCAACAACATCACCCACAAAAAATGTCTGAAAAAATAGTTCACTGAATCCTCTGGCAGAGACAACACGCTCCGCATTCCTTATACTTCGAACTGAATATACCCATTGTAACCCCAATCTGGAATCCTATCATGTTATCCAAGCTTCGAATTGCAACCCGTAAAAGCCCCCTCGCACTATGGCAGGCCGAATATGTGAAGAGTCGTCTGCTGGAGATTCACGATGGGCTGGAGGTAGAGTTGGTGACCATGAGCACCAAGGGGGACAAGATTCTCGATACTCCACTGGCAAAGATCGGCGGCAAAGGGCTCTTCGTCAAGGAGCTAGAGGCGCAGATGCTGGAGGGCAAGTGCGATATCGCGGTACATTCCATGAAAGATGTACCGATGGCCTTCCCCGAGGGGCTGTTTCTTCCCGTCATCTGTGAGCGCGAAGTGCCACTGGATGCCTTTGTCTCCAACAGCTATGAGAAGTTTGAAGATCTGCCACAGGGTGCCAAGGTCGGCACCTCTAGTCTGCGCCGTAAATGCCAGCTGCTTGACCTACGCCCAGATCTGGAGATTCTTGACCTGCGCGGTAATGTGAATACCCGTCTGGCAAAGCTGGATGAGGGGCAATTTGATGCCATCATCCTCGCCTCTGCCGGCCTTATCCGACTGCAGATGGAGGAGCGCATCCGCAGCCGTATTGAACCCGAGGTGATTCTACCTGCAGTTGGCCAAGGTGCCGTCGGCATCGAGTGTCGAGAAGGGGACCAGGAGGTGCTAGCGCTGATTGCACCACTCAACCACCACGAGACCTCTCTGCGGGTACGCGCTGAACGCGCCCTCAACAACCGTCTGGAGGGGGGGTGTCAGGTCCCCATTGGCAGCTACTCCGTACTCGATGGCGATCAGATCTATCTGCGCGGTTTGGTGGGTTCTGTGGATGGTAAGACCATCATCCGCAAGGAGATCCATGGCGCTGCGGTAGAGGGTGAGCCTCTCGGTGTCGAGGTCGCAGAGCAGCTACTTAATAGCGGTGCGAAAGAGATTCTTGATGCACTTTATGCTGAAGCAGAAGAGTAGACGCTGAATCTTAGCTGTGCAGGACGCACTCCCAAAAAAAACGCTTCAAGGAAAAACCATTCTGGTCACCCGGCCTGCCCATCAGGCAGCGGCGCTGATGAGTCTGATTAAACAGGCGGGCGCTCATGCGCTCCCCTTTCCCACCATTGAGATTCTGCCTCCGCAAAATCCTCAACCGGCGATCACACAGTTTCAGCAGCTAAGGCAGTTCGACATCCTGCTGTTTATCAGCGCCAATGCGGCTCGCATCGGCATGGAGATGATCCAGCAACAGGGCACTCTACCCCAAACCATTCAAGTGGCTGCCGTTGGTAAAGCGACCACCCGCGCACTACAGCAGCTCGGAGTGGAGGTCGATATTCTTCCTCAATCACGTTTTGACAGTGAGGGGCTGCTGGCGACCCCACAACTACAGGCCGTCTCTAACCAACGGATTTTGATCGTACGCGGTGAGGGGGGGCGGGAACTGTTGGCAGAGACACTGCGCAAGCGTGGGGCCGAGGTCCACTATGCCGAAGCCTACCGCCGCACCATCCCCAACACCGACCCTACCCCCGTACTACAAGCATGGCAGGCAGGCCAACTGGATGCCGCCATCGTCACCAGCAACCAGAGCCTCGACAACCTGATTCAGATGGTTGGAGAGGCGGGCCACAAGGCCCTGCTCCAGACCCCACTGGTGGTGATCAGTGAGCGCACCCGCGAGGTGGCACTGGAGCGTGGCTTCCAACACCCCCCGCAGTTGGCAACAAGCCCCAGCGATGATGCCATTCTTGATACACTTACTACGTTATTTCAGCCCCACAACAACACCGAATAGGCAGCACACGGATGAGTCAAACAGATCTAAGCGAAGCAGAAAACAGCTCCACTACAGCGGAGGAGGTGATTGTCGATGCCGAGGTGCTCTCTGAAGCCACCTCCGAAGCAGTTCCAGAGGAGGCCACACCCCGCCCCCCCTCTAACCTCCCTAAGCTGATTGCCCTGATCGTGGTTGGCTTTGCCATCCTCGGTGGCATCTTCTGGAGCATCAACCAACAGTTTACCCAGCAGATCCAACAACAGACTCAGCAGGCCAACGCACAGGGTCTGCAGAACAGCCAGGGCATCCAATCACTCAGTGGGCAGATCAGCCAGTTAAGTGGGCAGGTCGAATCTCAGCACAACACCACCGCTGGCTTTAGTGGTCGACTCAAACAGCAGCAACAGGGGTTTGAGAAGCTACAGACCCGCACCCAGAGTTCACTGCAGCAGCAGGAGCAGATAATTCAGAAGCTGCTCCACAGTAACCGTGAACAGAGCCGCCAACTCAATGAGAGCGTTGCCGCACTGGCGCGCCGAGTAGACCGTCGTGAAAGCAACCTGCACACCGCTGCGGCACTGCGGCTGCTACAAATTGCTGAAGAGCAGTTGATGATTGTGCGTGACCTCTCCACCACACAACAGGCACTGGCTCAGGCGGGACAGCAGATCACCGCCTCTGGCGATCCCATTCTGTTACCGATCCATGAACAGATTCAACGCGAACTGAAACAGGTTCGAAAGACTCAAACCCCAGACCTACCTGCTGCACTGGCGCAACTACGAGAGGCCATTGAGATCGGCGCTACCCTCCCCTTTGATCAACCCGATAACTTTGAGCAGATCGCCGTTGCCCCTCTCCAGAACAAGACGGATGGCTGGAACTGGGAAGCAGTCGCCAACAAGGTATGGAGTGATCTGCTAACACTGATACGTATCGACAAACAGGAGCAGGAGCTACCCGTCATCGCCAGCCGCTCTGAGGCAGAGCTGAGCCATCTGATTCTGCGTCTACGACTGGAGCAGGCACAGAGCACCCTGCTGATGCGCGATACCTTGCTATTCCGTGAGCGTGTTCAATTTGCCATCGACTGGCTGGCGATATTTGACCAGAGCAGCCCTGCACTCGGCACACTACAGCAGCAGTTGAGCCAACTGCTGAAGCTGGAGTTACAACCACAACTACCCGCCATCGGTGAGGCACACCGCCGACTACGTGAGATTGTTGCACTACGGAACAGCGAGAAGCTAGAGAGCACAGAGCCAGAGACCACAGCAGCGACTGAAGAGGCGAAGCCATGAGACGGATTCTGGTACTGACATCGATCCTATTAATCGCCAGCGTAGCGGCACTGGAGCTGCGCGGACAGAGCGGCTATATCCTGCTGCGCATCGCCGGCTGGAGTGTAGAGACCAGCCCCAGTTTTGCCCTGATCGCACTACTGGCACTGTTTTGGGTACTACAGTTTACCCTGCACCTGCTGCTGCGTTTTATCCACTCTCCTCGCGATCTCAAGCAGTGGAACCAGCAACAGCAGGTCAAGCGCTCCCAGAAGCAGCTGAACCAAGGGTTGATCACCCTGGCCGAAGGGGAGTGGAAAAAGGCAGAGCAGCTACTCACCAAATCAGCCAAGCACAGCGAAAACCCGCTGATGCACTACCTCGGTGCAGCCAATGCCGCTCAAAACCTGAATGCGGATGATCGCCGCGATCAATACCTACAAAAGGCTCATGAGGAGGTCCCCAAGGCGGACTTCGTGATTCGCCTGACTCAAGCCGAGCAGATGATGGCTCACCAGCAGTACAGCGAAGCACTAGAGCTACTTAACCGCCTCAAGGATGAACGCCCCAACCAGCACAAGCTGCTACAGCTGTTGATACAGTCCCTGAGCGCACTCAACCACTGGGATACCGTACTGGAGCTGCTGCCCCGACTACGCAAACAGCAGGTCTTCAGCACTGATGAGCTGACTCAACTAGAGCTACAGGCCGAGACCCGCCTGCTCAGCCAGCACAGCGAACGAGGTGGACATGGAGCGGTGGTCAAGCAGTGGAACAGGCTCGCCAAAAAGCAGCGCCACAACCCGATCCTCTTCTACCACTACATCACCCTGCTACTCGATGTGGGAAGCCAAGAAGAGTGTGAAACACTACTACGCAAAGAGATTAATCACCAGTGGTCTGAACAGCTGGTTACCCTCTATGGAACCTTCAGTGCCAACCGTCTCGA
>JABGQL010000113.1:20422-30739 GCA_018648825.1 Gammaproteobacteria bacterium
AACTGAAGAGGATGTATTAATCGTCTCCCAGCTAGGGAGAGGGAGCAGCTCCGCACAAGAGCTGCCACCGTCTTTGGACTAAAACAGAGATTAGGCAGCCTCTCTACTTCTTCTGTTTTTTACTTTTCTTCTTCTTTTTCTTACCCTTCTTTTTCTTCCCTTTCTTTTTCTTCTTGCTCTTCTTCTTCAGCACCTCAGTGGTTTTGTGGGAGTACTTGCCCTTGATCTTCTCCTTAAAAAACTGCCCTTTAGACTCTGACTCCAACAGACCATCATACGTCGAATAGAGAACCCCCGAATACTGAACAACCTTGCCACTCTTGAACTCAAGCTCCATGACTCTGCTTTTATCATCATATCCCGCAGAAACAATACCCGAGGAGCCAATCGGAGTACGGTCGATCGCATAGCCTATACTCGATATGGAGAACAGAACGACTAGCAGAAATGTTCTTATATTTATCATACTCACTGGAGACCTCCTCCTGACACAATTTTGCTGTTACTTCTTCCCTTCTGACTTTCCTGCAATCTCAAATGAGTCGGAGTAGAAGCGCTTCTCTGGCAACTTACGTTGGGTACATGCCTCTTTACAGGCGTTGACCATCACCGGAGGGCCAGCCACGTAGAGATCACGACCAGAGAGGTCATAAAAGTCCTCAAACACCGCCTCATGAACATAACCGGTGCGCCCTTCCCACCCCTCTGCAGCATCAGACAGCACGGGAACAAAGTTGATGTTCTCATGTTCTGCAGCCCACTGCTCTGCCAGCTCTTTCAGGTAGATATCTTTTTCACCACGCACCCCCCAATAGAGGTGAATCGTCTGCTTCATCCCCAGCTCAATGGCGTGCTCGATGATCCCCTTAATCGGTGCAAATCCGGTACCTCCGGCAACCATCACGATATCGTTGCGTGAATCCTCGCGCAGATAGAACCCACCCAGAGGCCCTTCAATGCGCAGTATCTCTTTCTCGGTCATCTCATTAAAGACATGCGGAGTGAAGTACCCCCCCTCAACCAGACGAATATGTAGCTCAATAGCATCGTTGTTGTGTGGCGCATTGGCGATAGAGAAGGCGCGACGCTTACCGTCCTCCATCAGAACCTCAATGTACTGACCGGCAAGGAACTGCATGCTCTCATTATCAGGGGTTTTGAGGTAGAGGCGCACCACATCATCAGCCAGCTTCTCCATCTTAACGACCTTGGTCGGCATGGTGTGCACCTTGATCTCATCGGCCCCCTTGACCACCTCTACCTCAATAGTAAGGTCACTTTTGGCCTCAGCCTTACAGCAGATCACCACCCCCTCGTCCAGCTCCTCCTCTGTCAGTGGCTGCGGCTTGTACTCATCTTGATACTCATAGTCACCACTGACCTTGGCCTTACAGGCGCCACAGAAACCGTTCTTACAACCGTAAGGGAAGGCAACGCCATGTTCTAGAGCCGACTCAAGAATGTTCTCACCCGCTTTACTCTCAAACTGATGCCCACTCGGTTGTAACTCAATACGGTTTGCCATTTGTTATTCCTTGCTTAATCTTTAATAGTATTAATCGTTGCAAAAGTATTTGCAGCCTCAACCCCCTCTCCAGCCCTCCCCCTGCTTGGGGGAGGGGCTTCAACTTAACTAGGTTGGGGTACCCCATAAGACCCAGCATTTTGCTATGTTATTGTTGAAGAATCAACTAAAAATTTCTATTTCCGCAATTTTTTCTTTATCAAGCAGAAGAGAGAAAACCGTTTATAGGCGATCTAAACCCAGCTCACTCCAAAGCAGGTCTACTCTCTGCTTCACCGCCTCATCCATCTCAATTGCTGTGCCCCACTCACGGCTACTCTCCCCCTCCCACTTGTTGGTGGCATCCATCCCCATCTTTGACCCCAACCCCGATATCGGTGAAGCAAAATCGAGATAGTCAATCGGGGTGTTCTCCACCAGCGTGGTATCTCGTGCGGGGTCCATCCGCGTGGTAATCGCCCAGATTACATCCTCCCACTTGCGCACATCCACATCATCATCGGTCACAATGATGAACTTGGTGTACATAAACTGCCGTAGGAAGGACCAGCACCCCATCATCACCCGCTTGGCGTGGCCGGGGTACTGTTTCTGGATACTCACCACCGCCATACGATAGGAGCACCCCTCTGGCGGCAGATAGAAGTCGACTATCTCCGGAAACTGCTTCTTCAAAATGGGGATAAAGACCTCATTCAGCGCCAATCCCAAGACTGCAGGCTCATCGGGTGGACGACCTGTATAGGTGGAGTGGTAGATCGGGTTATTGCGGTGGGTAATGCGCTCAACGGTGAAGACCGGAAACTGGTCGACCTCATTGTAGTAGCCGGTATGGTCCCCAAACGGGCCCTCATCGGCCAGCTCATCCAGGTCAATATACCCCTCCAGAATGATCTCAGCCGTTGCCGGCACCTGTAGCTCTGAACCTTTGCACTGCACCACCTCAGTCTTTGAGCCACGTAGCAGTCCGGCAAAGGCGTACTCAGAGAGCGCATCAGGAACGGGGGTAACCGCACCAAGAATAGTGGCGGGGTCTGCACCAATCACTACTGCGACCGGAAACGGTTCACCGGGATGGGCCAGCTTCCACTCACGGAAATCGATCGCCCCCCCACGATGGGAGAGCCAACGCATGATGACCCTATTTTTACCAATCACCTGTTGGCGATAGATCCCTAAATTCTGACGCTCTTTATTGGGGCCGCGAGTAACCACCATACCCCAAGTGATCAGCGGGGCTGCATCCCCCGGCCAGCAGGTCTGAATCGGCCATTGAGAAAGATCGACATCCTCCCCCTCCAGCACCACCTGCTGACAGGCCGCTTTGGAGCGCACCTTGGGAGACATATTCAACACCTGCTTGAAGATCGGCAGCTTCTCTAATGCATCACGGAACCCTTTGGGTGGATCAGGCTCTTTGAGATAGGCCAGTACCTGCCCCACCTCTCGCAGATGATCGACCGACTCTTGTCCCATCCCCAAAGCAACCCGCTTCGGGGTACCGAAGAGGTTAGCCAGTACTGGAATGTTAGAACCTTTTGGATTTTCAAACAGTAGCGCAGGGCCTTCTGCCCGCAGTACGCGGTCTGCAATCTCGGTCATCTCCAGATTGGGATCGACCTCCTGAGTGATACGCTTCAGCTCACCTTGCTGTTCGAGTTGGTCGATAAACGACCGTAGATCTGTAAGACTCATAACCGTTTCCAGAGATTGTGAACGGTTGATTATATCGGGTTAGAGGGTGCCATACTCAAATTGATCCTGATGCAGTACGCTACCCTCTTTGGTAACCACCTTTAGCACCCAAGTGCCGCTCCAGCTGGCAATCAGGTTTTTGCTAGACCAGACACGCCAGCGCGCTCCCTTCACCGTACCCAGCGCCACTTTGGCCATCTCACGCCCCTGATACTCCCAGAGGTGGAAGATCTGTTTCCCCTGCTGGTTATGGAGGTCACTGAAGTAGAAGATACGCTTCTCATCACTGCTCAACTGACAAACCTGATCAACAGGTTCACGTTTATTACGATCCACCTGACGGGTAAAGCGACCCCGGGAGACCGCATCGGAGCTACTCCAAGCAAATAGACAGCCGGGAACGGTGCTCTCTTCCAATGCACGCACCGCAGGGGCTTGGTTGGCATCATTACCTGCAATCGCAGAGAACTCCCCCCCCATCCAGAGCGCGAACGGAAGCAGCAACAGCCCTGACATCAACCATAATAGTTTGCTTGTCTGTTTGTACATTACTCGGCCCATTTCTGCTTCAGTCCCTGCTTCAATCTCTTTTCCGTATCTATCTCTTTATTAAGGCGCAATCGCCGAGAGCACCACCCGTCTTGGGGCGGGGTGTCCCTCAATGGTTCGTGTTGGATCTTCTGGG
Organism: Gammaproteobacteria bacterium; assembly: GCA_018648825.1. Lineage (GTDB taxonomy): Bacteria > Pseudomonadota > Gammaproteobacteria > Thiopontia. The sequence continues at coordinate 24,328 of JABGQL010000113.1, forward strand.
TCGAGAAAGTCTGGTAGTGACTCAAACTCCATCCATGCAGTACTTCGCTGCTCCTCCACGCTCGTCACCGACTGGTCTAGGCAGCGCACTTGACGAAAGCCAACCCGCTGCAACCAGTGCATTAACTCATCTACCGAGGGGATAAACCAGACATTTCTCATCTTCGCGTAGCGCCCTTCAGGCACCAGCACAGAACCACGTCCCCCCTCAATAATCAGCGTCTCCAGTATCAACTCCCCTCCACTACGTAGTGCGCCACGCAGTTGATAGAGGTGATCCACCGGAGATTTTCGATGATACAACACGCCCATCGAAAAAACAGTGTCAAATTTCTGCAGATTTTCTGGCAGTGACTCCAGTCCAACGGGGATAAAGTGGACGGGGGGCTGTGGCTCTATAAAATGGGTAATGGCCTGAAATTGGGAGAGGAAGAGCAGATTGGGGTCGATACCCACCACACAACTGGCTCCAGCCCCTGCCATGCGTAGTGCATAGTAACCGTTACCACACCCCACATCGAGGATGGTGCGCCCCTGCAGGGGTTGAATCTGCTGCTCCAGCCGCGCCCACTTCCAGTCGGATCGCCACTCGGTATCGATATGGATGCCGTAGAGTTGAAATGGCCCTTTACGCCATGGATGCAGCAGTTTAAGGGTCGCCTCCAGCTGCTGGCAAACCGCTGTACTGCACTCATCCGAAGCCCCCACCTGTAGGCGAGCCGCATTCAGATCAACCTGTTGGGCGCTCAACTTTGGTAACTGCTGCAACGCACTCTGCCACCGGGGCAAGTTCCCATTCTGTCCGGGGGCAAACAGTGCTAACAGCTCTGGGCGCAGCTGTTCACTCCACCCTTCGAAGCCTTGCTGCTCCAGCTCCTGTAATGACTGCTCTAGGCTATCCGGTAGATCACTCATCGAACGGCCAATATAGAGACAAAATTGAGTGTCTGAAAGATCACCTCAACCTGTTTAAAACCTACGCCATGCAGACGCTCAAAGTGCTGCTCCAACGTCTCGGTAATCAGCACCGCCTCCAGTGCGCTGCGCTTCTGGCTGATCTCCAGTTCACTATATCCATTAGCCCGTTTAAAGGCGTGGTGCAGGCTCTCCATCCGCTGCTGCTGCTCTGGATCTTCAAAGCGGATCTTCTCCGAGAGCATCAATGCTCCCCCCGGTTGCAGCCCCTCTGCCACGCTGCGCAGCTGCTGTTCACGCTCCTCAATGGGTAGAAACTGTAAGGTGAAGTTCATGGTCACAAAAGAGGCGGAGTGAATCACGGTTTGACGGATATCCTCACAACGCAGATCAATCTCTACACCTTGAGCCGTTTTCAGATTCTCCCGACAACGCTCTACCATCGATGGCGAGTTGTCCACCGCCACCAGAGCCGCCCCACGCTCTGCTGCTGCAGCGGCCATCGCTAATGTCGATGCGCCCAGAGAGGCACCGAGATCATACCCACGACCCCCTGACTGCAGATAACGTTCGGCCAACACCCCCACCAAGGAGAGCACCATGCCATACCCCGGTACAGAGCGACGGATCATATCCGAAAAGACAGAGGCAACCCCCTTATCAAAACGAAAACCCTCTACCAGGTCATAATCTTCGGAATAAATTTGGTCCCGCTGTATCATAAATTAAAATAGTCAAGAATTAATGGCCGCTAAAAGCCGCCTGTAAACCCCTATTATAACGCTGCTACAAGAGATCAAAGCTATCAATATGCTTCCAAAACGTACCCCTCAGATTGTCACACTATTGGCAACGCTACTCACTGCCTCCCCAGCCTATTCAGATCATCACGCCGCGATTGATGCACTGCAGGAGTACATGGAGTTTGCCTCCTACTCTGATGGCGCAATCTCTCCTGAACAGTTGGAGCAGCAAGGGTACGAGGATTTCTACATCGTCGATACCCGTAACAGTGGACAGTTCAAAAATGGGCACCTGCCCAATGCGATCAATATTGAGTGGCGCGATATACTGGAGCAGCGTGCCTCACTCCCTAAAAAGAGACCGATTCTGCTCTACTGCGAAACCGGGCTGCTCTCCTCAAAGGCACACCTTGCCTTGAGTGTGGCGGGATTTGATAACGTCAAGGTGCTCTGGGGGGGGTATATTATCTGGAGTGCTCGCCAGACATTTAATGATGCCAAGCGCTTAAAGGATGCCCTAACCCCTGATCGATAAACACTCTATAGTGTCTCAAGGCAACACACTTCCCATCTCGATCAATAGATCCATAGCCAACTCTGGTACCACCCCCATACGCTCTTCATCCAGTGCAAACTGGAGCGCTTCTGCGATATTGGAGAGTTCAGGATAACCAAAAGAGGCGGCGCTGCCCTTAACAGTATGGGCGGTCTCTCTCAATGCGGGCCACGCTTTTTCAGAGAGTGCTGTTTTCAGCTTCTCTCTATTCTTGGTGGTACTATCGATAAAGATTGCCATTAACTCATCATCCACCTCCTCCTCCGCTTGTGGTGGTACAGCAATAGAAGGTTCAGCAGCGGGTTCAGTAACAGGTTCAGCGATTCGTGGCTCTTGTGGCTGTGCCAGAAAACGGTTGAGTACACGCCGTAACTCCTGACGATCAATCGGTTTCGCCAAGAACTCTTTACACCCCTCTGCGACAAAGGCATCTCTGTGCTTCTGCATCACATTGGCCGTCAAGGGAACCACCGGAGTCGTTACCCCCTGCTGTCGTAACACCCGTGTCGCCTCTATACCATCCATCACTGGCATCTGCATATCCATCAAAATCAGATCAAAATGGTTTGTAGTTGCCTGCGCCACCGCCTCTTGCCCATTCTCAGCGGTGGTAACCACAACCCCCATCGACTCCAGTATTCTGCGCTCCAGCAGTTGCAGCTCTGGAGTATCCTCCGCAATCAGTACCTCTCCGCTATAGCGCTGCTGGAGAACCGATTCAGCTTGGCTATCAGCAGGGTTACTCTGCACAGGGATATCGGTTGGGCGATAGGGGAGACGCAGCTGAAAGATTGAGCCCTCCCCCATGTTGCTGGAAACATCAATTTCCCCCCCCATTATCTCAGCAAGATTCAGTGATAGATAGAGACCCAGACCATTGCCACCAAAGCGTCTTGAGATAGAGCCATCGACCTGTTCAAAGCGCCCAAACAGCGTATCAATGGTCTCTGGAGACATTCCAATACCACTATCTTTAACGCTACAGAAGAGATACTTTGAGTCACTCCAGACCGTCAAGGTAACCTGCCCCTGCTCCGTAAATTTGAATGCATTCCCTAATAGGTTGATCAAGATCTGCCCTATACGCTGGCTATCTCCTTGCAACTGGTATGGCTCTTCACTGTTGTGTACTACAGCAAACTGGATACCTTGATCATCGGCCTTGGTCAGGAACATCATCTCCAGATCTTTCAGCAGCAGACTCAGGTCATAAGGGGCTTCATCCATCGAAAGCTTGCCCGACTCAATTTTCGACATATCCAATATATCATTCACTAAGGCCAGCTGATGCTCTCCTGCACGCTGAATAGAGCGAATCAATCCGATACGAGACTGTTCTGCACAAGACTCCTCACACTCATCAATCAACAGCTCACTATTACCAATCACAGAGGCCAGTGGCGTGCGTAACTCATGACTCATTGATGCGAGGAAATTATCTTTTGCTTCACTCGCCTGTCGCTCTTTTTCTAGGCTCTGTTGCAAATTATCGTTGGCATCCTCAAGATGCTCCAATAGTTGATTGAACGAACGAGCCAGCTGACCCAGCTCATCCTCCGCAGTGACCTCAATCCGCGCAGAGAAGCCATTCAACTGCTCAATGGTGTTAATCTGCTTAACCAGTGCTCTTGTGGATGTAGAGATTCGCCTTGCAATGAATAGCTCTAACAACAGAATAGCCATCATTACAGTCGCCAAAATAAAGCTGCTCGACTTTTCTATATGCTCTTTTCTTTGACCTATATAGATCTCCAAGCGGTCTATGGTTGATTTTGCATCATCCTCCAGCTGATGGGCAGCCTCTCTCATCTCAGCATAAATACCACTGTTCTGACTCAACCCATAGCTCTGCTTCGCTTTAACCAGTTTGGAGAAGCGTGATTGGTAGTCACCCAATAGTGCATCCAATTGAGTTTTCTGTTTTGGAGTGATGGCTGATGCTCTGATTTTTTGCTGTAAAAGGCCATAGGAAACGGTATGCCTCTTCCAATAACTCATCTCCTGACGAAGCAAAAAATCCTTCTCATGCCTGCGGAGCATTAACAGCTCTTTCAGTAGGCTGTCACTCTCTATACGCTCGAAGAGGCGCTCTACCGCATGTATAGATTTACGTAGCTCACCTCGAAGCCCAAGCGTCTCATCCAGACCAATCTCTACATCAATGTTATACAGTGTCAAAAAGTGGGAGAGGTAGTGGTCAAGCAGAGAGGCCATCTTCTTGAGTTGCAGGGGATCTTGATCCACCTCTATCAACCGCCACTGTAGGCCTTGAAGCTCGACCTTGATATGCTCAGATTGCACCGTGAGCTGCTCTACATATTGGGGGTTGTGACGGAGTAAGAAATCTTTTTCACTGCGCCGCATCTGCAGTATATCAGGCACAAGGTGTTCTGCCGTTGTCTGCAGCGTTTCTAGCTTAGCCCTCTCCTCCGCTGCGTGGTATTGATTTGCCAACAGCCCCAGCCCGCCTATCACCAGAACCAGTAACATCATCATTACTCTGAAATGGATGGTCATGGCTTAGCCCTCACCATTGGGTTGTTCACAATCAAGGCCAACAGCTCTGTGTAGGGTTCCGCCATCGCCTCTGCATCACCCTCAACGGCCAGCTGTTGTAGCTGTGCGGCCAGCTCTGTCATTTGTGACTGTCCATAAGAGCTGCCCATCCCCTTAATAGCATGGGCAATCTTACGCAACTGCTCCCACTCCTGCGCTTTCCAAGCCTGCTCTAGCCCCTCTCCCGCATCGGAAATATAGTCCCAAAACTCCTGCATCATCTCCTCATCCAGTAGATCAGTCAGGTCCTCTTCCGGTTTACTGATCTCAACAGCAGGGGGGACTGTAACAGTGCTCTGTTCACCTTGGGGCGCTGGGTCTAGGTACTTCGCCAACAGCTCATAGAGCAGTGAGCGCTTAATCGGCTTAGAGAGGAAGCCATCACACCCCGCGCGCTCAAACATCTCTTTGTGCTGTGGCATGGCATTGGCGGTCAGGGCAACAATCGGGGTCTCAATGCCCAGCTGCCGTAAACGGCGTGTGGCTTCAATGCCATCCATCTCCGGCATCTGCATATCCATCAAGATCAGTCGATAGGCGTGCTGCTGCCCCATCTCCAGCGCCTCCAGACCATTGTTGGCAATCTCTACAGTTGCCCCACTCTTCCCAATCAGCAGTGAGCCAAGTCGCTGTAACTGGATGGTATCCTCTGCCAACAACACTCTGCCCTGCAGTTGTGGAATATTGAGCCCCTGCTCCTTGTTATCAATCGACTCTACCCGCTCTGTGGTCTGCTCCAAGGGCAGCTCAACCCGGAAGGTGGAGCCCTCTCCCTCTTCACTGATGACCCGAATCGCTCCCCCCATCAGCTGCACCAGTTGATGGGAGATAAACAGCCCCAATCCGGTACCACCAAAACGGCTCGATGTGGTGCTGTCGGCCTGTTCAAAGGGGGTAAAGAGGCGAGACAACACCTCTTGCGACATGCCAATCCCTCGGTCAACCACCTCCAGCGCAAAGTTATTCAGGTTTTTTCCATACGGCGATGAGCACTGAATAGCACTTAATCGCAGCGTTACCTCACCTCTGTTGTTGCTGAATTTAACCGCATTGCTCAATAGGTTGAATAGAACCTGAGAGATACGCATCTCATCCCCCAACCACTGATAGTGCAGTAACGCAGAGAGCTTCGCATCAATCACCAGCTTCACCGCTACACTTTTCTGTGAGCCAAACACACTCATCAGATCAGTCACCTCGGTGACCATCTTCTGCAGATTGAATGGGGCGTTATTGAGTTGAAATTTACCCGCACGAATTTTCGACATATCAAGAATGTCGTTGACCAGCTGGAGCAGGGTCTTTCCTGCCAGCAGGCTGCTCTCTGCCATCTCTCGCCAAGAGCCAGAGACACCATCCTCTTCAGCCATCAGCTCGTTGTAGCCAATCATGGTGGTCAATGGGGTGCGCAGCTCATGGCTCATGCTGGAGAGGAACTCATCTTTGGTGTGGTTCGCTAACTGAAGCTGCTGTTCTGTCTCTTGGCGGCGTGTGATCTCCTCCTCCATATCCTCTGCCAGACTCAGCAGTGCATCATGTGAGCCACTGACAAGGTGGTTGATACGCCACTGCTCACACCCCTCAACCACACGCTGTAGCACCATATCTTCACTGTAGGGCTTCATGATATAAGAGAAGTTGAG
>JABGQL010000113.1:30839-35553 GCA_018648825.1 Gammaproteobacteria bacterium
GGCTCTTCATCATCAACAATCAGTACTCGGCGGTTCTCAGGCTCCTCCTTAGGCTGAAAGTCTGCCTCCAGCGCCTCTTTCTGTTTGATCACCGCTTTGCGGTGTTGCAGCACATAGTCTCTGATCAACTCCATGTTGTTAATCAGCACACCCTGCTGCTGGGATTTAACCACCCCGTAGACCGCCCCAGCCTGCACCGCCAACGCCTCCTCCCCCTCTGCGGTAAATAGCAACGGCAATACACCGAGTGTGCGGCTATCCTGCTGTAACATGCGGACCAACTCATCACCATTACCACCACTCATCTGGAGGTCAATCAATGCTACTTCAGGATGGGTGGAGAGCGCCTGATCAAACCCCTCCAGTATCGATGCCGCCGTCACTACCTCAAAGCCGGTCTCTTGCATCCTCTTTTGGTGGGAGTCTCGGACCTGCGCTGAACTATCCACCAAGAGCAGACGGACTGGAGCCTCCTGACCACTACTCCACGCTGTGGTGGGCTGCTGCGGCAAGCGCTGTTTAGAGAGCAGCGCCCTGAGATCTTGGTAGCCCCTCAGGGTACGGTTCTCCCGCTTTAATGTTCGAATACACTGTTCACGTGACAAGCTATTACGCTGCAGCACCTCCATGGAGCTAACCTTCTCCTGCAGGCGGCGGGTCTGTAGGTTAACCCGGTAGGAGAGCGTCTGTTTAAGCTGCTGGAGTTCATGATTTTGGTTCCAGCTGACACAGCAGTGAACCACCGACTGATAGAGTTCAGCCCCTTGGAATGGCTTATGAAACCAGAGCATTTTTCCCGATAGCTCTTGTGATGCTGCATCGATACTACAGTCACTCTGTGCAGTCACAATAATGATCTGAATATCCTCGTCTGCCGCACGCATGCGCCGTGCAGTCTCCAGCCCATCAATACCGGGCGGCATTCGCATATCAATCAATGCAACGGAAAAGGGGTTCTCTGTTATTGCTGCAGACTCAACCGCTATCGCGGCAGCACGACCATTATCATACTGTGACAGATCAAAGGAGCGGGCATGTTGACCAGAGAAGAGCTTCTCATACTGCTTCAGGATCAGCGGCTCATCATCAACGGCCAGTATTTTTCTATTTTCCACGATCACACCCCACGTATGATTTTTTGATAATACAGCACGCCCTACATAAGCATAACCTGCTTGAGGTTATTGGCTTAGGTAAAGAGAGTGGCAGGAACAGAAACCGGCCGATCAAAACCCAAAGAGCACTGCCTATTCCATCTTCTGGGCGCGGCATCACGTCTTTCTTTCTTTCTTTCTACAATATGCATTCCAAAACTACGACCCTTACAGGTCTGCTCCCACTTTTGAAAAATAGCACTCGCTATCTACACCGTAAATTCTGCCGCTTTTCAGCGCAGTAACATCCGCTGAATATACCAATACTGGCAAAATAAGCAAGAGTTAATATGCAGATCCAGCAGTTCTCATTATGGCTCTATTTTTGGCTCCTTCCCCATTTGAGGGGGAAGGTTACCAGCCTCCGGCTGTTCGAGGCGGATGGGATGGGGGTAGGACGTATAATCAGGCACTTAACCCACGCCCTAGCCCTCCTGTCAATCAGCGTTGAAAATTGACCCCCTTTCAGCGCCGAATTTTGCCCCCCCCCTATTTCTCTAATTCCATCCGCTGTTTGAAGCGGTAGGAGTCATTTCTTGTCTCTATAACAGCGCAGTGGTGAGTAATACGGTCCAGCATTGTTGATCAGCGTCCAGCCAACCATAGGAAATAACATAATCTATCTCCGGTTAAAACCTAGTACCAAGACGGAGTTGAAGGGCTTCAGTTTCTCCATCAAAACCATTGCTAGTTACACATGCTTGATTGCTAACGGGAACTGAAAAACCATCCCGCTTTAAATAGCCTAAACCGACAAAGAATTCAGAGTTGCTCTGGTACTCCATTCCAACACCATAGTTGTGGCCAGAGCTGGCTCCACAAGCCCCTTTTTTTGTATCAATATCTACCCTTGAATATCCTGAGGTGATATAAGGCATGACTGCACCACCATCCGTTTTTATACTCTTACCCAGTCGGACATTTAAATCAAGACTGTTATAGATATCATAAGTTTTTCGACCTGTAGTTGAACTCACCGTGGCACTTGTATAGATAACCTTACCCGGAGCGTAGGCAGCTTCAACGCCTGCGATTAAACCATCATCTAAAATAGAGGTGTTGTATCCAGCAAAAACCCCGGCAACAGCAACCGTATCATGATCAAAATCATAGATATCGCCAGTGTTCTCCCAAAGAATCTCGCCCTTAGATTTGCTTATAGAGGCCCCTATGTAGGGGCCTTCAAAATCAGACACGTCATCACTTCCTGAAGCACTAACTGAAACCATCAGGCCTAGCGCCGTCACCCCAACTACAAATCCACTCTTATTCATTTAATCTCTACCTATTCAATTGTTGTTATAAGCTGATTCTCTTATTCTGTATCTACCAGGACCAAGCTGCACCAAGACCCACGGTAGTCTCCTGGCTATCATGCATATTGCTTGCAAGGCTAGCCTTCAATACTGTGCTCTCATCCAGACGATAGGTGCCACCCAATGCCAGTGCATCTTTGCTCATATAGTTCCCGTAACCGACACCCATGGCGTAGGTTTTTCCTGGGTCTACCTGTGGAATATTGGCCATTGCAGTAACGGATGCAATCGCACCCGCAAACTGGCGTACGTTAACGGCATCAAAATCAGCCGTACCATCATCTACACCATGTACCTGTACGGGTGCGCCGGTTGCTGCATTACTGAATGTGGCACCGTTATCACCTAAAGTCATGCTTGATGATTGTGTGCCCCCTGAAATCGTGGTCTGGGTCTCAGTGACAACCAAGCCATGAGTATTTCCTAATCCATTCGTTAATGTCAGAGCGACGCTTGGCGCGGTACCACCGGTTGCAGTAATCAAACCATTGGCATCAACTGTTGCACCGCCTGTATTCTCAATTCTCAACTGACCAACGGTTGTAGAGCCGCCAGAGAATGCGGTGGTACCCCCTGTTACCCGGGTAACGGCACTGTTATTTTGCAGTGCCTGGCTGCTGTTTCCTGCGGTTGAGGTAACGGTTGTTCCTGTGTTTGTGCTACCAATCAGGTTGGTACTCGCAGCCGCGGAGTTGGTGCCGATGTTATTAGCTGTTGCAAAGGCATTGACACCCATATTGTTGGTCGCACTATTGATGCTCGTAGTGTTCGCTGAATTACCAATGGTGACAGCTCCAGTACTAGTGCCACCATTGATGTTAGTCGTATTGTTTTGGTTTGTATTAATACTGGTTTCACCAGTGATCGAAACAGTATTATCCCCGCCGTTAACCGATGTAAGTGTAATTCCAGTAATGCCAGTACCCGCTCGCAAAAGTAAACTCTCACCGCCACTACCATCATTATCTGCTTGTATACTAGTACTGTCGGCCGTTATGTTATCTCCATTAAATGCAACAGCCGAAAAAGAGGCCTGCAAACTCACCAGCGCCAAGGCAAACACGCTCATCTGGAATGGTGTTCTCATATTTCTGCTCATTACTTTTCCTCTAGATTGAATTCAAAATTTTAAACATTGTTGTTACACTTCTACAAAACCACTTCTTTCTTGATCGAGACACAGCCGCTGCCAGCAGGCATCAGCAGCACCTTGGTTGCAATACCACCATCCAGCACAGTAATCGCACTCTTTAGCAGCCCCACAGATTTCATCCCAGTAAACTGGGTCTCGGCAACACGGTTGCAACTGGACTCCCAATACACCACGGCATCATAGGCCGCTCCGCAACCGTTGGCCTGGTTTGGTGAGAAGTGGGCAGAGACATAGGCGGCTTTGTCATTTGCAGTGTGAATCTCCATCCCAACCGAGAGCACACGTTGATCAGGTTGTTGGGGCGCAACCATAATTAGGGCTCCTGCCTCAGAACCAAAACCGAGAAAGTTGGTTACCTGCTCCACTCTTCCTGCACAGCCAAGCACACCTTGTTGAACTGCAGCAGAGGTAATCGCATTTACACGTGCTGTCTGGGTGGTGGTTGTGGTTTCTCCTTCTGCAAAAACTAGCGCACTGCTCAAAAAGAGGTAGAGAACAACAGCAAGCCCTGCCAACCTAAAGTCTGAACGAAGGCTTTGAGCTGTCTGTTGGAGTGTATGTCCCATAATGCTCTCTAGCTTGTGATCGAAAGAGCGACAACAACTCTATAAAGAGTGGTAAATTTGCACTTCATTACTGTTTTTTCTATGTTGACGCTGATATGAGTTTGGGGATATTACAGTGCCTATAGCCAGCAACATTACACAACATTACGCGGTGATTACTCTGCAATAACCCCATTCAAAGTTGCATAACCCAAAAGGTCCGCCCTGGATTTTCTGCTGTTATATCAACTGCAGTGGCTGTGTGAGTTGATACCCCTTTCCTCGAATGACCTTGACATCAAACGGTTCCCCACCCACCTCTCTGAGTTTCTTTCGTAGTCGGGTCATCCGAACCATCAATGCCCCCTTGCTGAACTCAATCTCATCCATACCAAACAACTGCGCCAACTCTCCCATCTCCAGCAGCCGAGCGGGTGCTCTGGCAAACCCGATCAAAACCCGTGCCTCCCCCTCCTGAAGCGCTATCACTCCGTGTAAACCGCTCAATCGGTGGCTCTCCATCTCCAGCGAATAGGAAGAACCGTT
>JABGQL010000017.1 GCA_018648825.1 Gammaproteobacteria bacterium
AGAAAAGCTAAGCCTCTATGCCCGTAACCTCCGCCCCATGCTGCGCGAGTCGGTTGTGGATGAGGATAATATCGATCTTCATAACGTCGTACTCAGCCACTACCGCCTCTCCAAAATCCGTCAGCAGGATATTAATCTAAAAGAAGAGGCCGGAGAGTACCTGACCCCTGGTGAAGGGTTGGGCAGTGCCAAGGCGAAAGATAAGAGTGAGGAATTTCTCTCGCAGATTATCAGCCGCTTGAATGAGTTATTCATCACCGATGAGCTGACCGATAAAGACTTGGTCAACTACGCGTACACGATTCGCGATAAATTAAGTGAGAATCACTTGGTTATGAAACAGATTGCCAACAATACTCCGGAACAGGCGATGTTGGGTGATTTTGGTAAAGCCATTGATGATGCAGTAATGGATAGTAGCGAGGCGCACAACAATCAGATGATGCAGCTGTTATCTGATCCAGAGAAGGCGGTACAATTTTCTAAAATTGTTTTTGATTTGCTATTGATGAGGGGTGTGAGTTGAAGGGTGAGCGTGATTATTCATAAACGTTTCTACGCAAGGCCTTGTCGCGCCCACGCCTTTTTTTGTCGTCGGTGCGCTTTCTTCGAGCAGAACGAGAGGGCTTTGTAGGTACCCTTTTTTTCTGTGGCTTGATTACACGCTGTATCAGTTCACTCAACCTCATCAGGGCTTGAGTGCGGTTCTGCTCTTGGCTGCGTGCTTGCTGCGTCTTGATGATCACTATCCCCTCTTTACTAATACGCTGATCAGACAGTGCCAATAGCTGCTCTTTGTAACTATCCGGTAAAGATGAGGAGCGGATATCAAAGCGAAGGTGGATCGCAGTGGAGACTTTATTGACATGTTGCCCGCCAGGGCCGGATGCGCGAATAGGTGTCAGCTCAATCTCTGCAATGGGGATGGAGATCCTAGTTGATATCACTAAGGCTGTTTCTGGGGAGGTCATGGATGCTCTAGTCTGGAGGCATCTTTAGTGGAGAAAAAATGTGGCCTCTCTAGAAAATTGTACATGATTTATTTGTGCTATACGATCTAGGGGGTAGAGCTAAAAATTTAGCTCAGTACTGCATTAATGAGAAATATGCTTTCCAATATAGGCTCATGTAAGTACTATTAGTGGTTAATTAAGAGGGGAACGGAGCCGTATCATATGGACCTGGGTCAAGCACCTACTGACTACCAACACTGCCGTATATTGGCGGCAGATGATGACGAGAAGATTTGTCAGCTCTATACCCAGATATTTCAGGGTGGGGTGGAGAGTGCCAGTGAGTCAGAGCGGATGCTGGAGCAGTTGCTGGGCCAAGAGCAGTTAGAGGTTGAGCAGCAAGAGGTGTTCGATAGTGCTGTTGTCAATCAAGGTGAAGATGCTGTTGTGCGGGCCAGAGCTGCTTTAGCTGAAGGGAGGCCTTACTCGGTGGCCTTTCTTGATATGCGGATGCCGCCCGGTATGGATGGTCTTGAGACCGCCAAGCAGCTGCGAGCATTGGATGATCGCATCTATATTGTCTTCGTTACCGCTTACTCAGACCGCTCTATTGATGAACTCGATCAAACCATGGAGCATGGAACCCTGTTCCTGCGTAAGCCCTTTGTCAAAGAAGAGATTTTGCAACTGGCGCGAACCTTGAGCCGCAACTGGAGCAAGGACCGTCGACTCGAAGATTCGGTTTCTCGTGCCGAGATGGAGGTTGTGAACAGTGCGATGAAGGCGAAGGATGATTTTCTAGCATCCATGAGCCATGAGCTGCGCACACCACTGACTGCAATTATTGGTAACAGTGAATTCTTGGCGGAGAGCTCGCTGGATGATGATCAACATGAGCTGTTACGCTCGATTGAAGTCTCCAGCCTCGGCTTGTTGGCGCTGATTAATGATATTTTAGATCTTTCCAAAATTGAATCCGGTAAGTTTTCGGTGGATGAAATACCTTACGATCTCAATGAGGTGATAGATGAGGTCGGCTATGTGTTTGCCGCGCGTGCCCATGAAGCGGGGCTGAAGTTTCAGGTGGATCATCCCGAGTTTACCAACCAGCTGATTGGAGATGGTCGACGTTTGAGTCAGGTATTGATTAATCTACTCAGTAACGCGATGAAATTTACCGCAGAGGGGCAGGTTACACTGACTGTTAGAGCCGATGAAGAGGCGGGTAAAATCCACTTCCAGGTGAAAGATCAGGGTATTGGAATGCCGCAGGAGACACTCTCTAAGCTTTTCAAACCTTTTGTTCAAGCTGATGCTACGATTTCAGGCCGCTTTGGTGGGACCGGTTTGGGTCTGCATATATCGTGGACACTGGTTGAGCTGATGGGGGGGAAGATCCATGTTGAAAGTGAAGAGGGTAAGGGCTCTACTTTCTGTGTCATGCTACCGCTAACCGTGAGTGAGTTGCCTGTTTCAACCAAACGCCGACGCTGTTTTGTCACCCTTGACTGCTACTTCTCGGGGAAAATATTGGTTGCAGAAGATGCACCAGAACTACAGTCTCTGGAGCGGCGCGTGTTGAAGTCGATGGGGCTGGATGTGACCATCGCTAATAATGGTAGAGAGGTGGTCGAACTGGCGTTAAGTGAAGAGTTTGATCTGGTGTTGATGGATATGCAGATGCCAGAGATGGATGGCATTGAAGCAACAGAGATGTTGCGTTCGGTCGGTTATGAGATCCCAATTATCGCCTTGACTGCCAATGTGATGCAGCAACATCAAGATCAGTTTGAGGCTGCGGGTTGTAGTGGCTTTCTCGCCAAACCGATTGATCGTCACCGCTTGCAAGAGGTGTTAGGAGGGTTCCTTACCTCCTGTACCCGAGAACAATACCTGAAAGAGGGGCACTCTATAGCTGCGGCAGAAGAGAAGGAAGCAACTTCTAACAGCTTTGTAGATGATGAGCTGATACAGTTATTTACAGAGCGTACCCAACTGCTTAGAGGGGAGTTGATTAGCGCACTGGAGAGTGAGAATTGGGATGAGGTCCGTGCCATAGCGCATACGGTAAAAGGGAGCGGAACGACCTTTGGCTTCCCAGAATTGACCCGTTTGGGTAAAGAGGTTTGTGATACGGTGGACCATAATGTTGAGGACGGTCTGCACCAATTGACGAAACAGCTGATTGATATGATGGGGGAGGCGCTGCCCAATGTTTCGTAGTCGTCCGCCTAAACCGTTGCGCACTCATGTACGCCGTGTTGCTGCGCTGACTACGGTGCTTACGGTTGCTGCAGGCTGTACACCGCAGAATCCGGCTGCGGTAAAGAGCACCATTGCAATCATTAACAAGACGACGGCGCTGAAGCCTGCTGTAGAGCAGATGATACAACTGCGACGTAAACCCCCCGCGGCTGCCAAGCTCGTTAAGAGAGTACCGAAAGCCCCCGCCATTGCACAGCAAAAATGGGTAGTAAAGAGTGGGCGTATCAGTCGCACCTTCTCCCAGTCTGCCCGTAAAGTGGGTATTCCAGCCAACCATATCCAGCACCTAGAGTCGTTGTTTGCAGAGCGTATCAACTTCCGTCGTGATATCCACAAAGGAGATCAGTTTACGGTCATTCTGCAACCGGGGCGGGACGGTACCCTTAAAGGGGGTACACTGTTGGCGGCGGAGATGAGCAATCGGGGTAAAACGGTACGGATGATTCGCCATACCGACCACCGAGGTGTGACCCGTTACTATGATGGACGTGGAGAACCACTGGGTGCTGACTTCCTGCGTCATCCACTGAAGAACCCCAAAGTCAGCTCACACTTTACCTTGCGCCGTTATCACCCGATTCTGAAGACCTATCGCCCGCACCGTGGTACCGACTATAAGGCGAAGAAGGGGACCCCAGTGATTGCAACGGCAGACGGTGTGGTTGCTAAGCGGGAGTACCAGAGTGGCTATGGCAATGTCGTCTTTCTAGAGCATCATGGTGGGCAGTACACCACGGTTTATGGACATTTCTCCCGTTTCGCCAAGTGGCTCAAACCGGGAGTGCGGGTGCGTCAAGGCAGTGTGATTGGCTATGTAGGTAGTACAGGGCTCTCTACCGGCCCCCACCTCCACTATGAATTTCGAGAGGGGGAGGAGTACCGTGATGCGATGAAGGTGGCGTTACCACAGAAGCGCACCATCAGCGCCAAGGAGCGTAGACACTTCTACCAATCCACTATGGCGCTGCGTAGAACCCTGCTGAGTCAGAAGAGTGGAAATCAACTGGCCTCGGCTAAATAGCAGCACCTTTAAAGGCACTTTTAAGAGGCATCCTAGACCGTGAATGTTCAAGCTTCCATCCAGGCTCTCTTCCGTTTTAGCCCCTTTATAGAGAACAGCTGTCAGCAAGATGAGGGGCTATTGGCATGGCTGGAGAAGTCTGGTCGGCTACAGAGCGTTACCGATGAGGCCAGCTACCGTAAACTCCTTAGCAGGCGACTGAAAAAGGTCAAAAATGATCAGCAGCTCTCCATAGCCTTGCGCCAGTTTCGGCGACAGGAGATGGTGCGTATCGCTGCCCGTGACCTTGCGGGTTGGGGGGACTATCACAGCACCGTTGCTGAGGTCTCTGCGTTGGCGGATGTATGCCTTTCTGAAACCTTGGATCTGCTCTATCGTTGGCAGTGTGATGAAGAGGGCACCCCCAAGGGAGAGCAGAGCGGTAAGCCTCAGCGGATGATTGTGGTGGCGATGGGTAAGCTGGGGGCGCGTGAACTCAACTTTTCCTCTGATATCGATCTGATCTTTGCCTATCCAGAAGATGGTGAGACCCGAGGCCGCCGTCCGTGGATCTCCAACCAAGAGTTCTTTACAAATTTAGGACGACGCTTAATCAAGGCGATTAACTCCAATACCGCCGATGGCTTTGTCTTTCGTGTTGATATGCGGCTGCGACCCTTTGGTGAGGCGGGTGCGCTCACCTCCTCCTTCGATGCGATGGAGGACTACTACCAACTTCACGGCAGAAGCTGGGAGCGCTACGCCTGGATCAAAGGTCGGGTGGTGGCTGGGGAGCAAATCGTAGGAGAGGCGTTGATGGCGATGTTGCGCCCCTTTATCTACCGTCGCTACTTTGACTACAGCGCCTTTGAGTCACTGCGTGAGATGAAGCTGATGAT
>JABGQL010000015.1 GCA_018648825.1 Gammaproteobacteria bacterium
AGCCCTTTGTCAATGATGCTCTGTGTGAGTTTGATTTTCATGCTTTTCTAGTAGTCCTTCTGTTGGTTAGGTTGCGATACACTTGGGGGAGGGGGTGGCTAGGTAGTGCTGCTTTGTCGATATTTAAGTCTCATAATTTGAGTGTGCTGCTCTATCCTGTTTACATCGAAGAGAGCGGTGGTGGGCAATGGTGGGCGGATTTTTGTGGACACCCTCGGAAAACTCCATCTGCTTCTTTGACTTGCTGCAGCTGGGGTGAGGGGGTGAGCAAGGTGGGCAAAAACAAAAATTCCTCTTGTGCAAGTTTGGGTTGGCGGGTGGATTCCTGTTGCGGAGATTGGTCCTTCAAGCCCACATCCAAGAGAGAAATTTGAGAATCTGCCCACCCCCCCCCTTTTCTGCAAACGATTGAAAGAGATCGGGATGGTTGGGGGAGGTGCGGTCTGCTCCTCCCCCTGCCCCCCCCCTAGAGCTGCTCCTCCTTGAAGGGGATATCCCACCTGATGGTGCCGCTGGATCGAGCCACAGGCTCTCCAAGGAACTCCCTGAGGGCTCCTCCACAGTCTCTGGATTGACGGTTGGTGGGGTTGGTGATGCCGAGCTTCCGAAGCAGTTCGGAGGCACCGAGGCGCTCTGTGGTGGAGGACTCTTTGTGCTCCAAGTCTAGGTTATCGGCCACCAACTCTCGGATTGTGTTGACGGTTCTGAAATTACGGTTTTGTTCGATCAGCTGCTTTTCCTCTTCCCGTGTCAGCCACCATTGCTCACCGGATTCGTATAGCAGTTTGAGCTGTGCCCAAAACTGCTGGGTGTCTATGTTGTGGTTGTAATTCAGTGCGGTGACGGGGATGACCCACCAGCGGGAATTTTTCCCATCATCCGCCAGAAATGTCTCCTCGTTGACCGATGCGCAGAAAACGGTGGATCGTTTGTAGTTGGCGTCCACTCTGCCGTAAGGAGGACGGACCTTATCGCTACTGGCGGTTATTACAGGCTTAATTCTGGAAAAATTCTTGAGGGAACTTTCAACTTCGCCAAGTTCGACGATCCAATGCCGGATTGCGGTGAGAACGGTGTCCTTTTGGTGAGGATCGATGAAATGATCCTCAGCGCTCACCAAAATTGACCCACCTGTGCTCAAAATAGTTGACCCACCCTATGCGCACTTTTTTACCTTCCCCTCAGCGTTCTGCGGAGTCTATGGAGTACGGGTTTTGCTGTTGCTGTCGCCTTTTAATAATTGCTGTAGTTGCTGAGCCTGTGGAGCTTGTGGAAAAGGGGAGGAAAGCGGTGGGTAACAGAGAGCGTAGCGATTCTGTTATCCACGGCTTTTCCCCCGGTCTCAGCTTGCTGAGATTTCCATAAATCCACGGGCTGCTTTGCTCCAAACAATAAGGCCCTCAGCAGGATTGCTGAAGGCCTTATGTTGCTCTGGGGTGTACTGCTTTTTATCCGTCAGGCGGTTTACTCTCTTGCTTATCTTCGCTCGGTCTGCGCAGTGATGGCCCCTTGATATGGATGGTGGTGCAGTGGTGGCGGAGTCGGTCCAGCAGTGCGTCTACCAGTGTCTTTTTTTCGAACAGCTCATACCAGTCCTCATATTCAAGGTTGGTGGTGAGGATGGTTGGTTTTCTGTTGTATCTCATCTCCATGAGCTTGAAGAAGGCGTTGACTTGCTCCGGTTTGAGGTTGAGATAGCCCAGTTCATCAATAACGATCAGGTCGTAGTTTGCCAGCCGTTTGAGCAGGCGTGCCGAGGATTGGTCAGCCAGTGAGGCGTAGAGTTCATCGATCAGATCCTGGGCGTTGTAGAAGCGCCCGCGATAGCCGTTGATCAGCGCCTCTCGCAGTAGTCCCGTTGCCAAACCGCTCTTGCCTGTGCCGGGTGGGCCGATCAATACAATATTCTCACATCGCCTGATGAAGTCGAGTCCAGAGAGTGAGCGAATTTGGTGAGGAGAGACATTAGGCTGCTGCTCAAAGGGGAAGCTCTCTATCGACCATGCTGTCGGTAGTTTGGCGTGTTGGATGCGGTTGTGCATGCTTCGCTCCTGGCGGTATCGCCACTCCTCTTGCAGTAGCTTTTTCAGTAGGGTCAGTGGCGGCTCTCCGTCACGCTCTACTGAGGCGCTGATCTCTTCGATGGTTGCACTCATGCCTCGCAGCTTGAGTTGCTCTAGCAGTTTGGTGATTTCACTATCCATGGGTACCTTGGGTTATGGTTCATCCAGCTGAAAAAAGTCACCTCGTACCCGCTCCAAGACCATCTTCTCCAGTCGATTGAGGTCATAGAGTTTGTAGTGATGCGCCTGTTGGATGGCGGTTAGGAATGGGGCAATGGGGTAGCTACGTTTGATCTGTAGCAGCTTCCTCATCCCCTGTACTCCACGCCCTTTGAGGTGGCGCTTGAGATCATCAAGATATTGGTCAAGGATCTCATCCACGCCTCGCAAGAGCTGCTCTTCTGTGGTGGGGCCCCGTTTGCTGGAGTGGTGTTTGCTGTTGTGGTGCCCCTTGAGGGTAGATCTACCATTGCGTTGTCCGACCATTCTGGTGTGATGAGCCGCCTCTGCATTATCGAAGTAGATCACCACCTCTTCTGCCAGCTTATGCAGTTCTACTGATTTCTGAATCAGTCGCTCGGGCAGTGAGTAGCGGTTGGTCTCCAGGTGGGCATACCCATAGCTGTCGACTACTCGATGCACCACATGGGTTACTTGCGGGATATAAGGCGGGAGTGGGAGCAGTGATTTACGCTCCTCCTCAAAGGCAGTTTTTGGGTTCATCCCCAGCTCTTTTTTGATCTTCTGGTTGGCAACTTGATCACACCAAGCCCTGGCTTGCTGGTTGAGGTCACTCCAGCTCTCAAAGCTGCGTCCGGGCAGGAAGTTGTTCTCAACCCAGTGGAAGATCCGCTCTACATGGGCCTTACGGTCGGAGTGCATCACTGCGTGGGGAATGAAGGTGATTCCGAAGTGCTCCCCAAAGGCACGCATCTGTGGGGCAATTACAGCCTCGGGGCCGCTTCCTGAGGCTACCACTACGCTGGTGTTGTCCACGGTGCAGCGTGGTGTGCTGCCTCCAAAGTACTGTACCGCCTCAGTGAGAAATACCTGGATCTCAAAGCGGGTGAAGCAGGGGTAGTACTGAATAAAGGCGTAACGGCTCACTGGGAGGATGGCCGCCGCACATTGGGCGCTCACTTTTTTTCCATTGATCTCAATGGTATGGGGGGAGGTGTCATGCTGCATCTCTGCTCCCGGTTGAAAGTGGTAGCGTCCACTGCGTTTGGGTTGTGGAGTACGTAATTCCGATTGTCGAATCAGTCGGGTCAGTGTGGAGTAGCTGATCTCAATACCGTGTAGCTCCTGGGCCAACTCCATGACTCGTACTCCATTACCCTTGGCAAGCTGGTACAGTGCTTCAAGGTGGTCGCTGATGGGGTGGACCACTGTTTCCGGATCTGCTGTACTCTCCCTGCTACGAATCACACGACGCACTGTGTTACGAGAGACCTTCAGTAGCCGACAGATCTCATGGATAGAGTGCCCCTGCTGCTGCAGGGCTGCAATCACCTCGTCCCGTTGGGTACGGTTAAGTTTTGCTGGGTACTCCATCAGGCTTTCATCTTTTGATGGATCTCACTGGCACTCTCCTGGATGGAGAGGGCCGCTGCTTCAACTCTGAGATGGTGCTGTTGTGGAAGTGGCAATAGCTGCTCCTTCAGTTGACGTTGAAGCTGGTTCAGCTTGTAGCTGATCTGCTTCAATTCACCCATCCACTTTTGCAATGGATCTGGCTCAGGTTTGGTCTCTGGTGTCTGCTGCAGGGCATCCAGAAAGAGTCGGGGGTGGCTCAGTAGCCGTGTACGCTGCTGAGCACCACTTTGCAGATAGTGCTGGTACCAGGTGGAGAGCTCTCGGGTTGATAGGTGACTCTCCTGTAGCGCCTGCATCAACTGGTCGGCATCACCCCGGTTGGCGCGCGCCAACGGAATCAAGATTCGGCTGGCTGCCCAGGAGCTGATAACTCCCTCCCGTAGAGCCTGTTGATCAGAGGGGCTGAACCCCTCAAGCAGGGCAATACGACGACTGATCCAGCTCTCTCCCCGTCCCAGGCTCTTTGCGACCTGAGTTCGACTGCGCCCCTCATCCAGCAGCTGTTGGATCAGCCATGCCTCTTCAACAGGATCTAGGTTTCGACCATTCTGGTTGGCAAACCACTCTCGTATCGCCTCCTCCAGAGAGTGTTGGTAGCAATGTGCTGGGATACGGTCCTTTTGTAGGGTGCAGAAAGCCTGGAGGCGCTGGTATCCATCAATCACCACCAACTGCTCTCCAGTGTCAGCTATCTGAATCGGAAGATGAAGCCCTTCACGGGTAATAGACTCAACCAGCCGTGACTGCAGTCTGGGGCGGTTGATCCGTACCTGTTTGAAGCGCAGGTCGAGACGGTGGATATCGACCAAATCCTGTGCCGGGAGCCTATCCTGATTGAGGTCCTTATCTGGCTTTGCTGTTGTCGTTGCTCTGTTCATGTCACCAGAAGATAGGATAAGAGAGGCTAAAAAGCTCTCACGTCCTCCCTTTGCAATCACTAACTTTTTAATAGCAACCTGACAACCCTTTGATCTCACAAATAAAGCCGATATCCACACGTCCACCTTTGCAACTGCCCTCCAGCTCCCCAAGAGCGCTCGGATCAACAGAGAGAATACGGTAAGTCCCTGTTGGGATAAGAGTCTCTATAGGAGATACCCCATTTGACGCGTCCACCTTTGCAAAGGTGGACGCGTCAGCACACTCCGGCGGATTGCGCGCTCTTCGATTGCGCTTTTGCTGTTGCTGGCGATTTCGCTCCACATATTCAGGATGTTGCTCTCGCCATCTCCTCCAGTAGTCCGGATGCCTCTGAGTCCATGCTCTCTGTGAACGCCGACGATTCTCTCGGTAGTCAGGATCTGTTCTACGTTTCTCACGCTCCCAATGGGTTTTACGTGCTCGCTGACACTCAGGTTTAGAACAGTAG
>JABGQL010000089.1:0-3761 GCA_018648825.1 Gammaproteobacteria bacterium
ATCTTATCTCCTGCTAATGTTGGTAAGCTGTTTTTCAAGTGCCAGAATCATCGGGCCAAGTGCCTCTTGTCGGACCCGTGTGGCGGCCTGTTGTGGTGAGACCCATACCCTTGTGCGGTGGCTCTCCTCCCAGTCCTCTTCTGGGATGGTGCGGCTAACTCTCATCGCATAGAGGTCAACCCTGCAACACGCGCCCCATTTTTTGTACTCATAATGCCCCACTGCCTGAGGGGAAACCTCCCCTTCAACGCCGGCCTCTTCTTGTGCCTCTTTGGCTGCGGACTGTTGGGCGCTCAGCCCCGGCTCATCGATCCCCTTGGGCACCACCCAGTGCTTGTTCTTGCTCGATCGGATAACCAAAATTTCGACCTTTCCGTTGTTGATGCGGTAGGGGATGACGGAGGATTGGCTGTAATAGTAGGCCGGGCGCTTGCGCTGCTCTCTCCCCTCCATCAAAGGCCAGGGGAACCTCTTGGGCAGGCGACTGGGATCAATGGTTATGGTGAGTTTCCCCTTGCCGGGCTGTAAGGTAGACCACGCCCCGTTGATCTGTAAAATGGCCAGCGTGGCAGTGTTCAGCTGCTGATGGACTCCGCACAGGCTCTGAAGTAGAGCCTCTAGTCCGGGGTTATGCCCCACCAGCATGGCGCAACTGGATGTTTCGGGTATTTTCCGTATCACCTCATACAGATCATCCACGCTAGCGGTATAGGTCTGCCTATCCTCTATCAGCGTGGCCGTGCCCAACCCCATCGCTTTGCACGCCTTCTCGGCGCTGACCAGAGCACGTTGCGCGGGTGAACAGACTACGTAATCAGGGACCTTGTCATGAGTCGCCAGCCACACCCCGATACGTTGGCTATCACGCTTGCCGGGGTTCAGCAGCGGGCGACTGAAATCATCCCCTCTATCGCTAGAGTCCGCTTGGCCATGACGCAGTAGTAGAAGTTGGCGGACCATAGTGGTCTCCTGTCTGACTAAAGCGCCAGCAGGGTGGAGAGCTGTGCTTCGATGGCGTCAAAATCGACCTTTCCAGTCACCTCATAAATAGTGACGCCATTGAGTGCTTGCAGATAGCGCTGCGGTTCAACCGTGGCATCCTGACTCAAGAAATCCCCATCGGTATTTTGATAAAACGGGCCGGGAGACTTCATCAGTGCGGCCAGTAGCTCCTGTCGTTGATTGATGTCGATCTCAGTAACCCGGCTCTCATCGGCACTGTCACGCTTCCAGTTGAGAATCACAAAGGCGTCCAGTGGGGCATCGGTGGTGACGCGCTGTGGCCCATAGAGGCTTGGGATCAGTGCATCATACTTCTCCTCTAATACCCATAACTCCTCTGCGGGCAGCTGCAGCAGTGCCTCTCGCCGTTCTGTAGAGAGCAAACTATGTAGCCGCTTGTTATTGACAATGGTTCCAGGGTTGATGCGGGGCATTTTTGGAATGCCGCGAGCAGAGACCTTGCCATCTGTAGCGTGGATGAAGAGCCGGTCATTGGTGAGAAAATTCACCGGCTCATTCTCCAGTAGATTGAGCATCAGGGTTGATTTTCCGCCGCCGGAGAAGCCTGCAATACCGATACCGCGTCCCTCAGCCACCAAACCGGAGGCGTGACAGATCAGCCACTCCCTCTGCTGTAGCCAACTCATATACTGGCTACAGATGAAATTTATCAGCTGGTTGTCATTTTCTAGGCAGGGGCCAGCAGCGATGCGTAGTGAATTGCTCTGTAAAAACAGCATGCCAGTGCGCACCTTGTGTACCACGCGAGCATCGGGTAGATTAAAATAGCTATCTTTACGCCCACTTTTGCCCGCCTCACGGGTCCAGTCGGTAAAGTCCAGCCCGCTATCCATCACTTCACGTTCAACGGCAAGAACCTCAATATCCGCTTCACCCCCAGTATCGCTAGCAACCACCGGTTCAAAATAGTGAGTCAGCTTTTTCAACAGTGGTTGATGGTTGCTACGGACACGGATGATGTAGCCGTTGAGGTCAAGGTCCAGAGAGGAGTCGACCATTTGAGCATCCCCTTGCAGCAGTGCTGCAGCGGTAGTGATGTCGTACTGATTAGGCATAGATTGTTTTTTCCTGATTTAGAGGTGAAGTTATTTCTGGACGGTTTCTAAACAGCCCCTAAGGGGAGACTGGCCTGAATTTTATGGATCAGTGCTTCAGCCCCTTCGAGCTGCCGCACCCGTTTCCATAGTCTATCGGGTGATTGGGCATAGGTCTTCAGTAGTTGATCTGCAGATATCCACAGTAGTTGGCGACGTTTTTTGAATCGCCCCTGGCTGTTTGATGACCACTCCTGATTCAGTGGAGAGAGTTCACGAAACGGAAACTCAATAAAGTAGGTGCGCCAATCTTTCGGCTTGTTTGGGTTGATGGAGGCTCTGCGGCACCACCAGTCTGGATGTTCTGATAAAGTGCATTCAAAGAGCTTATCAATCTGCTGAATTTGCTGCTGAACACTAGATTCGGATCGACAGGCGCTCTCTATATGGTCTGCAAAATAGAGGGTCTCACTCTCCTCGACAAATTCGCGTACCGCAGCTTGACGATAGCTCTCACCCTCATTCAGGCCGCCACCAAAGTCGATTAGGGTGCCGGCCTTTCTGCCTGAAAAGGTCTTTTGAAAAAGAAACAGAAGCTCACCATCTTTAATAGCTAGAGGAATAACACCTGCCCCCATGGATATCTCCTGTAGTAGTATCGTCTAATAATGCTATAACTCTACCATTAATAGGGGTTAAAGAGGTGATTGATGGACGTTAAGATTATGAGTTGGAATATGGCCGGAGCCAAGCTGTTTGAGCAGCTTGGTCCCGAGCCTGAACCCGCCGCCGGACGTTACATTGCTGCATTTCGTAAGGTGTGGCTCCAGCGTATTCTACCGTGGTTGTCTGAAGGGGAAGATGACAACCGGCCGGAACTCATTCTATTGCAGGAGTGTATCGGCCTGCAGGACCATTCGGACCGGCCATCCTCTCGTTGGCAGGGGGGCGCTGCGATCCTTCAAGAGATCTTTGTTGGCTATGAGTGCTTCTTCTTTCCTGCCGTGACCTCGAATAGTAATCCCCATCCTGGCAAGTGGAATCGCTATGGCATTCCCTCTCATATAGAGATTGAACAGGGGTATGGGGTCTGTATTCTCAAGGGGGAGCGTTGCCGAAAGTTGTGGGTGCCGTGGGCAGATTCAACGGAGGCTCCCGTCGATGCGGACCGTGCCGATACGGGTTTTCGCACCTGTTTTGAGCTCATTCCAGTCTCAACGGCCCTCTATCAGGGGACCCGAGATACCGAGCCACGCCTGCTGATTATGGGGCGACTCAAGCTGGAGCAGAATGGTGAGAGCCGCTACCTGAACTATCTCAATGTTCATCTCAACACCTTGAGTGGTGAACGGGAGGGGGACTCACAAATTGACCAGCGTGCCAGCGGTTCCCGTCTGCGTCAGGTGGAATTTATTCTGGATGATGTGATCGCTGCCTACCAGCAGGCCACCCGCTACCGAGTTCTGGAGGAGGAGGGGCAGCGGGACCTCTGGGTGATTGGAGGCGACTTTAATGCGGTGCCTGAGTCTGCAGAGATTGCACGGATACGAGCGTCTGGTTTTGTGGATGCGACGGCAGATAAACGTATTGAGGATGAGAATGGGGACAGGCATCTCAACCAGCAGTGGGGGAGCAAATGGTCGCTGGGAGATAAACAGCGTCCCGCACTGGTGCTGGATTATATCTTTTGTGGGGTTTCGCCAA
>JABGQL010000089.1:3861-34222 GCA_018648825.1 Gammaproteobacteria bacterium
GATAAACAGCGTCCCGCACTGGTGCTGGATTATATCTTTTGTGGGGTTTCGCCAAATGTAGATTCAGCAAAGGTTAGCAGAGTAGAGGTGCTTAATATAGAAGGGTCGAGGCGGCCCTTTAGTCCCCGTTTTGATGATGCAGAATTTGCCACGGATCATGCCCTGTTGTTTGCAAAGATTAGCCTGTAGGGGGTTCAGTAGTTCTCATTGTGGATTTTAAGTCCCCTCATCCTATCAGGGGGAGGGCCCGGGAGGGGGTTAAGTGTCTGATTATGCACCCCACCCCCATCCCAGCTTTCCCCCTCAATGGGGAAGGAGCTAAAAACAGCGCCATAATGAGAACTACTGGTAGGGTGTCCTGCTCATTTCTTAGAATTTGCTTGTGATATGTGCTGTACTGGATTGAATACCTTGATATAGGGGTAGTCGGTACTAACTCCCCAAATCTCCCCCTCGGGCTGAATGATGGTCACCGCGGCGGCCGCCGGTTTCATCCCCAGTTTTTTGCGGGTGTTGCGGTTTAGGGTGGTATCGCACTCCACATTGAGTAGCCCCTTGCGCAGCATCAGGCGCTGACCATGCTGCAGGGCGCGATGTCCATGGATCAGTGCGTGGACCCCCGTTTTACGCACCCACTTCACCCCTCTGCGGGTGAGAGGGCGTTCATGGTGACGGTATTTGGTGCGCATGATATTGGCGAATGGACCATAGTAGAAGTCGAACGGGTCACCAAACAGCAGTTTCTGAAATTTTTTATTGAGATGCTTCCATCCTTTATAATTCAGTATATTGGCCATCTGATCATCGATACCGGCATGCATAAACAGGAATGAACCCTGCTGATAGCAGAGCTGCATACGCTGGTAGAACCAGGCAAACTCCCCTTTGGGGTGGAGAAACAGCTGTTGCCATTTCATCGCCGCAGCATAGCTCATGCGCAGTGACAGTCCCGCCTTATGACTCTCTTTTTTGAATAGGGTGATTTTATTCTGTAACCGTTCTATCTCCATCCCAATGGCCTGCTCGGGCATCACCCAGATGGCCTGAGCGGGGAATTCGTGAAACCAACGTTTCGGAGGGTAGAGTTTCCTGCGACAAGTTTGGCTGCTGGGAGTGTTGTTTAGCGACTCTTTCTCCTGTAGATACTCCTGACTGATCTCCTTCAGGAAGGGGACTATTTTTGGTCCCATGCGGATGAAGAAGTGGTCGGTTCTGGGGTCAGGATCGAGCTGGATGCTGCGTATACCCAGTAACATTCGGATATCGTGGTTACCGGCGAGTATGATCACATCGGCCTTTATGTTGATCAATTTTTTGACCACCCGTAACAGGCGCAGGGTACTGGGTCCTTTATCAAAACAGTCGCCGCCGATCAGAAATTTTCCTTTACGCCCCTTGCGGGTCAATTGGATCTGTCTATCTTTAGGGCCGGTTTTCTTGACAGCACCGGAGGCCACCAGAGAGGCGATAAAGGCGTCGGCATCACCGTGTGGATCAGAGATAAAGTAGATCGGCTGTTTGGGCCACTTCCACGGCTCTTCACCGACCACCTTCTCAACCTCCTTGAGGTCATTGGATCGGTGGTAGCGGTCTTTTTTGATGGAGTCTCTTTTTCCTAGAATCCATGCTTGAGACTGCTGTGGAAGCTGGGTTCCCGTCCACTCTTCCCCCCGGTAGCGAGATTTTCTGTTCTGTTTTTTCTTGCTCATCCATCAATCCTTGTAGGCAGAAGTGGCGCTTCTAACCTTCCACTCTCCGGCGATCCGTTGCCAGCGTCCATCTCTGAGTTGTTCGATGAGTATGGGGTCTGCGTGGTACATGCTCAGTTTGGCGATCTGTTCATACTCCAGTACCCCCAAGCGGTAGGCGGCATGTCGAAAGGCGGCACCATGTCCGACAAACAGTTTGAGTTGATCCTCTTGTTGCTCGGGCAGTGCATTGAGCTGTTGGGTAATGTGTTCAGCAACCCGTGCTCCAGCCTCCAATAGTGATTCCGCCCCCTGTAGTGGCAGCCGGAAGTGGCTGTCTGATTTCCACCCCTGAGGTAGCTCGGGATAGCGTGGATCACGCTCAATAACCGCCCTGATTTGTGCGCTGGTGAGGTTGGCAGCAGCGCCGACACTGCGCTCTGCCAAGGCATCAAAGCTCTCCACCTTAATGGACTCCTCACTGTTTGTAGAGAGCGCTGTAGCGATAATGTCTGCGGTTTGCCAGCCTCGCAGTGGCTGTGAGCAGTCGATTGTGGAGACCAGTTGCCACGGGTTGTCGCTTAACAGCGTGTTGATGGTCGTGGCGGCCGCTTGTGCCTGCTGCTCCCCTGTAGTGTTGAGTGGGTAGGGCTGCAGTGCGCTGGGCGCAGAGGGGGTCTGGTGATAGTCACCATGACGAATGATGGCAGCGATACGTCGTCCCATGCTCTCAAAGCTCTTTCAGGACATGTTCCACATAGAGCGCGGCGGCATCAATCCCAATGCCATCCTTCGCCCCCTGAAAACCACCAAATGCTGATACCTCAAACACAATGGGGCCGTTGTCAGTCTCAGCAACATCCACTGTAGTGAAGTCCATATTGAACAGCGCCTGTGCGCGGTGGGCCAGATCTATCACCTCATCACTCGGGGTGTGCGCCTGATAACGGCCCCCGCTATGGATGGTGGTGTTCCAGGCCTCACCCTGAGGAACACGTGCGTAGCTCCCCAAATAACGCCCTGCGAGGAAGACCATCCCCAGATCCTGACCCGGAAGCGCTATCTTGCGCTGGATATACATCATCGGGTTCTCTTTTTTGAACTCACGTACCGCCTGTTCCAGCTCTGCGGCGGGTTGGTCCGCATCAATAATGCACATACCCCGAGCCTTGGTGGAGTAGAGGGGTTTGAACACGGCGCTGGAGAAGGCGTGAACCGCTGCTATAGCCTGATCAATATCTTCGGTGACACGGGTGTCCGGCATCGGGATATCGGCATTGCGCAGCGTTACCGTACAGCTGAGTCGATCAATTAGCCGCAGCATGCTCAGGGCTGGGCTGAATACCCGTACCCCAGCCTGCTCCGCAATCCGCAGTAGCTCCAGTCGATCTAGGGTGGTAGGGGAGTAGACTGCACTGATTTTTTTCACGATCAGCCCATCCAGCTCACAGAGGTTGGTGGTGCCGGCAGTGAGGATGTTCTGCTCTAGGTCGAGGTGGACATCCGCCATGTCGATGAGGAGGCGAAATCCGGTCTCTTTTTCGACGGCATCGGCCAAGGTTTCAGAGGACCATTTTCCGGGGATGCCAATGACTCCGATTTTGGGTTGGTTTTGCATAGTGGTTAGCCTGTTAAGCGGTTAGACTGAAAAAATCTCTCGCACGGGAAGCTTGAAATGTGGGTTTTTGGGGTGGGTTACGAGCATGCTCTCAATCAGATAGCGGGCACGTAACCACATCGATCTGGCCAGGGTTTTGTCGAGTACAAAACGGGTGGATGTGGCGAAAGAGCGGGCCAGCCCGAGGGCCAGTCTCTGCTCAAAGGTGGTGTCTCCCCGCTGTTTTGCATAGCGTGCGCTAAAACGGTAGAGGCTGTAGCTCTGGTCCAGAATCTGTTGGCGCAGTTTGGGCTCTTCAACTCGCAGGCGGTAGTTAGAGACCATAAATACCGAGATATCCTGTACATAGTCCATATAGGTAGAGCGGTGCAGATCGATAAAGTTGATCTTCTTCTCCAGCGGGTCGTAGATGATGTTATCTACGTTAAAGTCGCCGTGGATGTAGACGGAAAAGGGGGCCTTGAGCGGTTTCTCATACTCACTGGCCTGCTGCAGTAGGGTATCAAAAGAGGGGATGGTGGTATCGCAAATCAGGCTGTCGCTATGGTTGAACTCGGGGTGCAGGGTGTAGACATCCCCCAGCCGTTTTTGTAGCTGCTGCATGTAGTGTGCAGAGACCGGTTGATCGGTGTGTGTCTCTCCCCAGATAGAGGTCAATGTTTTCTGCAGCTGCTGCATTGCGCTGTTGAGTAGTTTGGGGGGTTCGTGTAGCAGGATCTGTTCGAAGGTTTGGCCTGCAAGGTGCTCGATCAGCAGGGCCGCGGACTGCCCCTGCTTGTGGTAGGAGAGAATTTTTGGAGCCAGCCCCGGAAAGATCTCATGCCAGTTCTCTACCCCATCCCGCTCCTCTTTGAGCTTGCGTTTTTGCCCATCCTTATAGATCGCAAAACAGGCATTTCCCTGTTGATCCGTGGTGCTGAGACCCGATATACCGCTGCCGGATCGGGTCTGGGCGACCGTCTCTAGTGCAGGTTCTGCATCGCACTCACTGCCGTTTAACTGCTCAATGGATGCCTGCAGGGTGTGGTAACGGTCAGTATTGAAGGGGAGTCCCAGATTGGCTGAGAGGATTGCCTCACTGATATGCAGTAACACATCGCCCATCTGCTCGATGGAGTGGGCGATAAAGAGGGCGGAGACGGTATCCTCTGTCCGCTCTCTGTTCTGTTTTAGGTCGGAAGTGTGTCTCTTCAATAGCTTCGTGTAGGCGTGGTCTAGCTCCTGTTCAATGTGCCCGATCTTCAGCGCGAGCTTGGTGTCACTCTTGTTAATGGCACTGTCCACCATCTGCACCCCCTTCTCAATACGCTTGAGCAGGGTGATGTAGCGTTTTGAGGGGAGATGTTTTCTCTTTTTCAGGTAGCCTGTCTGTTGAATAATCTCACGACACAACTCAGCGATGCGGTCGAGATCGGTTGCAATGGTCTCCAGTGCGCGAAGCAGACCGGCTTCGTTGCGTAGATTCTTGTCATCCAGCATCAGCTTGAGGCAGCCATTGTGGATATTGCTCTTGAGATTGTGGGTGTAACCACTGCGGTCAATGATCCGTTTGGCTACGGTGACTGAATGGTTATCGAAATAGAGCCTAAGATTCGATAGCTGTGATTTCACTTCGGAGATCAGAAATCTCAGATTTTCGTGAATACTCTTGGGGATACGCATGGTGTGGTGATGTGGGCTCAGGAGAGAGTTCAGGTCTCAGTATAGGTTAGGGTGAGATGGGTTCGCAAGGGAGGGGCGGTGATTGTCATCATAATGTCACGCAGGATGATAGCCCCCCTGTGTTATCGTTATCAATATACTCCTCCATTATCATCACTACGATCACGCAAATACCTAATAGAGAGCCCCTGCAATGACGACAATCCATGTAACCCGTGCAGTACAGATGCCTGACCGGTTACGCTTGGAGCGTTATCGAAAAAACCCTGAACTGGGGCCTTCGGTCCTGTTTTTTAGTGGCGGCAGTGCGCTCACCGCCTTGAGTCGTGAGCTCAAACACTACACCCATAACTCGATCCATATGGTGACCCCCTTTGACTCTGGGGGCAGTTCTGCGGTGCTGCGTAATGCCTTTGATATGCCGTCGATTGGAGACCTTCGCAGCCGCCTGATGGCGCTGGCCGATGAGGCGATCACCGGGCATCCCGAGGTCTACCAACTGTTTACCTACCGTTTTCCAAAAGAGGAGGAGAATGCACAACTGTTAAAGCAGTTGCAGGCGATGTCTGTGGGTAAAGGACGTTTGATTCGAGCAATCCCCAACCCAATGCGCAGGTTGATCCGGACGCAGTTGGGCTATTTTCTGCAGGGAATGCCCCCTTCATTCGATCTGCGTGGTGCAAGCATCGGTAACCTGATTCTTGCTGGGGGCTATCTGAATAACCATCAACACCTTGACCCAATCATCTTCCTATTTTCCAAGTTGGTGAATGTTCTCGGAACGGTGCGGGCAGTGGTGAACAACTATCTTCACTTAGGGGCAGAGCTGGAAGATGGGCGAACCATCATTGGTCAACATCGAATGACCGGAAAAGAGCACTCTCCACTGAGCTCCCCGATAAAAGAGCTGTTTCTGTCGGCGGACCCAGAGCAGCGGCTACCGGCGGAGGTGGCACTGCGTAAAAAGAATCGCAAATTGATCCGTGGTGCAGAGTTGATCTGTTACCCGCCCGGAAGCTTTTACTCCAGTCTGGTGGCAAACTTGCTGCCTGGCGGGGTGAGTTCAGCCATTGCCAGTAACCGGGGGCCTAAGGTCTACGTTCCTAATCTGGGGCATGATCCGGAGCAGATTGGTATGAACATGGACTCATCCATACAGACCCTGTTGCACTATCTACAGCTAGAGGGTAGAGCAAAAGAGAGTGGAGCAAAAGAGAGTGGAGCAAAAACCAAGGTTAATGATCTTCTCAACTTTGTACTGATCGACAGCAGTAAAGAGAGCTACCCGGAGCGGGCCTCCATGGAGCGGCTGAATGAACTGGGGATTCAACTGATTGAGACAAAGTTGATCAATAAGGCGGGGGACACCTTTTATGATCCACAACGGCTGGCATCTGCTCTGCTTTCGTTGACTTGATCTATGGTGCTTTTAAGTACCCTCCTCCTGTCAAGGGGAGGGGTAGGGTGAGGGTTAAGTGTCTGATTATGCACTCCACCCCCATCCCAGCCTTCCCCCTCAATGGGGAAGGAGCTAAAAATAGTGCCATAAGGCAGGCTGCAGGGTTGCCGAGTAGAGTTGGATAGTCCGTGCTTGAAACGGTAAGATGAGAGTGATGAAGAGAGAACTACTACTGATGCGGCATGGAAAGTCAGACTGGAGTGTCGATGCAACCGACTTTGATCGCCCACTCAACCGTCGTGGAGAACGAGATGCTCAGAGTATGGGTGGGTGGATGAAGCAGCAGCAGTGGATACCGGATTGGGTGATTACCTCACCGGCACTGCGCGCCAGAAACAGCGCCGCGCGCTGTTGTAGAGAGTTCGCCACTGCAGGAGGGGTAAAAGAGCGTGAGATGATGGCGGTTCACTATCGGCAGAAGCTCTATGAGGCGAGTAGCGATAACCTCCTTTCCCAGTTACAGAGGGTGCCGGAGTCGGCGAAGCGGGTGCTGGTTGTGGGCCATAACCCAGGGCTGGAGTCCTTGGTGCGAGCGCTCAGCGATCTGCCCGTTTCACTGCCAAAGCATGGCAAGCTGTTTCCTACCGCCGCCTTGGCCCATTTTGTTATCAACAGCCGCTGGAAGAAGATCAAAACAGGAAAAGGGTGCTTGCAGTCACTGCACTACCCTAAAGATATCTCCTCAGATATCTCCTCCAAAAAACATTCGGGTGGTGCTCCCGTTCCCGCCCACTTTTTCACCCAATCTGGGGTGATTCCCTACCGTTATTTGAAGGGGGAGCGGCAGGTGATGCTGGTCACCTCAAGCCATGGTGGACACTGGATCTTTCCAAAAGGGGTGGTTGAGCTAGATTTAACCCCCGAGCAGTCGGCAACCCGTGAAGCGCTGGAAGAGGCGGGTATTGAAGGGAAGATTAAGGGTGAGGCCGTGGGACACTATTATCACAAGAAGTGGGGAGGGGTCTGCACCATCACCCTCTACCCGATGTTGGTGAGTCGTATACTCAAGCAGCGTAATTGGCAGGAGAGTGAGCGTCAGCGGCGCTGGTTCAGTATTGACGACGCTTGCCAACGGATCGACAACCCCGGTCTGAGAGCACTTCTAGAAAATTTCTAGTATGGAAGATCTTTTCTACCTGTTGCTTCTGCTGTTTCTCTCCGGCTTCTTTTCCGGTTCGGAGACCGCGCTGGTGGCCCTCTCCATGGGGCGGGTAGAGGGGCTGCTGGAGGAGAATAAGCCTGGAGCCGCTGCGCTGTATCAGCTCAAGCAGGACTCATCCCGCATGTTGATCACCATTCTGATTGGCAATAATCTGGTCAATATCGGAGCTTCAGCGATGGCCACCGTGCTGGCCACAGAGCGCTTGGGGGAGATTGGGCCGGGTGTTGCGGTGGGTGCGTTGACAATTATTATTCTGATCTTTGGTGAGATCACCCCCAAAACCATGGCCACCCGCTATGCAGAACGCATCTCACTCTCTGTGGCACCCGTCTTGGTGTTGTTGATGTGGTTACTGATGCCCTTGGTATGGCTCTTTTCCCGCTTTACCGACTGGGTACACCGTTTGAGTGGGGACCAAGGGGACCCGCTGGTCACCCGTTCTGAGTTGATCAATATGGTGGGTCATGGGGAAGAGGAGGGGACCATTGAGCATGAAGAGCGGCAGATGATTGAGCGTGTTTTTGCCTTCAATGATCTTCAGGCTCAGGATATTATGACCATTCGTCATGAGGTTTTCTCACTACAGGGGTGCCGTACGGTGGATGAGGCGCTGCCTGAGGTTCTACAGCAGTCCTACACACGGATACCACTCTATGAGCAGAATAGTGATGAAATCTATGGGGTACTCTACCTGCGTGAACTACTGGTTGCACTGACAGAGAGTAAAGGGGATGCCTCTCTCCACTCCATCTCTAGTGAGCCGCTGTTTGCTCCGCTGAATCAGCCACTGGATGACCTGTTTTCTGAGATGACCGCGAACAATCGCCAGATTGCGATGGTGGTGGACGATGATGGACTGCTGGTCGGGGTGGTCACGATGGAAGACCTGCTAGAGGAGTTGGTCGGGGAGATCTACGATGAGGTCGATGAGATCCCTCTGGAGGTCGAGCTGATCAGCACGGATGGAGAGCCACCCGTGTACCGTATGGATGGTCGAACCGAGTTACGCTATATTGAAAAGGCGCTTGGGGTTGAACTCTCCGGTAAACCGACAGATCGGGTCAGCTACTGGGTGCTGGGCCACATTGAGCGCATCCCCGTAAGTGGGGAGAAGCTACAGATGGAGGGGGTTGAGGTGGTGATCGAGCAGGCCACGGCACGTCGGATTGAGATGGTGCAGATCTCGAACATTGAAAAGCAGTAATCCATGAGTCACTCCTGTTTCCCGAGCCGGCTCTTAGGTTCGTTAGGAATGCATAGCCTGTTCCAACTGTTCAATCGACCAAGAGTTTAAGCTCTTGCCCGCCTCAGCTGCAGCCTGTGACATGAGTCTATGTAGCTCTGGATCTGTTCTCAGGTTAACTCTGCCAGAGAAACTTTTAGCAGGTTCAATCGATCTCTCTTTACAAAATTTCAGATACTCTTCAATAGACACTTTCATTGCGGCCCGTAGTTCTTTTACCGAAGATCCGTAAAAAGAGACGACATCACGCATATTAGAGACTCTTCCATGAAACATGTCGATCTCATCATCAAAGTCAACCGACCCCACATACTCTTTGTACTTGATTGTATTCATACAGAGACTCCACATTGCCGTAAAAAATCACGCAAATCTGCTACTGCTCCTTTATCCATGTCGGGAGATGGATGTGGCCGATGCTGCATGGTAGGGATTCCATTCAAGATAATACCTACTCTTGACCCCTCTCTTGTTTCATCAATCTCAGCACCTAATGCAAGTAATAATGATTGGGCATCGTTCCACTGCACATTGGCAGAAACGGGGCGCTTGAATATTAATTCCAAAATTTTTTGGTGCTTTCTTTTCATAATTGCACATCTATGGTGCCATATGTTAGTGTCATATTCAAATTGAATGATGGCCTGCTTAGAGGCTGACTATAGTGGGAGGCAGTGGATTGTTGAATCAGGCCGCTGCCTTGGCAATGCGCTTAGAGAAGTAGTAGATCCGTTTCAGCTTCTCAATCACCTCTACCTCGAGTGAATAGGTCTGGATGCGCTTCGATTCATCGGCGGTTAAGCGTTCCATCTGGTGCTGGTGGGCAGAGTTAACCAACAGGTTAAACTCAGTTTTCATATCAACCACTTGGTTGGCCTCTGCACTATGCTCTGTCTTGATAGCGGCAGTGACTGAGGTCAGTGATTGGGCAACCATGGTATGGATCCCTTGCAGAACGCTCACTGTCTGTGGGCTGATGTTGATCTCCTCCTCGATCCGTTGAAGCCCC
The DNA here is from genome assembly GCA_018648825.1 of Gammaproteobacteria bacterium. Lineage (GTDB taxonomy): Bacteria > Pseudomonadota > Gammaproteobacteria > Thiopontia. The sequence continues at coordinate 13,703 of JABGQL010000089.1, forward strand.
AACTCCACCATGTCGGTTTCGATCAAATCACCAATATTCTCCAGTGCATTGGTGATCTCAAACAGGCTGGATAGCTCGGTGGCCTCTACCTCTGAGAGTTTGTTTCCGCTGATCTGCCCCATATAACGGATGATCTCTTGATGCAGTCGATCGACCTTCTGGTCCTCTCTGGCTAGACTCTGAAGATCGGAGGGGGAACCTTTAATGATTGCGGGCAGGATATTTTGGTGCATCTCCTCGACCACTCCGGACATCTGTACCAGCTCCATACGGGCGCGGTTGAGTGCCAATGAGGGGGTTGAGAGCAGCTCTTCATCGAGATGACGCAGGGTGATCAGCTGCTCCTCCTCCAGTGGACGGTCAGGCACCATCCACTCTACCAGTCGGGCAAACTGTCCGGTAAAGAGGATAAATATTAGGGTGTTGGAAATGTTGAAAATGGTGTGTGCATTGGCGATCTGACGTGGCGTCTCTGCACTGAGTCGATCAATGCCGCTCAGTTCAGGGTGGGCAGGAGAGAATGTGGTCACCACGTCAGCCAACTGGGTAATAAAGCCGAGCCACAACAGTACCCCCAACACATTAAACAGAACATGGACCGCTGCTGCGCGCAGTGCCTCTCGAGGCTTTCCAATGGAGGCGAGCATGGCGGTAACACAGGTGCCGACATTGGCACCAAAGGCCAGAGCAATCCCTGCAGGTAGGGTGATAAACCCCTGACTGGCCATTACGATAACAATACCGGTGGTGGCGGAGGAAGATTGCACCAGTGCGGTAAACCCAGCGGCGATGAGAATTGCCAGTAGTGGGTTACTCATCTCTACCATCAGATCAAGGAAGGGCTGATAGCTGCGTAGTGGGTGCATTGCATCGCTCATCACACTCATGCCGAAGAACACCAGACCCAGCCCCATGATCATCCCGCCATAGTGCTTGATTTTGTTCTGTTTGGAGAAGAAGAGCATGGAGAAGCCCATGGCAATCATCAATAGGGCATATTTGGTCACCTTAAAGGCGACAATCTGTGCAGTAATGGTGGTACCAATATTGGCCCCCATAATCACCCCGATCGATTGTGCCATCGACATCAATCCAGCGCTGATAAAGCCAACCACCAGTACGGTGGTGACGGAGGAGGATTGGATTACTGCAGTGACCAGTGCACCGGTGATGGCCCCAGTAAAGCGGTTGGTGGTCAGTTTGGCAAGAATGGTTTTCATCTTCTCCCCAGCCACAGCCTTGAGTGAATCGGCCATCTGCTCCATTCCAAACAGGAACAGAGCCAGTCCACCAAACAGCTTGATGCCCATCTGCCACCAGTCCATGGCACCCTCACTGCTACTGATGCTACCCCCACCAGCATAGGCGTTGAGTGTCAGTAGTGAGGCCGCGAACAGCATCAATAGTGCAAGCTGCGAAGTGTACCGGTTTGTGAGGTGTTGGGGTTTTGTCAGGTTGATCCAGTTCATACGCTTTTATTGATCTGTTGAGTGATTCGGTAAGGCGGGTGTGGGTTATTTAATAATGGTGATGGGGCCGGTAGAGAGCTGCACCACCTGTTCAGCCTTAGAGCCCAGCATCAGGTGGGCTAACTTGGTTTTCCCCTGGCTGCCCATCACCAACATATAGGGCTGCAGTTTCTTTTCAATCTCCAGAATACGGGTGACTGGCAGGCCGCTGACCAGTATCTGCTTGGCCTTTTTCAAGGGGGTGATGGAGGAGTTTTTGTGTATGGTATGTACGAGGAACTCATCGAACATCTCGCTGGCCCGCTCCTCCAACCGTTGGAGTTGCTTCTTTGCCTTTTTATTGGCGTAGTAACCAGGGGATTCCCCTGGATCATGTACTACATGCAGAATCTGAAGTGGGCGTTTTAAATCGGAGGCCAGTTGAGCAGCATAGAGCAGTGCCTTTCTGGAGTGGCTGGAGAAGTCAACGGCAACCAGTATTGTGGCTCTCTTTGTGGGGAGGTTCTTTTTACTCATAAGGGTGCGCTCGCTTAGTTTCTTTTGTTGTGTTTGTTGAGCAACTTCTTTCGAATCTTCTTAGGTTTATGGTCAGCTGCGGCCTTCAATCGTTTATCCGCAATCGATAGTAACATCTGCTGACTACTGATCACCTTGCTGTTCTCCGGGATGCGCTGTTGGTAGCTGCCATCAGCCTGCATTTGCCAGCCGCTACGTTGGTCATCCAACTGCACATTGATGATCATCCTTAGATCTTGGCGCAGTTCGATATCTTCAACCGGTGCAACCACCTCAACACGCCCCTCCAGATTACGCTTCATCAGATCTGCTGAACCGATGTAGTACTCCTCTTTGCCTCCGTTCTGGAAGTAGAAGATGCGGGCATGTTCGAGGAAGCTACCCACAATGCTGACCACCTGGATGTTTTCACTGACTCCGGGAATCCCTGGGCGCAGACGGCAGGTGTCACGAATCAGCAGATCAACGCGCACATGGGCTTGGCTGGCCAGATAGAGGGCATGGGTGATGTCTGCATCCTCCAGTGCATTGGCCTTGAACTGGATCAAACCCGGTTTTTTCACGCTGCTGAGGGCTATTTCGCGTTCAATCTTCTTCAATAACGAGGATTTCAGCGTGTAGGGGGCTGCGAGAATTTTGCGATAGGTGGGGGGAGGGGAGTAACCGGTCAAGTAGTTAAATAACTCCGTCAGGTCTTTTCCAATATCATTGTCATTGGTGAGCATCCCCAGATCGGTATAGAGGCGTGCGGTACCCGCATGATAATTTCCGGTTCCGATATGGGCATAGTGTCGCAGCCCATTGTAGTCTTGACGCAGTACCAGAATCACCTTGCTGTGGGTCTTTAGCCCCACCACACCATAGGTGACATGGATGCCTGCCTGCTCCAGTCGGCGCGCCCAACGGATATTGGCGGCCTCATCGAAGCGTGCTTTGAGTTCAACCAGCACCGCAACTTGCTTGCCATTACGGGCGGCACGTACCAGTGACTTGATGATAGAGCTATCTGCAGAGGTGCGATAGAGTGTCATCTTGATGGTCAATACCTTGGGGTCATTGCTGGCAGACTCCAGAAAATGCTCCACCGTGGTAGAGAATGATTCGTAGGGGTGTTGTAGCAGGATGGGGCCGTCATTCCTCAGTTGGTGGAAGATGAGCCGTGTGTCATAGGCCAGCTGGTGATGCTCATACGGGGAGTGGGGTGGATTTGAGAGTTCAGGGTGATTCAGCGTAGCCAGCTCGAACAGGTCTCGCATCGCCATCAAAGCAGCGCCACACTCAAATACATCGCAGTCTTCGTCCAGCCCCAGCTCAGCAGCCAGCATCCCTCGGTGCTCTGCGACCATCTCCTGTTGTACCTGTAGACGCACGATGGGAGAGAAGTGGCGATCTTGTAGCTCGGACTCAATCATCGATAACAGATCATCGGCCTCCTCCTCATCCTTCTCGGTGTTGGCGTTACGGGTCACCCGGAACAGTTCACAGGTGATGATCTCCATACCGGGGAAAAGCAGATCCAGGTTATTGCTGACAATGTCCTCAATGGGAACAAAAATCTCGCTCTTCTCGTTTTGGGCGGATGGGTCTGCCACTTCGACTGAATAAAAACGTTTCACCGAGGCCTTTCCAACGGGCAGTTTGATGCGCGCCATGCGGGTAGTCTGCTCGTTAGGGAAACGCAATACTACCAACAAGTTCAGGGTGAGGTTGGATATAAAGGGGAAGGGGTGTCCTGGGTCCATCGCCAACGGAGTCAGCAGTGGGAAGATGAAATCAATGAACTGTTGGCGCAGTGAATTTAGCTGTTTATTATTGAGATCACCATAGCGTGCCAGATAGATGTTGTTCTCTTTCAGCTGTTCAGTGAGGGTGAAATAGGATGCCTGCTGCTGCTCGGTCATCTCATGGATGGTGGTGTGGCACTCATCAATCTGTTGTCGTGGGGTGCGCCCATCAATGGTGAGTTGTTGAACGCCAGCCAGCTCTTGCTGCTTCAATCCACCAATCCGCTTCATGAAAAACTCATCTAGATTAGAGTCGGTGATGGCGAGAAACTTTACCCGTTCCAGTAGCGGTGTGCGTTCATCGGAGGCCTCATGTAGCACTCGCTTGTTGAAGTTGAGCCAAGTTAACTCACGGTTGAGGTAGTACTCGGATGACTTCAGGTTGATGCTTGAGGGCGGGGTACTGTTGTTATCTGTATTGTTATCCGTTTTCATCGGTACGCTGTTCTCACTGCTATGCTCTGGGGATGGGGAGGTATCCACTATAGTATCCTTGCTTTGGGTAATGGTATCAAGCACCTGTTGTGCCTGTTTTTCGTCCAAGTTGGTGTGTTGCATCAGCTGCTTCAGGGGGATCCCATGGAGGTCTTCGGGGGTGAAGAATCCCTGCTGTTGTAGCTCTCGAATGGTATTAACACCCAGCTGGGGCAGTCTAGCAAAGGCAGAGACTTTAATATTCATGCGGTATTCTCCCTGACGAAGGGTAGGCGCTTACCCAAGAATAGAGACCGTTTTTCTACAGTAGGTTCTATTCTCGGGCAGGTTCCTAGGTTTAAGTTCCAGCCATGATAGCGTTGGGTTGTGACAGTTTGATGACTGTTGAGCTTGTCCCAGGGGTATTTTTGGAGTTGTTCTTTAGAGGTATCCTTTGGAGGTCCCTTAAAGATACCGTTAAGATTTTTTGAGTCTCTTTAAAGCTTTTAGCCCTTTTTTGCGTTGCTCAAACAGAACGCAGAGCTCTTTCTTAAGCTGCTTGTGTCTCTTCTCATCCTTCTCTTGAGAGAGTTTTATTTTGGTTTGCTGGTGTTTTTTATTCAGCTTTTTCAGAATCTCTTTGAGAGAGTCGATTTTTTTACGCCTCTTCCCTTTGTCTGAATCGATATACTCTTGTGCCTTCTTTAGCAATTTTGGTAATTTCATGGTTACTTATTCACTCTGGTTGTTATTGAAAGCCAACGCCTCGGTTACATCATCATCGTCTAGCGCAATCAAACGCTCTGCATCTTTCATGCTTTGTGAGCCTGTTGCAAACAATACCTCTCCCATCTGCACTAAATTATTAGTGACATGATAGGCATAACTGGCATCGTTCATCAAGGATGTAGCCATCAGCGGGGTGATTTTATTCTCACGGATTAGTGTCTCCAGCATCCCATTGACTGTGGAGTCGTTCTCTTTCATCTCCAGTTTCATTGCGTCGAGGGAGAGAATGCTGGTTGGGTCGCCCCCCTCTTGCCGTACCTTTTCCAATCGACGCAGTACAGATCCCAGATAGGCTCGAATCTTGTTGTACTCTATGCGTATATCGGAGTTGTCGGAGATGATGTATTGGGACATGTTTTTCTGCATATGCTTAGTGTCCTTGATCGCCTCGACGATATCTCGTCCTGCAGCCCGCAATGCAAACATCTCCTCACCCTGTTCCTGATCCATACCGGCCTGGGTGCGACTGATAAAGCCCACGATATCACTGTAAAGCCCCTTTACGTTGCTCTCATAGGCTGCATCAATATTGATCTCCATGACACTGTTTGATGCAAGGGCCACCTCTTCTAACGGTTGATTGGCGAGGATGTCATGCTGATGCAGGCTGAGACCATGGGCAATGATGGAAAAAGCGTTGTCGTACAGATGTAAAGTCTCTTTACGTACTGCCTCAATCGCCGTATCCGGTAGCTCACTGGAAGAGTCACTCAGATAGATCGGGGTAGCCACCGATACTTTCTTGTCGGGCATGGTGCGCATTAAGAAATTGACCAAGGTTCCAATCAAAGGCAGCATCACCACAATACCAATCAAGTTAAATATACTGTGGAAGACAGCCAGTTTCAGTGTGTAGTTATCATCGGCAATCCCCACACCTTGGCTGACCCAATCGACCATGCCTGCAATCTGATAGATGAAGACGATCGCAATCAGCCCCGTCACCATATTGAATATCAAGTGGGCTCCTGCCAGCCGCCTACCCTGAATATTTGAACTCATTGCGCCTAGAATGGCGGTGATGGTGGTACCAATGTTGGCACCAATAGCCAGGGCTAAGGCGTTCTCATAGGTGATCTGCTGTGCTGCTAACGCAGTGATAATAATCACCAGCGTAGCATGGCTGGACTGCATCACCACCGTAGCAAAAATACCAATCAAGGCGAATAGAAAGATACCGGGATAACCGGCAACCGCAAATGCTGTCAGGTCAATAGTATCGCGGAAGGCCTCGAACCCCTCTTTCATATGGTGGATACCGAGGAAGAGAAAACCCAATCCCGCCAGAATATAACCGAATCCCTTCAGGTGTTTTGACTTTTGAAACACCAGCACAATACCAAATACCAACATCGGCATCGCATAGGCGGAGATCTTTACCTTCAGACCAAAACCGGCGATCAACCAGGCACCTGTGGTGGTACCCAGGTTCGCTCCAAAAATGATACCAATACCGGCAGCTAATCCGATCAGTCCGGCACCCAGAAAAGAGATGGTAATCACCGAGACCAGAGAGCTGGACTGCATGATGGTGGTGCTTAATACACCAAAACTGAGTGACTTCCAGGTGCTGTCGGTGGTTTTTCGAAGTAGCCTTTCTAATAGTCCACCGGTGAAGGTTTTGAAACCCTCTTCAAGAAATAGCATACCAAACAAAAAGATAGCGACACCAGCAGAGATCTCTTTAAAGTTTGGGCTAATCCAGAATCCGTAGGCGAGGATCATAAGAATGGTTGGCAGGATAATTTTACGAATCATTCAGGTTGTGGCTCCATAGCGTGATAAGAAAGCCTCATTCATGTATATGCACAATGAATAGGTCAAGCCTCCAATACTACTCCTGTTGAGCCAGTCAAATCCACTATACTTTTTCGAAATAGTAGTAATTTTCATAAATAGTTTTGCAATCAAAACGGCTCAACCGTTAGACTCTGTACGGTTTTAGCAAGACGCTTTGTTTATCAATAAAAGGTATAAGAGGTAGATCAAAATGGATCATCATAGGACGTGGTTGGCCGACTCAGTAAATCTTGAAGAGGAGGCAAGGGGGGATCTTTTGCAGCCATTTTGTTTGCAGTTGGAGCAGAAAGCACACCGTCGTTATCAGTTACTGGATACCTTTGATTGGAGCATCTGGCAGCAGGGAGAGATTCTGCTCTATAACCAGACGCAAGGGGAGGGGCGTAGTTATGAGTTATGGCAGCGTGGTGATTTCTTTTCTGGCACTCCCTCACAGGTGGTACCGCATAGCGGGCAGAAGCACCGCTTCTGGTGGGAGTTTACATCGCTTGCGGGAAGTGGTTTGCAAAAGCAGTTAAAGCGGAGCTGTAAACTGCGTGCGCTTCTTGAGCTTCACCCATTCGAGTTGGATCAACTCCGTTATGCGGTGAAAAATGAGGATCAAAAAAGTGTGGCTTGGCTTGAGCAAATCACCCTGCATGGAAAAAGTGAGAACCAAGGGGTTCGTAGGGTGTTGCGGTTGGTGCCTGTGCGTGGCTATGAGCGAGAGCTGAAAAAGTTACAGAAAAAGATTCAGCAGGCGGGTTTCCCACTCTATGACGGAGCCCTGCTGGAGGAGCATCTTATCGATAGTGAAAAATTTCCAGCACAGTACCAGTCGAAACCCTCTATCGTCATTACTGAAGAGGACCCTGTGCGAGAGGTTGTTCTGCGCTACATGCGTAGCCTGTTGAGTGTATCGAGAGAAAATGAGGCAGGCATCATTGATGATCTGGATATTGAGTTCCTGCATGACTATCGAGTCTCACTGCGTAGAATTCGCTCCATCATCAGCTTGGTGAGTAAAATTTTCTCCGTAGAGGAGACCCGCTGGCTGAAAAAAGAGTTTGCAGCGATTGGGAAAAAGACCAATCTTTTGCGTGATCTGGATGTCTACCTGCTAGAGCAGGAGAATTATCGAGCGCTGGTACCCCCAGTACTTTCTGGGGGGGTGGATGAACTGTTCGAATCACTTACGCTAGATCGTAAGCGTGAACTTTCTCGGGTGCGCCGCTGGTTACGCTCGGCGGGGTACCGTAAACGGCTGGAGTATATGCAGCAGCGCTTGACTGGTACAGCAGAGACACTTGGGACAGGGGTACGTAGTGAGCAGCCGGTACTGCAAGTCGCCTCTCTGGAGATCTCTAAAAAATTCCATAAGATTGGAAAGCTGGGCAACAAAATCGACTCTTCGACCTCGGATGAGGAGGTTCATGACCTGCGTCTGGAGTGTAAGAAACTCCGCTATCTGCTGGAGTTCTTTGGGGGGCTGTTTGCCAAAAAGAGTCTAAATAAGGCGGTCAGCGTGTTGAAAAAGCTGCAAGATAATCTGGGACGATTTAATGATCTCTCTGTACAGCAAGAGTCACTAGAGCGCTTTCTTCAAGACCATCAGCAACAGCAGAGTACACTGTCCGCTGCAGTGGGAGGGTTGATCAGTGCATTGAGTCGCGAGCAACGAGAGGAACGTATGCGAGTGACCGAGAACTTCGCCCTGTTTTATAGTCCCGAGAATCGACAGCTCTATGCGCAGATGGTAGACGCGGGATTGGTCAATAAAGAGGTTGGAAAGAGTGCGAGCAAAGGGGAGCAGGCATGAAAATAGTGGCCTGTTACAGCATTAAAGGGGGGGTCGGTAAAACTGCAACTGCAATTAACCTAGCCTATGCTGCGGCGCAAGATGGACTGCGTACCCTGATTTGTGATCTTGATCCACAAGGGGCCAGCTCCTACTATTTTCGGGTGCGGCCCTCAACCAAACTGAAAGCAGATACCTTCTTTACTCGCAGAGATCGGCTGGTGCGCAACATCAAGGGTTCAGACTACCCAAGACTGGATATCTTGCCTGCCAACCTCGCCTACCGTGACTTTGATCAGATGTTGGCGGGAATGAAAAAATCACGCCTTCGCCTTTCACAGCTGTTGCACTCATTGAGTGACGAGTATGATCTGGTGGTGCTGGACTGCCCGCCCAACATCACCATCCTCTCTGAAAATATCTTTCATGCCTCTGATCAGGTGGTGGTGCCTGTGATACCTACTACCTTGTCACAACGCACCTTCAGTCAGTTATTGGGGTTCTATAAAGAGTCAAATCTGAAGCGTAAGAGTCTATTACCCTTCTTCTCCATGGTCGAACAGCGTAAAAGAATGCATAACGAAGTGAGACAGGATATGCGCAAGGCGTACAAGCGCTTTCTTCAAAGTGAGGTGCCCTATTCCGTGGATGTGGAGAATATGGGAGTGACGCGTGAACCGCTACTGGTAACGCAGCCACGTTCACCCGCTGCGTTGGCCTTTACTCAGTTATGGCGGGAGTTGAAGCAGCGTAGCAATGGTGTGTCACAGGGTGAGCTAAAAGGGGCAAAAGATGGAGACTGAACTGAAGTTGGCGATATCTGCTGCAGATGTTGAGGCGATCGAGAAACTGCCTCTATTGCAAACCTATGGCAACGGAGAGGTTGAAGAGAGACGTCTGGTGAGCACCTACTACGATACGCCTGCATGGATACTGAAACAGGAGAAAACCTCTCTGCGTATTCGCGATAAAGGGGATGGCTGGGTTCGAACGGTGAAAACAGCAGGTAATAACGAAGGGGGGCTGCATCGAAGGGAGGAGTTTGAGGTTGCGTTATCGGAACCCGAGCTGGACCTTGAGGCACTGCAAAACTTGGGGCTGGATGTACTCAATCGGGCTATCGCCTCTCAACAGCTGCAACCGGTGTTTATCACCGATTTTGTGCGTAGACAGTGGTTGTTGCATGCGCCGAATGGAGGCCCTACTGTTGAATTCGCACTGGACCAAGGGGCTGTGCGCCGCTGTGACTCCGGTTGTAATGAGGCTGGTGAGTCATCCTCAGATTTCGAGTTAATTTCTGAGATAGAGCTAGAGTTAAGAGACAGTGCGGAAGATGCCGACCCTGAATTTCTCTTCCGTCTGGCTGATGAGATTAAGCAGGCTGGAATTCAGTCGCAACCTTCGACACTCAGCAAGGCAGCGCGAGGGTATGCCCTGCTACAAAAAGCTTAACGCGCTCCCTTTGCTGTTTTACTACTGCAGCATCCAGCGATCCTTGACCCGATAGTTGTGCATACAGCCCATTCCATCCAGTAGCATCATCAGTAGTGAGCTGGAGCTGATATTGCCCAGTCCACCCTGCATACAGCTGACTTCAGAGAAGGTGTGGCACCGATCTTTACGCCCACCGGGATAATAGAGCAGCGAGGGGACTGGATCACCACAGTGATGTCCGCTCTCTGAACTGGTTGAGTGGTCTGCGGTAACCATCACGGCAGAGGCGTGTTGGGTCAATGAGGGCAGTGCCCGATCCACCTGTTCGATGAAGTGTGCCTTGGCGACAGGGTCATAGTCGTGCGCACAGATGTCGGGTGCCTTGAAGTGCAGGATTACTAAAGGGTACTCAGAGAGTGCCTGCTGCGCTGCCTCTACTTTGCCCTGGATATTGGTATCCGGCATTGCAGTAAATGAGGGGTGGGTGAGACTGTCAAAATCGCACAGTGCAGCCAGACCAAGTACAGTCGCCTCCGCAGTGATCACCAGTGGATTGACCCCCAGCTCTTTGATCAGGTTGCGCTGCGCATGAAACTGTCCCGCGCCACGCAGGATTACTCCGTTAGCGGGGGGAAGGCCCTGCTGCTGGCGTTGCTGGTTAATGGGATGTGGCTCCAGTACCTCAAAAACAGCCTGACTCCAGCGGTTGATGATCGCTGCAGTGCGGATAGCTGCGGCCTCCGCAGTCAGTGGTTGGCACTGGGTAGGGGTGTAGAGGTCACTTCTGCCGGGGTCTGTATTGCTAATATCCGTGGAGAGATTGGCTCCCCGTAGGCGAAGTACGCCACGGTGTCCTGTGGCGGGGTGGAGGCTAAGTTTGATGCCATCAATGGGAGGGATCTGATTGATCGCCTCTGCCAGCGCCTCGCAGCCTTGATGGATGCGACCGGCACGTCTATTTTGCAGCTGATAGCTCTTCGAGAAGCTGGCAAAGTTGGCGCGCAGTACCAAGTCACCAGGCCGAATCTCCAGCCCTACACCTGCAGCCTCGACTGGACCTCGAGCCAACTGTTGTGATGCCTGTTTGGAGAGACCAAAGAGCACTGCTGTACCAGTGTGGGTGTCGACCGGAAAACCGGCGGGGAAGGGGGATGCCATGCCACACATGCCCAGCTCAGCCAAGCGGTCCATCTCAGGGGTCTGTGCATACTCAAGCGGGGTGGCTCCATCCAACTGCTGGCAGGGGCGATCTCCCAGACCATCGAAAATAAGCAGTAAGGCCCCCTGTTTTGGCGTACTGTTCATTCTGGGAATAGAGCCTCTTCAGTGGTGCCATACTGTGGGGATAGGGCCTCATTGATGGCCAACAAAACCTGTTCGATGGTCTCTTCCTGCCCATCGTTATGGATGATCGGGATATTCTGTTGATCGGCTTCGTCCAGCAGGAAGTTTTGTAGAGCCCAGATCGCATCGAAGCTCTTCAGATAGCGTTTGGCGCGTCGATGAACGGAGTCCGTTCCACGCCCGATGATGCGTTTACGCAGGTCTTTATGCTTGATTACCGCCAACATCAGTGGCACTACAATTCCATCACTGTCCTCGGTAATCTCTCTCATCCGTGCGGGGTGAATGTGAATCCCTTCCATCACCAATGAGACATTCTCTCGGCTTGCACGCTGGATGATTGCATTGCCTGATACGGAGACTTCCGTGGCCTGAATCAGATAGCCTGAGACCACCTCATCACTGCTCGGTTTGGTGATGGGTTGATCACTGGGGCGGGGTTGAACCCGCCAAGCATTGAAGGAGGAGGTGTGCAGTGTGGGGAGCAGGGGTTCAGGCACCATCACCCGCATCACCTCGCGCAGCATATCAGTGGATTGTGTGCGGACGATCCCAAAACGGTGTGCCACCTCGGTGGCAATGGTACTTTTACCCGTGCCAGTAGCCCCGCCAATCAGAATATGAATCGGCTTTTCGCTACGTGAAAAGTGGGTCCAAGTGAGGTAGCGCTGAACTGCTAATTCACCTAGTTCAGTGCGAAGCGCTGTGCAGGTGATGCGCCCCAGAGCATCAGAGTCAACCTCACTGATACTGCAACTATGGAGGTACTGAAACACCTGGCTGGTGATATCCGTAGCGGTTTGAGGCAAGAGCCCTGAAGCCAACATACTGCGTGTGTGCTGGTGAAGAGAGAAGGGGGTGCCTGGCTCCTCCCCCTTGTGGGTAATCAGTATCGACCTTGGCATCGGAGAGGGGTTGCTGTACTGCTCGATCACCTCACTAGAGAAGGCCTCATCAAAGAGTCGTTTAATGACCGCCTTGCGTAGCTCTGTGGTGGTGAGGCGCTCATGCTCCTCTAACTCCTCTTTAATGGAGGATGCTAAGCTATAGGCCGACTCAAAGGTAATGCCCGCATTGCACAACGAACGGGTCAGAATACCACGTAGAAAAGGGGTCGGAGCCCCTTCATTACCGGGGTCCAGTATGGTGAGTTTTGCCATCGCTTAATTACTCATCATTACTCATCGAGTGCACGTCCCAAGTGTTCACAAACGGTTTTTAGCACTTTAATACGGGAGTAGAGCTTATCGTTGCCCTCAACCAGTACCCAAGGGTTAGAGCGGGTGCTGGTATGTTCCACCATATCGTTAACCGCCAGCTCATACTCATCCCACTTCTCTCGGTTACGCCAATCCTCATCGGTCAGTTTCCACTTTTTGTGAGGGGTAACTTCACGGGCCTTGAAACGCTCCAGCTGCTCGTCTTTATCGATATGGACCCAGAACTTCACCAGTACGATGTTGTGCTCGACCAACTGGGATTCAAAGTCATTGATCTCAGCGTATGCGCGTCGCCACTCCTTCTCGCGGGCGAACTGCTCTACACGCTCCACCAATACCCGACCATACCAACTGCGATCGAAGATGGTAAAGCGCCCCGCACGTGAGAGGTGTCGCCAGAAGCGCCAGAGATAGTGGTGGACACGCTCCTCGTCGGTGGGTGCTGCGATGGGAATGACCTGCACGTTGCGGGCATCCAGTGCAGCAGTGATACGTCGAATTGCACCCCCTTTACCTGCGGCATCAGCTCCTTCAAAGACTAACAGTGTGGATATTCCTCTCTCTCGAGCCTTACGGTGGAGCTGATTGAGTATACCCTGATATTTGATCAGCTCTGATTTGTAGACTTTCTTACTTAACGCATTGTCCATGTTAAGTGAGCTGAGCAGAGTCACAGGGGTTGTATTGGCTTGAGTGGTGAGAGGGGGGGTAGCATCCTCGGCACGCATCTCTAACTCTGGCTTGTGTGCTTCAGCCTCTGTTTTCTGTTTCCAGTGGTTGAGCTGTTTTTCAATAGTATTGAGAATGATGCCGCCCACTGTGAGTCCACGATAGCAGGCATCGCCCCCTTCAATGATATTCCAAGGCGCACCGCCGGTACTGGTGCGCATGATCACCCGTTCTGCGGCCTCTAAAAAGTGGTCATATTTTTTCCAATGCTTCCAATCTTTTTTGGTGACACGCCAACTCAGGCGAGGATCTTTTTCTAGTGTGGTGAGACGCTTCTTCTGTGCATCTTTACTCAAGTGCATCCAAAATTTCAGAATAATAGCTCCGTCATCTACCAGAGCATTTTCAAATGCCAAAATCTGCTGTAGTCGGTCATCAAACTCTATATCAGAGAGCTGTTTATGGGCGCGCTCCAGTACCGGTTTGGAGTACCAAGAGCTGAGGAAGAGGCCAATCTTTCCATTTGCAGGCAGGTCTCTCCAGTAACGCCACATCTCAGGGCGCTCTTGCTCCTCTTGAGTGGGTAGGTCATAGGCACGGGTTGTGATCCATCGAGGGTCCATCCACTCATTGAGGAGGTTAACCGTCTCTCCTTTGCCAGCCCCATCCACTCCTGCAAAGATAATAATCACAGGGCTTTTGTTATATTTACGTAAGGCTTGCTGTGCCTCCAGTAGCTGCTGTCTTAGTAGTGGGGCCTCAGTCTTGTATTCACCTTTACTGATTTTGCGTCCCAGCTCTGCAGTTCTAAACATAAAGCGCTCCTTGATGTGATCTATAGTGACGGCAATATAACAGATACTAGAGGAGGGAAAATAGTATCCATTGTAAAAATATGGATACTGTTACAGTCTTGTAATAAACTGCTATAGGGTGCCTCTAAAAATAGTGGTTTTCTTGGGAGAGCAAGAAAGCACCGCACGGAAAACCGCAGTGTACACGCAAGTACATGAGGATTTGAGTACGGAGCTGACGCAGCTATCGCAAGAAAAATGCATTTTTAGAGGTGCCCTATAGAAGCCCCTAATAGGTGAAGGTGATCCCGATCTTTTTTAAATAACGTTGTTCGATTTTTAGATCATTGCGGGTGAGCGCATGTTGTTCCAGCCATTGGGGTGCAAATTGAAGGGTCACTACACCCTGTTGCAGTTCGATGTTGGGGACTGGCATGGTCTCTAGGCTACGTCCGCGATGCAATAGAGTGGCTACCCGCAACAGAACCGCAAGCTTTAGTAGCAGAGGTTTCAGTTGAAAAGAGTTGAACTCACTGCTCTTGATTTTCATGCGATGTGCGCCTACCAGTGTGCTGAGGGTACGCTGTTCCTGTCGTGAGAATCCGGGGATATCTGAATGCTGGATTAGATAGGCGCTGTGTTTATGGTATTTGCGGTGAGAAATGGCAAGGCCGATCTCATGTAGCTTGGCCCCCCAGCGTAGTGCATTCTCAAAGCGCTCCTCACTCTTATTGAAGTGGCTGGCGACCTGATTGAAGAGTGCGCTGGCCATCACATGCACACGCTCCGCATGGGCGTTATCCACATGGTAGCGTTGCATCAGGTTATCGATTGCCAGTTCGCGAATATCGTGGTTGGTGACACGTCCGATATAGTCATAGATGACCCCCTCACGTAGTGCGCCATCGGAGACCAACATCTCGTTGATCTTCAGGCTCTTGAAGGCGGCATAAAGGATCGCCAGCCCACCGGGGAAGACTGGGCGGCGCTCCTCTTTTAGACCTTCCAGTTCTATCGCGTTGATATGACCCGCATCGATTACCTGCTTACGCAGCTTTTTCAGTGCATCGAAGGTGATGGAGTTGAGTGACCAGCCCGCAGTATGGATGATACGAGCAATCGAACGGATAGTGCCAGAGGAGCCAATGGCGCGTTCCCACTGCCCTTGTCGATACTGTTTACGAATGCCACGCAGCTCGGTCATCGCATCCATCTCGGCTTGTGCCATCCGTGTATGGCTGATAATGCCATCCCCAAAATGGCGCAAGCTCATGCTGACACTGCCCATGGTAAGGCTGTCCATCTGTTGAGGCTCTTGCCCAATGCCTCGGATTAACTCGGTGCTGCGGCCACCAATATCCATTACCAGCAGAGGTTGATCTTGTGCCTCAATATCGTGTGTTACCCCTTGGTAGACCAGACGTGCCTCCTCAAAACCGGAGATGATCTCAATCTCGTGGTTGAGCGCTCTCTGTGCCTGCTTCATAAAAGGGACCGCATTGCGTGCAGTGCGCAGGGTTTTGGTACCAACACAGCGGATGGCGTGTGGAGGGATATCTTTCAGGCGCTGAGCAAAGCGCTCCAGCGTGGTTAGAGCACGCTCCATCGCCTCTGGAGTCAGGTTGTTCTTTTTATCGAGGCCGCCTCCCAAACGTACCATCTCTTTAACCCGGTCGATGACCTGTAGTTGACCATTCTGATGTTGGGCAACAATCATATGAAAGCTGTTAGAGCCGAGGTCAATCGCGGCGATAGTCTCTGGTGAGTTCATAATAGGGTTGTTCGCTGTTATTCAATTCATTTATAGTATGTGCTGATTCTAACTCTCACCAAGGCAATTTTCAGTACTCAAATTATGCATGATGAAGTAAAAAAATATTACGGTGAGATCCTAGTCACCAGTAACGATCTACAGACCGATGCCTGCTGTACCGATAGCAATATGCCCGAGTTTCTCAAAGGGCCACTTTCAGAGATTCATGATGAGGTGGCATCCAAATATTATGGATGCGGGCTGGTTGCCCCGCAGCAGCTAGAGGGGACCCGTATTCTTGATCTGGGCAGTGGCTCTGGGCGTGATGCCTATCTGTTGTCTCGGCTGGTGGGGGAGGAGGGGTTTGTGGTGGGGGTCGATATGACGGATGAGCAGCTTGCGGTTGCCAATCGTCATGTTGAGTGGCATACCGAAAAATATGGGTATGCCCAGCCCAACGTACAGTTCCACAAGGGGTATATCGAGAGGCTGGATGAATTAGAGCTGGAGGATGAGAGCTTCGATATCATCGTCTCCAACTGTGTGATTAACCTCTCACCAGACAAAGATGCGGTGCTGCGTGAGGCGTGGCGGGTACTGAAACCGGGTGGTGAACTCTACTTCTCCGATGTTTATTCAGAGCGAAGGGTGCCAGAATCCCTAGTGAAAGACCCGCTGCTCTATGGAGAGTGTTTAAGTGGAGCGCTCTACTGGAATGACTTTCTTACAGTGGCAAAACGTAACGGCTTTGCCGATCCACGTCTGGTTGAAGATCGGCCGTTGGCCATTGATAACCGAGAGATAGAGAAGAAGTTGGGACCACACCGCTTCTTCTCCGCTACCTATCGCCTGTTTAAGATCGCTGAGTTGGAGGAGAGCTGCGAGGATTTCGGCCAAGCAGTGATTTATAAGGGGACGGTAGAGCACCACCCTGAGCGCTTTGAGCTGGACAAGGGCCATCTCTTTGAGACCGGCAAGGTGGAGCCTGTTTGTGGTAACAGCTGGCGTATGTTGAATGAGTCCCGTTTTTCTACCCATTTTGAGTTTATCGGCAACTGGAATACCCATTACGGAATCTTTGATGGCTGTGGAACGGCCATGCCGTTTGATAGAGAAGAGGATTTGCCGCGTAGTGATGGCGGTAGTTGTTGTTAATTTACCTTAGAGGTTGGAGTTATGGCGGATATATCAATGTGCTATACGTACTGTCCAGACCGTATTCACTGTAAGCGCAGCCGCTCCAGTGGTACCAGTATCAGTGCGTATTGGCAGAGAGTAGTTGTTCCAAAGGTTACCGGCAAGGCACAGTGTGAATATTGGTTACCCGTTCGTCATGGTGCCAATAAACGGTTTTCGACGTAGATTGGTATGAGGGAGGGCGTTGATGGGGCGCGTAAATTATTTTATGTTAAATTGAGAGAGTGTACTGATTTCACATAGTGGGCAACGGCAACAGAGAGCGCCAGTAGAATATAGATAGGCCAGGTGAACCCTTGGGTAAGAAAGGTTCCGGAGATACAGAACCCGACCAGCCCAGCCAGATTGCCCTCACTGATGGCACGTAGCTCTGGAGGAGAGGGAGATGCAGCATGCTGAACCTTGTGAACGGTTGTTATACTGCTGCGCAGGGTTAGAGTAACCATGGTGACAAAGGCGATTAGGCCAACAAATCCGGTCTCTGCCAGCACCCCGAACCAGGTGCTGTGTACTGCATGGTTAAGCCCATCCCAGGAGGGGCTGTAGTAGAAGTAGTTGTAGTAGAAGTTGTTTAAACCAACACCGGTTAGAGGGTTATCGGTTGCCATCCCGATGGCGGCCTCCCAGGCGTGGAGCCGCCCCATTGCAGACTGGTCAATACCGCTCTCGGCTACTCCACCCGATTGTCGTCCACCGATACCAGCCAAAAGATAGAGTCCCAACATCCCCACCAGGCCGATCCCACCCAGTAGCAGTTTGGAGTGGATGCGATATATTCCGTAGATGCCACAGATGGCCGCAATCCCCAGTAGTCCGCCTCGGCTCTGGGTGGCGATGATGGCACTCACCAGTGTGATCGATGTGACCAACCCCAGTCCTCGTTCCCACCACTGTAATCCACGGGTCAGCCAGAGTGCCAGAGCAAAAGAGAGCGGGAAGAGCAGTACCAGGGCAAGGTCATTGGGGTCGCCCAGTACAGAACCGATGGAGCGACCGATGGTGACCCGTGTCCCCTCGACCAGACCAATTCCATTCATTTTGTTGTAGAGGGTGACCAGACCGACAGCCAGACCGGTTGTGGTGAGCAAGCGCAGAGTAAAACGAAAGTGGTCCAGTTCACGTAGCAGCCATGCCAGTGCCAGTGTCATGATACCGATCTTCACAAAGGTGGCACTCCAGTAGCTGATCGCTTCCGGGCGGTTTCCGGCAAACAACAGGCCGATGGTGACCAGCAGGAAAAAGATACCAAAGGCGCTCAACTCACGACTGTTGTAGGGGGTGATGTTGCGGGTGACCAGGGTATGCCAGCCGATGGTGGTGAGTGTCCCAAGCGCCAGTAACAGAGGGATACGAAAACTGTAGAGTTGGGGGAACACCTCATGCAGCCGGAAGAATGAGAAGGCGATAAAGAGCAACCCAACCCACACTGGGGAGTGGATCACTAGCAACAGACCCAGTAGTGCAATGCCTGCAACGAGGGCAATCAAGGGGTGTGGGAATAGCGACCAGAGTGCCGCAATCAGCAGGGTCAACAGGGTTGTGATCACGATGGGTGATATGGGGGGGCGCACGCCTATTATGCCTACTGGCATGGTTGTCCCCTCCTGTAGAGTGGTTCTCTTGAGGGAGTTGGAATCAGTGAGAGGGCGGCCGCATAGAGTAGCAGTGAACCAAGGGCCAGCAGAGAGAGCCCCAGTTGTGACCAGCCGCCACCATTCCATTGACTGATGGAGAGCCAGACCACCACCAGCATCAATAGGCCAGTGAGCTTGAGTAGCGGGTAGGGGAGGGGCAGGTAGTATTGGCTGACTCGATAGAGGAGCAGTAGCCGAACCCCCTGAGCCACGACCAGTGTAGCCACCATCCCCTCTGCACCATAATGGGCTGAGAGTGGAAACATCAGCAGGATGCCGATGCTGGCAGCCAGCAGGTTAATCAGTAGCTGGCTGTGGGTGCTCTCACCATTAAAGCAGCCGATGTTGACCAGCTCACCACACTCCTTAAAGGCCATCGCCAGCACCAGCCAGACTACGTAGTGGGCGGCACTGCTGTATGCGGCAGGCAGTATCTGCTGAATTAGCAGTGGAGCAATCAGACCAACCACAGCGGTGATGATCAGTGCTAGAGTCATGCCGAGTGTTGCATAGTGGCACACCTGTTGTGGACCATTAGACTGTTTCAGAACCTGAAAACGGCGGGGAGACCACCACATACCGAAGGGCTGTAGTAGCAATACGGCAGCGAGGGCAAACTTGGCAGCCACCCCATACTCGGCTACGGTGTGAAGGTTAGTCTGTTGAGCCAGTACCCAGCGGTCCATCCCGTTGAGAGCAAAGGCGACCACTCCACTGCCGACAATGGGCAGGCTGTAACGGAGTAACTGCCGGTAGCGGTTGTGATAGAAATGGATGCCACTCTCTCTCAACTGTAGTGTCCCCAGATAGAGTGCCTGTAGTAGTGCTGCGACCACCCCAGCAAATAGAATCTCCTCAACTCCTCCCCCTTGGGATAGCAGTACCACAACCAGCAGCGCCTGTAGCACGGTTCGCCCTACGGTTGCGCTAAAGAAGGCCCAGTGCCGCTCCTGCATTCGCAGCCACCCCAGAGGCACTGCAATCGCCCCCTCCAGAGCCAGAACAACCAACACCCAGCGCACCTCGATGGTGGCTGGGTTGCCGGGGAGTAGCTGGGCCAGTGAGGGAGCGATGAGCCACCCGGCAATCAGAGTGATGGTACCGATCAGCAGGGTGAGGCCAAAGATCTCTGCAGCATGTCTTCTCCTCTCCCTCTGGCTCTGGGCCGATCCGGCGTAGCGGTAGAGGGTATCCTCCAGACCCATCCCGATCAGTACACTGCCGATCATCCCCAGGCTGGCCAGTACCTCCAGCCGTCCAAAGGTGGTTGGGTCCAGATAGTGGGTGATAAAGGGGAGCATCAATAGGGAAATCCCCTTCATCAACGCAATGCTCAGTCCGTAGAGTAAGGTCTGTTGAAGGGCGAGTGGCAGGGTGCGTATTGGCTTGATCATTATGTATCCGGAGAGAGAATAGGTGCAGTTGTGGTCTGCTCCTCAATCGTAGATAACAGTGTTCTCACCATCGCCCCGTAGACTCGGTCTGCCCGATAACTGTGTGCGATACGTTGCCCCGCCTCTCCGATCTGCTTAATCTGTTCGGAGTCATTAAGCAGGAACTCAAGTTTTGTAGCCAGATCTTCGGCATCGTTGGGGCGGTATTTGATGCAGTGTACTTGATCAACCAGCATCCGGTCCCAGTAGGCCCCATCATGGGGGATGAGCAGACATTGCCCGGCTGCCAGTGCCTCTAGAATAGAGAGTCCGAAGGGCTCCTGTTGGCTGGTGGAGATAAAGATGTTCCCCTCTGCACGCAGCTGATCCAAGTTTTCTGGTGCCTCATGCCACGATACACCGGGAATGGTTTGTGGGGCCGGTATGGTGGCTTGAACGGTCTCTCTGGGGCGGATATAACAGAGTGTGGCGGGGGGGCGTTGGGTATCACTGAAGTAGTGGCGCAGGGTATCCAGCAGCAGATCTAGCCCCT
>JABGQL010000036.1:0-3069 GCA_018648825.1 Gammaproteobacteria bacterium
AGTGAGGCGACCATGTGCTGTACAAACATGAGGTCGCCCTTTTTGCCGCTCTCTGGCATAAAGGTGTGAAAGCGGTCTGGCAACGCCATACCGATTTTGCTGTAGTTTTGTGAGAACGGTGGATTGGCGATTACGCGGTCGAAGGTGCGTAGCTCTCCCCCATCCGTGAGGTGTTGTGGGGCCTTTAGAGTATCTTCGTTACGGATGTCGGCACCGCTAATGCCGTGCAGGATCATGTTCATCTTGCAGATGGACCAGGTGCCACCGTTATCTTCCTGCCCTCGTAGATGCAGGTCTCGCGAGCTGCCGCCGCGCTCTTCGATGTATTGCTGGCTCTGGATCAGCATACCACCGGAGCCACAAGTGGGGTCGTAGACCTCCATCCCCTCTGCGGGTTCAATGATCTCTACCAGCAGGCGCACCACTTCAGAAGGTGTGTAGAACTCCCCCCCTTTTTTACCGGCACTGTCGGCAAAGTATTTGATCAGGTATTCGTAGGAGGCCCCTAACAGGTCGGGGAACTCAAAATCACCATTGGCAAGCGGGATCTCATCAAAGTGCTGGATGAACTCAACTAGGGTCTGGTCAGACATCGGCTTTTTGCCCACTTTGTGGTTGAAGTTGATGTGTTTGAGCACATCCTCCATACCACGCTTGAGGTTGGCCTCTTCCAGCTCGGCAAGTGCTTTATTGAGACCAGAGCCGACATTATCTTTGAGGTGACGCAGGCTGCTCCAGTGTGCACGCTCAGGAACGAAGAAGCTGTATTTGTTGGGCTTTGCAAGTTGAATGTTGATGGTGGCATCATTCAGGCCGTCTTTGGCGTAGGCGTTACGGAGCTGTTGCTGTTCGGCATCGAACTGATCAGACATGCGTTTGAGAAAGAGCATTCCGAAGATGTACTCTTTGAATTCACTGGCATCCATCTTTCCGCGCAGGATATCGCAGGCTTTGAGCAGCAGGGTTTCGAGTTTGGAGAGTGTTAGCTTTTGAGGGTTCATATCGGTCTGTCTGCTATCTATTTTTTTGTTGTATCAAGGTTTGGTTCGGTAATATTAATCGCGGCACTCTACCCCCATCCCAGCGTTCCCCTTGCAAGAGGGAAGGAGCTACAGCATGAATGAGCTTATGAGGGGTGATCCAGTTTGCATGATGGTGACACCTATTCGCAAGTGTAAAAATATTACCGATTATTACGCTTGAAAAGCAGGAGGCTTATCCCTCCATAAACTGATGCACTCTACCCCCATCCCAGCCTTCCCCCTACAAGAGGGAAGGAGCTACAGCGAAGGGTCGAAAACCGCACCATCATGGATGGTTGCATATTGCACCCGCAATATAGTGACTAATCTCATTTTGATACGCTTTATCAACAAATATCTCAGTTAAACGTAACTTTTTTTACAGCTACTCAATCGGTAACAGTCGCGTTACCTTTGGTAACGTTTTCACATTTTCACGTTACCCAACACCTCTTTTTAGCCCATTTTTCCCATAAGAAAACGCCTATATTACAAGCAGTTAATTTGCCTGAAACAATCTGTTCCTACAGAATGCTGAGTCAGTTCTTATCTGTTTTTTATTTATTAAGAACCTGACAGGCCTACTGGGGCCTTTGGAGTACAGCAGGTCCCCTGTCTACAACAAAATTTAATGTTACGTAACATTGATCAATAGGAAGGAGAGTCTAATAAGATGTCTGATACTAAAAACTGGAATCGTAGAGATGTAATGAAGGCCGGCGCTGCATTTGCTGCCGCTGGTGCTGCCCCGATGTTCTTCACCAAGGATGCTTGGGCTGCGAAGGATTTCATGAACAACCCAAGTAACTCCTCAACCGTTACTTTAGGTTTCAACGTACCACAGACCGGCGCTTACGCCGATGAGGGTGCGGATGAGCTGCGCGCATTTAAGCTGGCGGTGAAGCACCTCAACGGTGAGGGTGACGGCGGCATGATGAATACCATGAAGCCATCCATGCTGAAGGGCAACGGTATTTTGGGCAAGAAGGTCGCTTATGTGACAGGTGATACGCAGACTAAGTCTGACGCAGCACGTGCCTCTGCCAAGCGTATGATCGAGAAAGATGGCGTCATCATGTTCTCAGGCGGCTCCTCTTCTGGTGTTGCAATCGCCGTACAGGGTCTGGCACAGGAGATGGGCGTAGTCTTTATGGCTGGCCTGACTCACTCCAATGACACTACTGGTAAAGACAAGCGTCGTTATGGCTTCCGCCACTTCTTCAATGCGAAGATGTCTGGTTCTGCACTGGGTCCTGTTCTGAAAGAGCGTATGGGTACAGACCGTAACGCCTACCACCTGACTGCGGACTACACTTGGGGTTGGACGCAGGAGCAGTCTATCAAGGAGACTACTGAAGGTCTGGGATGGAACACTGCCAAGGCTGTGAAGACTCCAGTAGGTGCGGGTGACTTCTCTCAGTACATCACGCCTATCCTCAACTCTGGTGCAGATACTCTGATTCTGAACCACTACGGCAAGGACATGATCAACTCCCTGACTCAGGCAGTTCAGTTCGGTCTGCGCGATAAGCAGGTTAACGGTAAGGATTTCCAGATCATCGTTCCTCTCTACTCTCGTCTGATGGCACAGGGTGCTGGTGAGAACCTGAAGGGTATCCTTGGTACTACCAACTGGAACTGGGCGCTGACTGACAATGGTTCACAGGCGTTCGTTAAGTCCTTCGGTAGCGAGTATGGTTTCCCACCTTCACAGGCGGCTCACACTTGTTACGTACAGACTCTCCTGTATGCAAATGCATGTGAGATGGCCGGTACCTTCTATCCACCAGAAGTGATCAAGCAGCTGGAAGGCTTCAACTTCGACGGTATGGGTAACGGTAAGACGGAATACCGCGCAGCGGATCACCAGTGCTTCAAGGATGTATTGGTTGTAGAGGGTAATCAGAACCCAAGCAGCCAGTTCGATCTGTTGAAGATTGTTAAAGAGGTTCCACGCTCACAGGTTGAGTATGATGCCTCTATCTTCGGTGGTGACCTCGGTCCTTACGAGGTATAACCCGTAGTACAAAATGGCGGCTACACCTCG
>JABGQL010000036.1:3169-34173 GCA_018648825.1 Gammaproteobacteria bacterium
TTCTAGTTTGATAATTCTAGTTTGATAATAGGGATCAATGTATGGATGCCATATTTTTGCAACTGCTGAATGGCCTAGACAAGGGCGGTGCCTACGCACTGATTGCGTTAGGTTTGACGCTGGTTTTCGGCACTTTGGGTGTCGTCAACTTTGCACACGGTGCACTGTTTATGTTGGGCGCATTCTGTGCGGTCAGCTTCCAGAAACTGCTGACCATCTCGATGAAAGTACGAGATGAAAGTATCACCTTCTTTGAGGCTTACAAAGAGGTGCCCTATCTGGAGATCTGGTTTGGCGACTTTGGAAGCATGATCATTGACTGGTCTGTGCCTTTATCCATTTTATTAACAATACCTACTATGCTATTGATCGGACTCGCAATGGAGCGAGGACTCATCAAGCATTTTTACAAGCGTACCCACGCTGAACAAATTCTGGTCACCTTTGGACTGGCGATTGTCGTACAAGAAGTCATCCGCCACTTCTACGGCGCCAACCCCATTCCAACCCCCGCCCCGGACATCATCTCCGGCAGCGCACCCATCGGGCTCTGGTTGGGTCTGAGCGAAAACTTGGTCTACCCTTGGTGGCGCATTATCTATCTCACCTTCTCGATCATCATTATCACTGCTGTGTTTGCCTTCCTGCAGTTAACCACCTTCGGTATGGTGGTACGTGCCGGAATGCAAGACCGTGAGATGGTTGCCATGCTCGGCATTAATGTAGAGCGCAAATTCACCATCGTCTTCGGTATGGCTGCAGTCGTTGCCGGTCTCGCCGGGATGATGTACGCACCGATTCTTCCACCCGATTACCACATGGGGATGGACTTCTTGGTGCTCTCCTTCGTAGTGGTGGTTGTCGGTGGTATGGGCTCCCTACGTGGTGCTGTAGCTGCGGGCTTCCTGCTCGGTATTCTGCAATCGTTTGCCTCACTCAATGAGATCAAATCGATTCTGCCCGGTATTGACCAGATCATCATCTACTTGGTGGCTGTTGTCATTCTATTGACCCGCCCACGTGGATTGATGGGCCGTAAAGGTGTAATGGAGGACTAACTGATGAACTTTACTAAAACTCGCAGTGATCTGACTGTAATGCTGATCTTCTCGATTGCAGTCCTCACCATGCCGATCTGGCTGGCACCGATCGGGGCAGGCTATCCCGATCTGCTACAGAAATTTGCCATCTTTGGCATCTTCGCCATCGGCTACAACATCCTCTTTGGATTGACCGGCTACCTCTCGTTTGGACACGCTGCCTTCCTAGGCATTGGCTCCTATACTGCGGTGTGGTCATTCAAACTACTGACGATGAACGTGCTCCCTGCCATCTTCTTTGCTGTGCTCATGGCCGGACTGTTTGCCGCACTGATTGGTTTTGTCTCGCTACGCCGCTCTGGAATCTACTTTTCGATTCTGACACTGGCATTTGCACAGATGAGCTACAACTTGGCCTACTCCGTGTTGACCCCAATCACCAATGGTGAGACCGGCCTGCAGTTGACCCTGCAAGATGCGCGCATCTTTGATGGCCCTGCCGGTGAAGGTCTACCTTCGACAGAGCTATTTGGCATCTCCATGAGCGGCTACTCCGGCTTCTACTTCTGTGCCGTGGTACTGATCATCGCCTTCTTCCTTTCATTGAAGATCTTCCGCTCTCCCTTCGGAATGAAGCTACAGGCGATCAAGTCCAACCAGACCCGTATGAAGTACACCGGATTCAACACCCGCCCCTACCTGATGACCGCATTTATCATCTCCGGTATGTATGCCGGGTTGGCGGGTGGACTGATGGCGGTGACTGATCCGCTGGCCGGTGCAGAGCGTATGCAGTGGACCGCATCCGGCGAGGTGGTTCTGATGACCATTCTCGGTGGTGTCGGCACCCTGTTCGGCCCACTGCTTGGTGTCGGTATCATCAAGTACTTTGAGAATATCTTCTCAGCGGTCAATGAGGCTGCGCTGCACAACTTCTTCTCCTTCCTACCGGGCTTCTTGGAGAACCTGATGGTAACCATCATCACCCCGTTTGTGGGCGAAGGGTGGCACCTGACCCTAGGTGTGCTGTTTATGGTCATCGTAATCTTCCTCCCCGGCGGCATTATGGAGGGGTTGGACCGCATTAAGAAACGCTACAAAACAGAGGGCGCCAGTGAACAGACTGGTGACAAGGAGTAACCGATGAGCAACCTTGTACTGAATATTAAAGGTGTCAACAAAACCTTCGGTGGCCTACAGGCATTGAATGATGTCAATCTAGAGATTGAAGAGGGTAAGGTCCACGCCATTATCGGCCCCAATGGTGCAGGTAAATCGACCCTACTCAACTGCTGTATTGGTCGTCTAATCCCAGACACCGGCAGTGTCACCTTTGATGGTGAAAACATCATTGGCAAGCAGGCCCATGAGATCAACCAGATGGGGATGGTGCGTGTATTCCAGACCCCAGAGATCTTCCCTGATCTCAGTCTGCTGGAGAATGTGATGATCCCCGCCTTCGCCAAGCGCGATGGGCAATACAGTTTCAACATATTCAAGGCTGCATCCAGTGAACAGGACATCATTGATGAGGCCACCCGTATGTTGGCAGATCTAGACATTACTGGAGACCGCATCTATGAACATGCCGGCAGCATGTCACGTGGTGACAAGCGTCGCTTGGAGTTGGTGATGTGTCTGATCCAGCACCCACGTCTACTGCTGCTGGATGAGCCTACCGCGGGTATGGCCCGTCATGACACCAACCGCACCATTGAGCTGATGAAAAAGATCAAGGAGAGCGGCATGACCAAAATCATCATCGAGCATGATATGCATGTGGTCTTCAGCGTTGCTGACACCATCTCTGTGTTGGCACAGGGGGCGATCATCGCCTCCGGCACCCCCGATGAGATTCGCGGCAACCCAATCGTTCAAGAAGCGTACCTCGGTGGAGCACACTTATGACAGAGAAGATGACAGATAACAACCCACACGCACCCGGTACCCCGGCAATACAGGCTCGGGGTTCTGATCCCGCCTTCTTCTCCTGCTGGGATCTCCACGCCTACTATGGCGAGAGCTACATCGTACAGGGAGTCAGCTTCGATGTCCGTGAGGGTGAGATCATCGCCCTACTGGGCCGTAACGGTGCAGGCAAGACCTCTACCCTGCGTGCCATTGCGCGTGCCAGCGAACCCGAGATTCACCATGGTGAGGTCTGGTTAGACCATAAGCCACTGCACAACATGAAGGCTTACGAGGCTGCCCATCACGGCGTGGCACTGGTACCGGAAGATCGTCGTATTATTGCCGGACTCACCGTGCAAGAGAACTTGGAGCTGGCGCAGATCGAAGGGCCAATTGGCTGGTCCATTGAACGAATCTACGAATCGTTCCCCCGCTTGGGTGAGCGTAGTGAACAGGAGGGTACCACCCTCTCCGGTGGTGAACAGCAGATGCTGGCTGTGGCCCGTGCACTGGCCCGTGACATTAAGCTGTTGTTACTGGACGAGCCCTATGAGGGGCTGGCCCCAGTCATCGTTCAAGAGATTGAGCGTATTTTGGAGAGCATTAAGGGGCTGGGTATCACTACGGTGATTGTAGAGCAGAATGCCATTGCCGCCCTTCACCTTGCTGACCGTGCACTGATCCTAGATATGGGACAGATTGTATTTGACGGTACTGCGCAGGAAGTGCTTGATAACGAAGAGCTACGCCAGCAGTATTTGGCTATTTAACAGCATTCACCAGCAGGAGCAGAGAGGGCAGCACTATTTCTTTTAAAACTCTGTGCTCTCTGTCTCGGCTGTGGTAAAAAAGAATTAAATATAAATTAATGACGCAGGAGGACCACCGTCATGAGTACCGAAAAGACCTACCCCATTGATGCAGCCTTCGCCGCACAGGCCAATGTCAACGCTGAGCAGTATGATGAGATGTATCAGCGCTCTGTTAATGACCCTGAAGATTTCTGGGCTGAGCAGGCTTCCAGCTACCTCACTTGGTTCAAGCCATGGGACAAAACTCTAGACTGGAGTTTTAAAGAAGACCTCCATATTGACTGGTTCAAGGGGGGCAAACTCAACGCCTCTTACAACTGTCTGGATCGCCATCTGGCGGAGCGTGGTGATCAGGTTGCCATTATTTGGGAGAGCGATGACCCCAATGAAGATCGCAAGATCACCTATGCCGAACTCCATGCTGAGGTCAGTAAGTTTGCCAATGTATTGAAGGATCGTGGGGTAAAGAAGGGAGATCGTGTCTCCATCTACATGCCGATGATTCCAGAGGCAGCGGTTGCAATGCTCGCCTGTACCCGTATCGGTGCAATGCACTCGGTAGTCTTCGGTGGCTTCTCTCCCGATGCCCTGCGTGACCGTATTCAAGACTCCGACTGTCAAATTGTAATTACTGCGGATCAGAGTGTACGTGGTGGTAAACGCGTACCGCTGAAGAGCAATGCCGACAAAGCGATGGCAAACTGCCCTAACGTACACACCTGTGTGGTGGTACAGCGTGGTGGTGACGAAGTGGAGTGGAGCGAGGGCCGTGATATCTGGTATCACCAGGCGATGGCAGATGCCTCTCCTGACTGTGCACCTGAGGAGATGGATGCAGAAGATCCGATGTTTATCCTCTACACCTCGGGCTCTACCGGTAAACCCAAGGGGGTTCAGCACACCACTGGTGGCTATATGCTACATGCAGCCATGACCCACAAATTGACCTTTGACTATAAAGATGGCGAGACCTACTGGTGTACTGCTGATGTCGGTTGGGTCACCGGACACACCTATATTGTCTATGGCCCACTGGCCAATGGCGCCACTACCGTTATGTTTGAGGGCATTCCCACCTACCCTAGCGTCTCCCGCTTCTGGGATGTCTGCGACAAACATGAGGTAGCCACCTTCTACACCGCCCCCACCGCGATCCGCGCACTGATGGCTGCTGGTGATGAGCCGGTAAAAAACACCTCACGCAAATCACTACGCCTGTTGGGTACGGTCGGTGAGCCGATCAATCCTGAGGCATGGGAGTGGTACTACAACGTGGTGGGTGAAGGTCGTTGCCCCATTGTCGATACTTGGTGGCAGACCGAAACCGGTGGTCATCTGATCACCCCACTGCCGGGTGCACATCCACTCAAGCCTGGCGCTGCCAGCCGCCCCTTCTTCGGTGTGCAGCCTGTACTGCTGGACGATGAGGGCAATGAGATCGAAGGGGCCACCTCTGGCAACCTAGCTATCAAATTCCCATGGCCCGGCATGATGCGCACCATTTATGGTGACCACAAACGCTTCGCCGAGACCTACTTCAGCATGTTCCCCGGTTACTACTTCACCGGTGACGGTGCTCGCCGTGATGAAGATGAGTACTGGTGGATTACAGGTCGTGTCGATGATGTATTGAATGTCTCCGGTCACCGTCTGGGTACTGCCGAGATTGAGTCGGCACTGGTACTGCACGAAGAGGTCGCTGAGGCTGCAGTGGTGGGTTACCCCCATGACATCACTGGGCAGGGTATCTACGCCTTTGTCACCCTGATGCAGGGTGACGAGCCTACCGACCAGTTGAAGGCTGATTTGGTGGCACAGGTACGTAAAGAGATCGGCCCGATTGCCAAGGTCAACCTCATCCAGTGGGCTCCCGGCCTGCCGAAGACCCGTTCTGGTAAGATCATGCGCCGTATTCTGCGCAAGATCGCCGCCAATGAGCTGGATAGCTTGGGTGATACTTCGACACTGGCCGATCCCTCGGTAGTTGAAGAGCTAATCGATAATCGAATGAACCGCTAACAGCAATCTCGCGCAAAGACACAAAGCCACTAAGAAAAGTCCTTTTTGGTCTCTCTGTATCTTTGTGCGAGTTGAACAACCACTCACTCTATTTAGTTTACTGAATATTTGATTTCTCCTAAAAGCAAAAAAAATAGCCTTACACCTTTGCGTCTTTGCGTCTTTGCGCGAGAATCGCTTTTATTGTCAATGGTTAGGAATACATTCTTATGAGTCAGTCCATCAAAAAACTTCTGGTTGCCAACCGTGGCGAAATTGCCATTCGTATCCTGCGTGCGGCATCAGAGCTGAATATCAAAACAGTATCCATCTTCACTCATGAAGATCGCTTCTCTCCGCACCGCTACAAGGCCGATGAGGCCTACCAAATTGGTGAGGATGACGACCCACTACGCCCCTATCTGAACATTGAGGGCATTATCGAGGTCGCCAAAGAGAATAGTGTAGAGGCGATTCACCCCGGCTATGGCTTCCTCTCTGAGAATGTGCAGTTTGCCCGCC
Organism: Gammaproteobacteria bacterium; assembly: GCA_018648825.1. Classification (GTDB taxonomy): domain Bacteria; phylum Pseudomonadota; class Gammaproteobacteria; genus Thiopontia. The sequence continues at coordinate 9,453 of JABGQL010000036.1, forward strand.
GTTGTCGTGAAGAGGGCATTATCTTTGTCGGCCCTGCTCCAGAGGTGATGGAGGCGTTGGGTGACAAGATTATGGCGAAGGATAACGCGGTTGCCGCAGGTCTGCCAATCATCAAAAACAGTCGTGTACCGCTGGATAACTATGAGATCGCCAAAGGCGAGGCAGAGTACATCGGTTATCCGGTAATGCTCAAGGCTGCCTCTGGTGGTGGTGGTCGTGGTATGCGGGTGATCCGCTCCATTGATGAGTTGGAGACCTCCTTCAACGATGCCAAGAGTGAAGCGGGAAAGGCTTTCGGTGATGACACCGTCTTTCTCGAAAAATATATCGATGCACCCAAGCACATTGAGGTACAGATTCTCGGTGATCAGCATGGAAATCTGGTCCACCTGTTTGAGCGGGACTGTTCGGTACAGCGCCGCTTCCAGAAGGTGGTGGAGATCGCCCCCAGTATCACCCTCTCTGAAAAGGCACGCAAACAGCTGCATCAATATGCACTGGATATCACCCGCCACGTCAACTACAGCAATGCCGGTACGGTAGAGTTTCTGGTCGACAACGAGGAGAACATCTTCTTTATCGAGGTCAATCCACGGGTACAGGTAGAGCACACCATCACCGAAGAGGTGACTGGGATCGACATCGTACGCAGCCAGATTCATGTTGCAGAGGGGTGTCGTCTGGATAGCAATGAGATCTCTATTCCCACCCAAGAATCCGTAACTTGCAACGGTTATGCAATCCAATGTCGCATCACTACGGAGGACCCAGAGAACAGCTTCCAGCCAGATTTTGGACGCATCATCGCCTACCGCAGTGCCGGTGGTTTTGGCATTCGTCTGGATGTTGGTGCCGCCTACCCTGGTGCTCGCGTCTCCCCCTTCTTCGACTCTATGCTGGTTAAAGTCTCTTCATGGGGACGCACCTTCCCCGGAGCCATCCAGCGCATTAACCGTGCACTACGTGAGTTCCGTATCCGTGGCGTAAAGACCAATATCGGTTTTTTGGAGAATGTACTCGCCAACAACACCTTCTCCTCTGGTCAATCGACCGTCACCTTTATCGACACCCACCCCGAGCTGTTCGAGATCCGCTCCTCCTTTGACCGAGCCACCAAGACCCTAAACTATCTGGGTAATGTCTCCATCAATGGCAACCCCGATGTCAAACACCCCGACAAGGGACGCCAGTTCCGTAAAGCGAAGGTACCCAAGGTCGACTGCTGTGCCGAGTACCCCAAGGGGACCAAGAACCTGTTGGATGAGATGGGTGCTGACAAGTTCGTCGACTGGATCAAAGACCAGAACAATATCCTCTACACCGACACCACCATGCGTGATGCACACCAGTCACTGCTAGCGACTCGAGTACGTACCCGCGATATGATGAAGGTGGCCGAGGGGTATGCCAAGAGCCACCCTCAAATCTTCTCGCTAGAGATGTGGGGCGGCGCTACATTTGATGTCTCCATGCGCTTCCTGCATGAGTGCCCGTGGGAGCGCCTGCGTCAACTGCGTAAGGCGATCCCCAACATTCTATTCCAGATGCTGTTTCGTGGCTCCAATGCGGTTGGCTACAAGGCCTATCCCGATAATCTGGTAGAGAAGTTCATCATTGAGTCATGGGAGAACGGGATCGATGTATTCCGTATCTTTGACTCGCTGAACTGGATTGAGGGGATGAAGCAGTCGATTCAGTTTGTACGTAATGAGACTGGCGGCTTGGCCGAGGGGACCATCTGTTATACCGGCGATGTGCTGAATACCGACCCTTCTAACCGCTACAACCTACAGTACTACACCGATCTGGCGAAGCAGTTGGAGGATGCCGGCGCACATACCCTAGCGCTGAAAGATATGGCGGGTCTGTTGAAACCTTATGCCGCACAGGAGCTGATTCCTGCGCTGAAAGAGGCGGTTGACCTCCCGATTCATCTTCACACCCATGAGACAGCAGGAGTCCAGTCGGCAACACTATTGAAGGCGGTTGAAGCGGATGTCGATATCATCGACACCTGTCTCAGCTCCATGTCGGGTCTCACCTCACAGGTCAACCTCAACTCAATGGTGGCGGTGATGGAGGGTCATGAGCGTGAGCAGCCGTTTGAACTGCACAACCTCAACCAGTACGCCAACTACTGGGAAGATGTGCGCGAGCAGTACTACCCGTTTGAGTCTGGACTCAAGGCGAGCACCGCTGAGGTCTATGACCATGAGATCCCTGGAGGCCAATACTCCAACCTACGTCCACAGGCGATTGCGCTTGGTCTGGAGCACAAATTCGAAGAGATAAAACAGCATTACGCAATTGTAAACAAGATGTTCGGTGACATTGTTAAAGTTACACCTTCCTCTAAAGTGGTCGGTGATATGGCTCTGTTCATGGTCTCTAACGGCCTCACTGAGGCCGATATCATGGAGCGTGGTGACACCCTCGCCTTCCCTGATTCGGTGATTGAACTGTTCAAGGGCGACCTCGGTCAGATGGAGGGCGGCTTTCCTGAAGCACTCTCCAAGATCATCCTCAAGGGCGATAAGCCGATGGAGAGTCGCCCCAACCAGTACCTTGATCCAGTCGACTTTGATACCGAGTTTGTCGCCTTCCAGCAGGAGTTTGATGACACCCAAACCATGCTCGACTTCCTCTCTTACAAAATGTACCCCGAGGTATTCAAGGACTTTTACAACCACAAGCAGGAGTATGGTGAGATCTCCTACCTCCCCACCAACGCCTTCTTCTATGGTCTACAGCCAGAAGAGGAGATCTCCGTGGAGATCGGCAAGGGTAAGGTGATTATTATCCGCCTACTCTTCACCTCTGAACCAGGCGAAGATGGTATGCGTACCGTCACCTTTGACCTCAATGGTCAAACCCGTACCGTACGTGTACGTGACACCTCGGTGGTCTCCAAGACTCAGGTCAACACCAAGGCCTCAGATGAGCATGAAATTGGTGCCCCACTACAGGGCAAACTCTCTGATGTAATCGCCCATGCAGGGGATCAGGTAACCAAAGGAGATCCACTATTTGTGATTGAGGCGATGAAGATGGAGACTACAGTAACAGCCCCCTTTGATGGCTCCATCAAGAAGATCCATCTACAGGCAGGTGAACTGGTACAGCAAGATGATCTAATCGTCGAGTTTAAATAGCACCCTCTTCACAACACCTAAAAGCCCCTGCAGAGTTGAGTATTTTGCAGGGGCTTTTTTCATGCGATTTTAGTTGATTTAAATCAATCAACACTCACCTCCCTCTCACTACTGATCAGGGTGAGTGCATATACTCTCTATCAGCCTAAGCAGAGACCACCATGAAGATTGATCTACAGACCATTGCAATACAGCCCAGCGGAGTAACCCCCCTCTATCAACAGGAAAACCATACCGTATACTGGGTTGGGGTAACCGAAGAGAGCGCCTTCCGCTGCAATGTCTACCTGATTGGGGATGGAGAGGAGTGGATTTTGGTCGATCCCGGTAGCCGTGCCCACTTCCCTCAAGTCAAAGAAAGCATCTCGACCATAGTCTCTCCAGAAAAGATTACCGGGGCGATCATCTGCCATCAAGACCCTGATGTTGCAGCCTCTCTAATCGACTGGCTGGCAATCAATCCCGCAATGAAGGTCTATACCACCCCTCGCACCAACGTACTACTGCCCTATTACGACATTGAATATGAGTATGTAGACGTTGAAGAGAACAGTATTATCACCCTCCCATCTGGTGCAGAACTTCAGTTCATCGCAGCCCCTTTCCTCCACTTTCCAGGAGCTTTCACCACCTATGATCGTGCAACTCAGGCGCTCTTCTCTGGTGATATCTGGGCCGCATTAGACAGCGACTGGTCTCTGGTGGTAACCGACATGGAGGCCCACCGTGACAGCATGGACCTCTTCCATATGGATTACATGGCAAGCAATACAGCCTGTCGGGGTTTTGTCCGCCAGCTCGATGGAATTGAGATCGATGCCATTCTGCCTCAGCATGGCTCAATCATCGCCTCCAACTTTGTAAAAGAGGGACTCGATTATCTAGAGAATGTGCGTTGTGGAACCGACCTAATCTACCCTGAATTTTCATAGCTTATCCCCTCCTATAGCCATGTCTCCCACAGACACCAATGACCCGGAATTAACCCAACTCAGACGTACCAACCGCATGCTTCAGCAGCGGGTAAAACAGGCCGAACGTATCCGCAAACAGTGGAGCACGGCAGTTACACAACTGCAGGAGTCTCATGACCGAGAAAAGGTGATCAGCCAACAACTGGCAGAGAAAGAGAGTTTTCTCTCCAGTATCACCGCAAGCATGAATGAGGGGGTCTACGTGCTGGATACCGAGGGCAAGCTGACCTTTATGAACCCCAAGGCCGAGACCCTACTCGGATGGAGTTATAAAGAGTTACTGGGTAAAAATATGCATGACACAATCCACGCCTGTCGTCCTGATGGAACCCGCATGCCTGCTGAAGAGTGCCCGATTCAAAAAAGCATACATAATGGAAAGCACTACTCGGTTGAGAAGGATTGGTTCCAGGCCAAAGATGGCAGCTTCTTTCCAGTCGCCTTCTTCTCCTCCCCCCTGATTGGATCTGATCAAAACCAAGGATCTGTGGCTGTATTCCGCAATATTTCACAAGAGATCGAGATCGAGAAGCGGCTCATTGAGTCGGAAAAGATGGCTTCACTCGGAGGTATGGTTGCTGGCGTTGCCCATGAAATTAACACGCCCGTTGGGGTTGGAGTAACCGCTATCACCTATCTAGAGGGAGAGACGAAGCAGTTCGAAAATGCTTTCCAACAAGGGGGACTCACCAAAGAGAACCTCAGCCACTACCTCTCTACCGTTACAGAGAGCAGCAACATCGTCATCAGCAACCTCAAGCGTGCAGCACTGCTCATCCAGAATTTCAAAAAGGTAGCGGTAAATCAGTCCCGCAGCCACAACGAAGAGTTTTTATTACAACCTTTTATTGACGAGCTACTACACTCCCTACAGCCTCGATTCAGGCAGCACCCCATCACCATTGAGGTTGATTGCAGCCCCAATTTGACCATGCACAGTGACGCTGGGGCCTTATCACAAGTACTGATCAATCTGATCGAAAACTCTCTGATCCACGCCTATCCAGAGCAGGATTCGGGGCTGATTCACATCCAAGCCACCCTCTCCGAAGAGACAACCAAAGAGTCTACAATCAAAACGCCTATGATAACGCTCAACTACCAAGATGATGGCGTGGGGATGTCAGAGTCGGTCCGACAACATATTTTTGAGCCATTCTTTACCACCCGCCGTAATAGCGGAGGCAGCGGTTTAGGCATGCAGATTGTATATAACCTAGTTGTTCATCGACTCCAAGGGACCATTCAGGTCTGGAGCCAACCAGAACAGGGGTCACACTTTCTGATTACACTCCCCGCAGCCATACACGAGCCAATAGACGGATAACCCCATGAGCACAGATGAGTTACTCTTTCCTGAAGATACAGTCTCAGAGACTGATACACCAGCTGCATCGCCCCCTCTCTCTGAATCTCCTTGGAAGGTGATGATTGTCGATGATGAACAGAGTGTTCATGACGTAACCCTACTCTCGCTCAGGAATGTCACCTTCCAGCAGCGGAGGCTGGACTTCATACACGCCTATAGCGGACAAGAGGCGATAGACCTACTGCAAGAGCATGAGGATACTGCACTCATTCTACTGGATGTGGTGATGGAGAGTGACCATGCAGGTCTCTTGACCGTTAAACGGATACGAGAATCCAACCACAATGAGTTGGTCCGCATCATACTGCGCACGGGTCAACCGGGTATGGCTCCGGCCCATCAAGCCATTCTCGATTACGACATCAACGACTATAAGGATAAGAGTGAATTAACATCAGACAAACTCTTTACCTGTGTCATCTCCTCTCTGCGTGGCTACCAAGGGCTTCAGGATATCCAGCAACACCAACTCAAACTACTGGCCGCAGAAGATGCCAGCCAAGCCAAAGATGACTTTCTTGCGGCAATGAGTCATGAGCTACGAACTCCTCTCACCGCCCTACTGGGCAACGGTGAGCTACTGGGAAGAACTGTCCTCAATATTGAGCAGAAACAGCTCCTTGAGTCGATGGAGGTCTCAGGCAAGGGGCTACTTTATCTCATCAATGATCTACTCGATGTCTCAAAAATTGCCGCAGGGAAGTTCAGTATTGATGAAGGCGAGTTTAATCTGGAGTCACTGCTTCATGAGGTTAAAACCATCTTCTACAAACGTGCAGAAGAGGCAAAACTCGCCTTCAGGGTCGTGTCGTCCGCCCACTATCCGCAACTCCTTCTTGGAGACGGTCATCGAATCAGTCAGGTCTTAATTAACCTGCTAGGCAATGCCGTTAAGTTTACAGAGCAGGGACATGTAACTCTGACCATTAAAGAAGATAAACAACCCCATCAACAAGATCAACTCTGTTTTACCATCGAAGATGAGGGGATCGGAATGTCACCCGAGACCCTACAGCAGCTGTTCCAACCCTTTGAACAGGCCGAACACTCTATCTCACGCCGTTTTGGTGGAACCGGACTGGGGCTCTATATCTCCAAGCAACTCACCGACTTGATGGGGGGGGAGATCAAGGTTTCCAGTATCCTCGGTCAAGGTTCTCGATTTGAGGTCCGACTCCCCCTACAGTTGAGTAAAACAAAAGCCACTCAGGTAACTCAGCAACCGAATCATTCACACTCCAGATACTCAGGAACCGTCCTAATTGCAGAGGATGCACCCGAGCTGCAGATGCTTGAGCGGCGTATTTTGGAACCGATGGGGCTGACCGTATTTACAGCAAATAATGGGAAAATTGCGCTTGATATGGTGAAGCAGCAGAGCTTTGACATGATTCTCATGGATATGCAGATGCCTGTTATGAGCGGTATTGAGGCCACCATACAACTTAGAAAAGAGGGGTATAACATCCCTATTATCGCACTGACTGCCAATGTAATGCCACGCCACAGTGAAGAGTTTGAAGAGGCTGGCTGTAACCACTTTTTGGAAAAACCAATCAACCGGGCAGAGCTGGAGCAGTTACTGGACCACTACCTACCCCAAGCCGCTCTCCCTCAAGGTGAGGTCAGCACACTTATAGATGATGAGCTGTTCGAGCTTTTTCTACAACGATGTAGGGTTTTACACGACGAAATGATGACTGCACTGAGCAACCAACAGTGGCCGCAGGTGCGCAAGGCGGCACATACCCTCAAAGGCAGTGGGACCTCATTTGGTTACCCCGAACTGACCCGACTGGGAGCAACAGTCTGCAATGCCCTCGATGCCAACCAACCAGTGGAGGCAGAAGGGGCTGTTGAACAGCTTCATGACCTGCTACAACAGATCTGCGACGGAGAGGCAATAGACAGCTAAAAAGAGGGCTTCTAGCCACCTATGTTAACACCGCCACCTCCTTGGACACATACGTAGTAAGAGGCTCTCTCTGGCACGTCAGTAACCTCTGAATAGCTCCTGTACAATCCCCTCCTTCTTCCCCTTTAATCAGCAGGTAATCCCCTAATGAGCACCCTACCCCACTGTCCGCAATGTCAATCTGAATACACCTATATTGATGCGACACTTTATATCTGCCCAGAGTGTGCGCATGAGTGGGCCATTGAGGCCGAAGAGGAGGAGACCACAAGTATCAAGGATGCCAACGGTAACCCACTACAGGACGGCGACAGCGTTAGCGTGATCAAAGACCTCAAAGTGAAAGGGTCTTCACTGGTGGTAAAAATAGGTACCAAGGTCAAGAACATCCGCCTAGTGGATGGTGACCACGATATCGACTGCAAAATTGATGGCATCGGTGCAATGCAGCTCAAATCACAGTTTGTGAAAAAGATCTGACCCTCAGAGATTGAAGCAGTTTTTAGCCATAAAACACGCTGGATCAACAACTTAAGTGGAAGATCGCGCAGATAGCTTGTGGATAACTAAGAGCGACAGGAACTAAGATAAACAACACGTTTCTGCCGAAAAAACCTGTCAAGATTTTCAGTTAGTAGTTCTGAGTAGTTACTGTTATCATAGCAATTCTTATATGCCATAATTTAACATAAGTCACTAAAACCTGCTGATGAACCCACTTGATCTCCACCTAAAACAGAAGATTCTGATTCCTCTCTCTCTGGTATTGATCTTGGTGATGATCATCTCCAGCTTCTTCTTCTACAACCACCAAGTGAAGGTATGGGAAAACAATCAGATCTCGTTAAACTACAAGTTGAACGAACATTTTGAGGACACCATCAAGCAGAATGTATCGATGATGCAGGTGGCAATTGAGTCACTAGAGCATGACCCAGAGATTATCAATAACTATAAAGAGCAGAACCGTGACCGCCTCTACCAAAAAATAGCTCCCATTTATGCAGAGTTGAACCAGAACCACCAGATCACCCACTTCTACTTCACCAACACCAATCAAACCAACTTCCTGCGTGTGCATCAACCCGACCGCTTCGGAGACAGCATCAACCGCCAAACCATGTTACAGGCGGTCAAAACAGGAAAACCTGCTTGGGGACTGGAGATTGGTCCATTGGGCACCTACACATTGCGCCTTGTCAGCCCACTGCACCAACAGGGGCATCGCGGTGGTGAACTGATCGGTTATATGGAGCTGGGGATGGAGATTGAACATGCACTCAATAACCTCGCTAATGAGCTGAAAGTCGAGCTTGTGGTTTTGATGAGTAAGCACGCCATTAAAAAAGAGTTGTGGCAACAAGGCATGAAACGCCTACAACGCAACGGAGATTGGAGCCAGTTTAGTTCAGAGGTCATGCTCTATAGCAGTCAGCCAGCTCTGCCCGCCCCTTTAGTACAACACATTGAACAGCGGCATCAGCACACCCCATCAGATAGTGAGTACACCATCCTAAAAACAGATGGCTCTGTTTACAATATTGGATTTGTCCCCCTGCAGACACTCAATCAAGAGGAGAACGGGACGGTGATGATTCTCTCTGACATCACCCACCTTGCTCAGCAACTTACACAACAGATTGAGTACATCATCCTCGTCACACTCTTTATATCACTGCTCTATATTATTACCCTCTATAGCTATCTCAGCCGTATTGAGCGCTCCATCTTCAAGAGCCACCAAGATGCAGAGGCAGAGCTATTACAGAGCGAGACCCGGTTAAAAGAGGCCCAACGCCTCGGGCAGATCGGAAACTGGGTATTAGATCTAAAAAAACATAAGCTGGATTGGTCAAAAGAGATCTACGAACTGTTTCAGTTCGACCCCAAAACCACCCCCCCCTCTTATGAGAAATTTCTCAGCATCATCCACCCAGAGGATCTAGAGCAGGTCAACCACACCTATACCGAAGAGGTGAAGCTGCAGGCAAACTGTCAGACACAACACCGTTTACTGCTGGAGAGTGGTGAGATCAAATGGAGTGAAGACCGAATTGAGACACTCTATGACAGAGAAGGAAAACCAGCACTGTTAAGAGGGACCGTTCAAGACATCACCCGCCATAAAGAGGCTGAAGAGAAGATTGAACAGGCAAGCCGCGCCAAAGATGAATTTCTCGCCTCCATGAGTCATGAGCTACGTACACCACTCACCAACATCATCGGAAACTGCGAATTTCTCGGTGAGCAGGAGTCAGACTCCGAAAAACAGAAGATGATCCAATCCATCGAGATCTCTGGACGTAGCCAGCTGGCTCTGGTCAACGATATTCTCGACATCTCTAAGATTGAGTCTGGCAAATTTACCATTGATGAGAACCCCTACAACCTTAATACACTGATTGACAATATCCAACACATCTTCTCAATGCGCATGCAAGATGCGGGACTGACATTCAAGTTGGAGCAGCAAGAGACATTCCCCAATATGGTGTTGGGTGATGCCCAACGTATTGGACAGATTTTGATCAACCTGATCGGCAATGCTGTCAAATTTACAGAAGCTGGCGGCACAGTCACTTTACGTCTCTGGAGCGCCTCAGAACAGCTTCACTTCAGTGTCGAAGATACCGGCATCGGCATGACCTCAGAGGTTCAACAACGTCTATTCCAACGCTTTGAGCAAGCAGACAACTCCATTTCACGCCGCTTTGGTGGCAGTGGACTCGGCCTGTATGTTTCCGGTAATTTGGCTCAGTTGATGGGCGGTTCCATTGAGGTAGAGAGCAGTAAAGGGAAAGGTTCCAGATTCCAGCTTAACCTCCCCTATCACCCTACAAACAGTGCAGCTCCCAGTCAGGCGCAAGAGCTCAAAAACAGTCAGGTCAATCAGGAGGAGCTGCTCGGAACCAATCTCAATGCCGCTGTACTGATCGCAGAAGATACTCCTGAACTGCAACTGTTGGAACGTCGTATCCTAGAGTCGATGGGGGCCACCGTAACAACAGCCGATAATGGAAAAATCGCCATTGAGCTGGCCACAGCACACCATTTTGACCTGATTCTGATGGACATGCAGATGCCTGAGACCAATGGCATTGAGGCTACAAAAATATTGAGAGCCGCAGGTAACAACGTCCCCATTGTCGCCCTGACGGCCAATGTAATGCAGAAACACCGTGATGCCTTCAATGAGGCGGGATGTAATGGGTTCTTAGAGAAGCCGATCAACAAACAAGAGCTATCTCATCTAATCCAACAGATTCTTCAGCAACACCCAGCCAGCAACAGGGACGCGTAAAAAAACCACTACCCCAACGGGATAGTGGCTCTGTTCAACCTAGATTCCTCAGTTGGATGGGCCAGAGTGTGCGTACAGGCGTGCGCAGGACGCGGTCAACTGAGGATTCTAGGTTCAATCTGCTACTATTTTGAGAAATCCAGATAACGGTAGATCTCATCGCTATTGGCAGTGATCTCCTCGGCATACTGCTGGTACTCCTCCGCTGTAGGCAGTTTACCCAAAATCGCCGCCACAGCTGCCAGCTCTGCTGAGGCGAGATAGACATCAGCTCCGGTTCCTAAACGGTTGGGGAAGTTACGGGTAGAGGTGGAGACTGCGGTACTCTTCGGCGCAATACGCGCCTGATTACCCATACAGAGGGAGCAACCGGGCATCTCCATACGCGCACCAACACGTCCATAGACGTTGTAGATGCCTTCATCACGCAGCTGTGCCTCATCCATGCGGGTGGGTGGAGCCACCCAGAGACGGGTAGAGAGTGTATCCACCGACTCCAGCAGTTTGGAGGCGGCACGGAAGTGACCGATATTGGTCATACAGGAGCCGATAAAGACCTCATCAATATTCGAGCCAGCCACATCAGACAGGGTACGCGCATCATCGGGATCATTCGGTGCACAGAGGATCGGCTCTTTGATCTCTGCCAGATCGATCTCAATCACCTCGGCATATTCGGCATCCGCATCGGCACGGATCAACTCTGGCTGTTGCAGCCACGCCTCCATCGCTACAATACGACGCTCCAGCGCTGCACTGTTTTGGTAACCATCGGCCACCATCGATTTCAGCAGAGCAATATTGGAGTTGAGGTACGCCTTCACTGCATCCTCACTTAAGGCGATACTACAGGCTGCTGCAGAACGCTCTGCCGAGGCATCACTCAGCTCAAAGGCCTGTTCTACAGTCAGTTCATTCAGCCCTTCAATCTCCAGAATGCGGCCCGAAAAGACATTCTTCTTACCCGCCTTCTCTACCGTCAACAACCCCTTCTGAATCGCCATATAGGGGATCGCATGGACCAGATCACGCAGGGTAATTCCTGGCTGCATCTCCCCCTTGAAACGCACCAGAACTGACTCCGGCATATCCAGCGGCATCACCCCAGTAGCCGCTGCAAAGGCGACCAGACCAGAACCCGCAGGGAAGGAGATCCCCAGAGGAAAGCGGGTATGAGAGTCACCACCGGTACCAACGGTATCGGGTAGCAACATACGGTTGAGCCAGGAGTGAATGACACCATCCCCCGGCTTCAGGGAGACACCACCACGATCGGTCATAAACAGCGGCAGGGTCTGGTGGGTAGTCACATCCACTGGGCGCGGATAGGCGGCGGTATGACAGAAGGACTGCATCACCAGATCCGCTGAGTACTCCAAACAGGCAAGGTCTTTCAGCTCATCACGCGTCATCGGTCCCGTGGTATCTTGTGAGCCAACAGTAGCCATAGCAGGTTCGCAATACTCCATCGGGCGAACCCCCGCTTTTCCACACGCCTTACCCACAATCTTCTGCGCCAGACTATATCCAGCACTACTTTCGGCTGGCTCTTTCGGAAGACGGAACAGGGTAGAGGGTTCCAACCCCAACGCTTCACGTGCACGTCCGGTAAGACCTCGACCGATAATCAGAGGAATACGCCCCCCCGCCTGCACCTCATCTTTCAATACCTCAGTATTCAGTGCAAAGGTGGTCAACACCTCATCGCTGCCATGGCGTTTAACCTCCCCCGCATAAGGGAAGAGATCAATCACATCTCCCATCTCCATTGCAGAGACATCCATCTCTACGGGCAGTGCACCCGCATCCTCCATGGTGTTGAAGAAGATCGGTGCAATCTTGCTACCAAAACAGTAACCGCCATCATGCTTGTTGGGGATAAAGGGGATATCCCGCCCCATATACCAGAGCACAGAATTGGTGGCAGATTTACGTGAAGAGCCAGTACCCACCACATCACCGACATAGGCGACTGGGAATCCCTTCTCTTTCAGTACCTCCAGTGTGCCCAGTGGATCTTCCGTAAAGTCAGGACGCGGCATCTTCAGCATCGCCTTGGCGTGCAGCGGGATATCAGGGCGTGACCACGCATCCTGTGCTGGTGAGAGGTCATCGGTGTTGGTCTCACCGGGCACCTTGAATACGGTAACGGTGATCTGCTCAGCCAACGCATCACGCGAGGTGAACCACTCCGCCTCCGCCCAAGACTCCACCACCCGCTTGGCGTAAGCATTCCCCGCCTCCATCTTGGCAACGACAGTATCAAAGGCATCAAATACCAACAGAGTCTTAGAGAGGGAGTCCACTGCCGCAGTGGCCAGCATCTCATCCCCTTCCAACGCATCAATCAATGGAGCGACATTGAAACCGCCAAGCATAGTACCCAGCAATTCAATCGCACGCAGTGGAGTGATCAACGAGACACGCTTCTCACCTGAGGCTACCGCTGCAAGGAAGCGTGCCTTCACCTGTGCCGCATCATCCACCCCCGCAGGGACACGATGGGTGAGCAGCTCCAGTAGCTCTTCACCATCGCTACTACCGGACTCCAACAGAGCAACCAGTTCAGTCACTTCAGCAGCCGTCAACGGCAGCGGAGGAATCCTCTCTGCGGCACGGGCTTCGACCTGTTCGTGATACTTTTTCAACATAACAAATTTCCTTATTCTGTTTATATATTCAGTAGTACTCTAGTCGGATCTTCCACCAACTCTTTAATCGTCTTGAGGAAGGTGACCGCCTGTTGACCATCAATAATACGGTGGTCATAGGATAGCGCCAGATACATCATCGGGCGAATCACAATCTCATCATTCTCTACCACTGCACGCTTCTGGATGTTGTGCATTCCAAGGATCGCACTTTGAGGTGGATTGAGGATGGGAGTAGAGAGCATCGACCCAAACACCCCGCCATTGGTGATGGTGAAGGTGCCCCCCATCAGATCCTCCATCGCTAGCTTGCCATCCCGTGCTCGCTTGGCGTAGTGGACAATACCCGCCTCTACATCAGCCACACTCATAGCCTCGGTATTTCTTAAAATAGGGACCACCAGACCACGTTCTGAGGAGACCGCAATCCCCACATCACAGAAGCCATGGTAGACAATATCCTTGCCATCAATCGAGGCATTAACCTCTGGGAAACGCTGCAGCGCAATGGTGGCCGCCTGCACAAAGATCGACATAAAGCCCAACCGGACCCCATGGGTCTTCTCAAACGCCTCTTTGTGGGTGGCTCGCAGCTCCATCGCCGCCTGCATATTGACCTCATTGAAAGTGGTCAACATCGCAGTATTCTGTTTTGCTGAGAGCAGGCGATCTGCAATGGTGGCGCGCAGGCGGGTCATCGGCACCCGACGCTCTACCCGCTCTCCCTGTTGTTCTGAATCCAGATCTGCAGGCTGTGGCGCTTGTGGTGCTGCCGGAGCCGGTGCAGATGCCGCCTCTACATCCTCTTTCAGTACTCGCCCTTTCTTACCACTACCCTGCACCGAATCGGGGGCCACCCCCTTCTCCGCCATCAATTTACGCACAGAGGGGCTGGAGTGACTACTACTCTCATCTGGCTCTGTAACGATATCTGTGTCTGCAATGGGTGTTGCTGCGGACGCTCCAACCGCAATCCTGCCCAGCAGCTGCTCTCCCACCACTACAGCATCCACCACCTCCTCAATCGACTCTAGTACCCCGTCAGAGAGGGCTGGCACCTCTAGCACCACCTTATCGGTCTCAATCTCAACCAGGATCTCATCGCGGCGCACCGCATCCCCCACCTGTTTATTCCATGCCACCACGGTGGCTTCGGTTACCGACTCCGGTAATGTTGGTGTCAAAATTTCCATACTCATCATGAACCCCCTGCCCTCTGTAGTAGAATTTGTTGCTGAACTATTGCACTCTGCATTTCGTGTAGGCGACTGACGGTGCGTGCAAACTGAAACCGTAGTGCCTCATTCTGATAAACCTGCATCAACTGCCCTACCGCCGAGATCACCAGCTGAATCTGGTGGTCATAGAGCTCATCCACAAAGTGGAGAAAGCGCCAAGCATAGGACTCATTCGCGGCTGCTCTGGCATCGATATTGGAGACAATCACTGCACTGAAAATATGGGCCAGCTCAATATAGTCACTGGTCGCCCGTGGGTTGCTACAGAGCACCTGATAATCGAGCCAGACCACCCCTTCGGCCACTTTAATCACAGGCAGTGTACGCTGGTTAATCTGCAGGGAGTGTTGCTCCCACGGCTCACTCTGCGCTAGGTTAGCGAATATCGCCTCTAACTCCGGTTGCCCCAACTCTTGAACCACCTGCTGGCGTGATACCTCACTGTTTGCCACCCGGTAGTCCGTATGACTCTCCAGTTCGACCACCATGTTGTAACGTTTTAGCAGCTCAATAGCTGGCAGAAAAAGGTCTCTATGAAACCCCTTTTCATAGAGGCGATCCGGCACTCGGTTGGAGGTGGTCACCAACATCACCTGACGTTTAAAGAGCCCCTCCAGAATCCCATAGAGCAACATCGCATCCGCAATCTCGGTAACATGAAACTCATCAATGCAGATCAGTCGATAATGCCCCGCAAGCTTGTTGGCAATCGCATCCAGTGGATTAGGGCGGTGCTTATGATCCGGCATGGAGCCGTGCAGCATCTCCATAAACTCATGGTAGTGGTAGCGTATCTTCTTCTTTTCTGGTGCCGCACGATAGAATTGATCCATCAGCCAAGTCTTGCCAACCCCTACATCGCCCCAGATAAAGACCCCCTGCTGCCTCTTCTTGAACAGGCGACACCACCACCCTTGATGGTTCATCCGGTCCAGTGCACACTGCAGCGCCTCAACCACTTTGAGCTGGCCGGGGTCTCGCACAATCTCTTGATGCTCAACCTGTTGCAGATACTGGTCCATTAACGGTTCCATCAGACTGCTTCGCGTAGCGCCTCCTCGGGTTGATCCACCAGCTGGGGATCATTGAAATCATGGGCCAACTCTTCACGGTGACGCGCGTCATCAAAGGCCACACCCAGCCGCTGGCAAACGGTACGCATATCTTTCTCTGCATTCTGTAGACAGCTGGTTGCACCGGGGGATGGAGTCATATTGAAGATGATGCCATTTCCGGGATCAATTTTCGCCTCCCCCAGCACCAATTTTCGCGCTTTTTTATCGATCAACTGAGGACGAATACCGCCAAAGCGGTTGGCGTACTTGATCTCTTTAAAGCTGATCGAGGGGACAATTTTCTTCACCTCTTTCATAAACAGGTAACGCTGTAGTACAGGCACCTCATACAGCAGATTTTTCAGGAAGTAGTTACGGATATCCGGCACCTTGAGCAGATCTTTCGCCACCGCCATCACATCTTTATTGAGACGGAACACCTTGAAGAAGTCGAGTATGGTTTTGTACTGGTAGCGCTCCAGCATCGGCAGTGCCAGTGCTGTGGGGCCAAAACGGGTCTTATCATCCACCAGCAGATCAACATCCCCATGTACTGCGGCAAAGGGGAGGTTGGGGTTCTGCACGGTATAGACCTTGCCATTGAGCAGTGCTGGGGTGAAGTAGAAGCTCCCCCCCATCGGCAGCACCGAGTAGTCCAGCCCATGCCCCATCTTGTGAGCCATCAACAGGCTGTGACCACCAGCACAGGTGATGACGTTCTCTGCCTCGATAGTGCCTTGAGTGGTCTTGACCATAAAGAAATCACCAACCTCTTCAATGCTCTCAACATGAGCACCGAGCTTAAGGTCAATCTCACAGCTCTGCTCTGCCTGCGCAGATTCAACAAAGGAGTGTGCCAGTGCCGCAAAATCACACGCTACGTTCTCACTGCGGCTACCCATCGCTACAACCGGATCTTTTCTCCAGCGCCCATCACGCATCATCACCACATAGGGTTCGATGCTGGCGATCTCCCCCACCTCAAATAGCTCCAACCCCTGATAATGTGGGGCGAACTCCGTATAGCGCTTACGGATAAAGTCACACTCTACATTACCCACACCCAACGCCATCTTGGGGTATTTGTGGACCAACGGTGCTGCACCTTTCGCCTCTTGAGCCGTGGCATAATTGACCACCATATCTACCGCCTGTTTGACGTAGAGCGCCTTCTCTAGGGTGTAGTTGGTCTCAATATCACCACGATGGAGAGTCTGGCTATTGTTACGTCCGTGCGAGTTGACGTTGGCCAGATCTTCATTTTTCTCGATCAGGGTCACATGTTTCAATCCGGTATAACGGGCTGCGGTATAGAGCAACGCGCTTCCAGAAACACCACCGCCAATAATTAATAACTCTGTTTTCATAAATTTACTATTTTGTACAAAGAGGGGATTTTAAGAGTGCTGAAGTGCCTCATGAGTCAATACCCAGAGCCGATTCAACCAGATCCTGCTGCTGCTGTTTGTGGATATGGAAACTACCCACCGCAGGTGCTGCCGATGCAGGACGACCCACATTCTGTAGCACGGCCCCCTCCTTCAACAGCAGCTGTAGCATTGGGTTGACCATAAACCACGCCCCCTGATTGAGTGGTTCCTCCTGACACCAGACCAGCTGCTGATAGTTGGGGTAACCATCCAATACCCGCTCCAGATCATAGTGCGGGAAGGGGTAGAGTTGCTCTACCCGTAGAATTGCCACTTGGTTACTGGAGCTGCTGCGACGCTTCTCCAACAGATCAAAATAGACCTTGCCACTACAGAGCACGATACGCTCTACCTGCTGTGGATTGAGCTCATCGGCCTCATCCAGCACCGTCTCAAAACGTCCATTCATCACCTCATCGGCACTACTAATACACATAGGATGGCGTAGCAGGCTCTTGGGTGTCATCACGATTAAGGGTTTACGATAACGACGCAACATCTGACGCTGAATCATATGGAAGGTCTGCGCTGGGGTACTGGGTACACACACTTGAATGTTCTCTTGTGCACAGAGCTGTAGGTAGCGCTCCAACCTCGCGGAGGAGTGCTCTGGCCCCTGTCCATCGAAACCGTGCGGCAGGAACATCACCAACCCACTGAGACGGCCCCACTTCTGCTCACCAGAGGTGATGAACTGGTCGATCACCACCTGTGCACCGTTGGCGAAGTCGCCAAACTGCGCCTCCCAGATCACCAAGGTATCGGATTCCGTGGTCGCATAGCCATACTCAAAGGCGAGCACCGCCTCTTCAGAGAGCAGTGAGTCAATCACATGGAAGGTGGGCTGCTGATCAGCCAGATGCTGTAAGGGGGTGTAGCTCTCTCCACTCTCCTGATCATGCACCACGGCATGACGGTGGAAGAAGGTGCCACGCCCGCAATCTTCACCAGAGAGGCGGATGTCGTACCCCTCATCTAACAGCGCTGCATAGGCGAGGTTTTCACAGAACCCCCAATCCAGTGGCTGATCACCAATCGACATACGCAGTCGATCAGCATAAATTTTGGAGACACGCCCATTTACCTGTAGATCATCGGGCAGATCTGCCACTGCGCTACCCAAGCGAATGAAACGTTCTCGATCCATGCCACTCTGTACCGGTTCATGCCAGAGACCATCACGGAACTGACTCCAGTTAACCGGATGTAGGCGATTGACATCATCGGGGTGTAGCAGACTGGGAACGGTGGGTTCACCATCCTCCAGACGCTTACGGTACCCCTCAATCATCTGTTCACACTCCTGCTCGGCAATCACTCCCGTCTCCACCAACTTGCGGCAGTAGAGCTCTCGGGTGGTCGGTAGTGCACGAATCTTCTTGTACATCATCGGCTGGGTGGCCGCTGGCTCATCGGCCTCGTTATGACCGTGACGGCGGTAGCAGTAGAGATCGATCACCACATCTTCACGGAACTCCCGACGGTAGTCCATCGCCACCTTGGTGATAAAGGCAACCGCCTCTGGGTCATCTCCATTGACATGGAATACAGGGGCACCCACTATTTTCGCCACATCACTACAGTAGTGGGTCGAACGGGAGTCAATCTTGCTGCTGGTGGTAAAGCCGATCTGGTTGTTGACTACGATATGGATGGTGCCATAGGTGCGATAGCCTCGGGTCTCCGACATATTGAGGGTCTCCATCACCACCCCCTGACCGGCAAAGGCGGCATCACCATGGATCACAACCGGCACCACCTCATCTCCCCCACCTTGACGACGATCTTGGCGGGCACGTACCCCACCCTCAACCACCGGACCGACAATCTCCAGATGGGAGGGGTTGAAGGCCATTGCCAGATGAATGGGGCCATGTGGGGTGTTGCGATCACAGGCAAAGCCCATGTGGTACTTCACATCACCGGTACGCCCCCCATGGTCCACTTTCCCCTCAAACTCTTTAAATAGAGAGGATGGCGCCTTGCCGAGAATATTGACCAGTACATTGAGGCGACCCCGGTGTGCCATACCCAGTACGATCTCCTCTACCCCCATGCCAGAGGCGTGGTCGATCAGGGTGTCGAGCATCGGAATCAGACTCTCTCCCCCCTCTAGCGAGAAGCGCTTCTGCCCCACATACTTATGGTGCAGGTAACGCTCTAGTGTCTCTGCCTCAGTCAGGCTGACCAGTAGCGCTCTGCGCTCTTTATCACTCACCCCCCAATCCCCTGCTGCCGACTCCAGTCGTTGCTGAATCCAACGCTTATTGGCGGTACTGGTGATGTGCATAAATTGTGCACCCACTGAGCCACAATAGGTACGCCGTAGCAGTGCACGAATATCGCCCAGTGTCATCTCCTGACTACCGCCATGCAGAGAGCCGATATTAAAAGAGCTGTTTAGATCACTGTAATCAAAGCCATGGTGCTCCAACTTGAGTTCACTGATGGTGAGCTTCTTGGTATGCCCCAGCGGATTGACCTCCGCCTCAAAGTGGCCGAGAAAGCGGTGTGCATTGATAAACTGAAGCACACGCACCTGTTTCTGCGCCTGCTCTTGAACCTCGCTCGCATCCACAGCGGGTCCACCACTACGATGAGACTGCTGTAGATGTTCCTTGAACTGCTGACGGGTCTCCGTATGTAGTACGCCCCCCTCCTGCTCCCCCGGCAGTTGCTCAAAATAGTGGGCCAACGCCTCTGGTACAGCCGCTGGATTTTGCAGATACTGCTCATAGAACAGTTCCAGATAGGCCGCGTTGTTTGCATCAAATGTAGACATATCCCGCTCCTCATGCGCCAAGTTTGCGCTTCGTTGCCCCATTATGACCCATCCCAAAGAAATGTGTCGACAATTTATTTCAAATATCCAATATTTTTTGCTATTGTCAACTGTTATAGCATAAAAAACCGAATAAAAAATAATATTTGTCGACAATTAGAGTTATAGTTATACTCACATCAAAATGATCAATCCAAAAACAGGGGAATGGATAAGGAAATGGGGGAAATTTACTCTTGAGCAAGATGACAAGTGGGTCAATTATCACCCAAACCCTCTCAACAAAAAAACATTAAACCCATAACAGAAGCATAAAAATCAATAGGTAATATTAAATCCATCACTCTGGTACCACTCTTGCTAGAAAAGCTCAGTTCAGCTCAGCTCAGCTCAGTTAAGGCACAACACCATAAATTATGAATAACGATAAAAAATGACTGCTCCCACCAAGCCACTCTCTCCTCACCTCTCCATTTACAGACCACAACTCACCTCTGTGCTCTCCATTTTGCACCGCACCACCGGTGTGCTGCTCGCCATCGGCACCCTGCTGGTCTGCTACTGGCTGTTTGCAGTACTCTCCGGCCCCGAGACCTTCGCCACCGCACAACAGCTTTTCAGCTCTTGGTTTGGGAAGCTGATCTTGATTGGATGGAGCTGGGCGGCTTTTTACCACCTTAGCAACGGCATTCGTCACCTCTGCTGGGATTTGGGACTGGGCTTTGAGCTGAGGAGCGTCTACTGGAGTGGCTACAGCGTACTGGTAATCTCACTTTTACTAACCTTGGCTCTCTGGAGTATCAGCTGATGTCTGCCGTTCACCACTGGAAAACACAGCGTCGTACAGCCGTACTGCTGATCCCACTAACCCTTTGGCTACTCTTTTCTGTCGCTACGCTCTCCTCCGCGGGATATCTTGAGGTGAGTGCATGGATCAGCCAACCATTGACCACTCTCCTGCTAGGACTGTTTATACTAATTGCGGGTCACCATGCCTATCTTGGCATACAGGTGGTACTGGAGGATTATGTACACGAGCCACTGCGTAACCGAGTGATACTACTCAGCCGTATGGTATTGGGCGCTGCTGCATTACTCTCTCTTTTTGCTATCTACACCATCACTACAGGAGGCGCGTGAACATGGATGGATACACCATTGAACACCACACTTACGATGTCGTTGTCGTAGGGGCTGGCGGCGCAGGCTTGCGCGCCACCTTCGGCATGGCCGACAAAGGGCTATCCACCGCCTGCGTCACCAAGGTCTTCCCCACTCGCAGCCATACTGTGGCAGCACAAGGGGGAATCTCTGCCTCACTCTCCAACATGGGAGAGGACAAGTGGCAGTGGCACATGTATGACACCGTAAAAGGCTCCGACTGGCTGGGCGATCAGGATGCGATTGAGTATATGTGTCGTGAGGCGATCCCCGCAGTGCTGGAGCTGGAGCATCAAGGTGTCCCCTTCTCTCGCACCGATGAGGGGAAGATCTATCAACGCCCGTTTGGTGGCATGACCACCAACTACGGGGAGGGGGTCGCAGTACGCACCTGTGCTGCAGCCGACCGTACCGGACACGCCATTCTCCACACCCTCTATCAGCAGTCCCTGAAACGCAACGCCAAGTTCTTTATTGAACACTTCGCCACCGACCTGATTATGGATGACGATGGTGTCTGTCGCGGGGTGATGGCGTGGGATCTCACTACAGGCGTGCTGCGCATCTTCCATGCACAGACTGTAATTCTAGCAACGGGTGGTTATGGTCGCACCTGGTTCTCCGCCACCTCCGCCCACACCTGTACCGGTGATGGTAATGGGATGGTAATCCGCGCGGGGCTTCCTCTGCAAGATATGGAGTTCACTCAGTTCCACCCCACTGGAATCTACGGTGCAGGTTGCCTGATTACAGAAGGGGCACGTGGTGAGGGTGGTTATCTCACCAACGCCAAAAATGAGCGCTTTATGGAGCGCTATGCCCCAAGTGCCAAGGATCTCGCCTCACGCGATGTCGTCAGTCGTGCCATGACCTGTGAGATCAATGATGGACGTGGTGTTGGCAGTGACGGCGACCATATCCACCTACACCTAGAGCATCTGGGTGAGAAGCTGATTCAGGAGCGACTCCCCGGAATCGCCGGGAGTGCGCGGATCTTCGCAGGTGTTGATATCACCCGCGAACCCATTCCCGTGCTACCGACAGTCCACTACAACATGGGCGGCATTCCGACCAATATCCACGGTGAGGTGGTAACCCGTAACGGTGATAGCTCCGATACCGTAGTGCCCGGGCTGATGGCCATTGGCGAGTGTGCCTGCGTCTCTGTGCATGGTGCCAACCGCCTTGGCTCCAACTCACTGCTCGACATCATCGTATTTGGGCGCTCTGCGGCCAACCGCTGTGCAGAGATCTTAAAAGCAGGTGCCACACAGCCAGAGATCAACCAGTCACAGATTGATCCACTACTGGGGCGTTTCGACCAGATCCGTCACGCCAAAGGGGGACACCCCACCGCTGGAATTCGTGACCGGATGCAACGCACCATGCAAAAACACGCAGCGGTATTCCGCACCGAAGAGACCATGCAGTCAGGTATACACAAACTGGATGCGATCTACGCCAGCTTTGAGGATGTCGCCGTCAGTGACAGCTCCATGGTGTGGAACTCCGACCTGATGGAGACGCTGGAGCTAGACAATATGTTGCAGTGCGCCCAGACCTCACTCCACTGCGCCGTGGATCGCAAAGAGAGCCGTGGTGCCCATGCACGTGAAGATTACCCCGATCGCGATGATAAAAACTGGATGAAGCACTCCCTCTGCTGGGTAGAGAAGGGGGGCGCCACCCGTTTCGACAGTCGCCCCGTCCATGAATACACCCTCACTGATGAGGTCGATTACATTCCGCCCAAGGAGCGCGTCTACTAATGGCCGAGTTCAAATTACCCCCCAACTCAATTATCCAGAGTGGAAAAACTTGGCCCGTCCCCGAAGGGGCCCGCCAAATTCAGCGCTTTCGCATCTACCGTTACAACCCCAATGGCGTAGAGAACCCTCGTTGGGATATCTACCAGCTGGATACAGAGAACTGCGGCAATATGGTGCTAGATGCCCTGCTACTGATCAAAAATGAGATCGATCCCGGTCTCACCTTTCGTCGCTCTTGTCGCGAGGGGATCTGCGGCTCCTGCGCGATGAATATCGGCGGCACCAACACCCTCGCCTGCACCCGCTCGATCGATGAGTTTGGGGGGAATGAGATCACCATCAGCCCACTGCCTCATATGGGGGTACTGAAAGATCTGGTCCCTGACCTGACCCACTTCTACGCACAACACGCATCAATCAAGCCGTGGATTGAACCGAAGGAGATCCCCGCCGATGGACGCGAACAGCTGCAATCCCCCGAGGAGCGTAAAAGGTTAGATGGCCTCTACGAGTGCATCATGTGCGCAAGCTGCTCCACCTCTTGCCCCAGCTACTGGTGGAACAGTGATAAGTATCTCGGCCCTGCCACCCTACTGCAAGGCTACCGCTGGATTGCAGACAGCCGAGACGGCAACCTAAAAGAGCGACTGGATCAGATGGATGATGCCTTCAAGCTCTATCGTTGTCACACCATCATGAACTGCACCAACACCTGTCCCAAGGGGTTAAACCCCGCCAAGGCGATTGCTGAGATCAAAAAGGAGCTGGTACGGCGATGACCCCTGAGCCGACGATGACACCGGAGAACACCTCCCTGTCACAGCTACGGCTGCGCTGCCGGCGCGGCATGCTGGAGCTGGACCTGATCATGGAGCGCTATCTAGAGCACCACTATGAGTCAGCAGACAGAGAAGAGCAGGCACAGTTTATTGCGCTGCTGGAGCTACAGGACCCTGAGCTCTACCCACTGGTAACCGGAGCCACTCCAGCAGCTGAAAAATTTGCCGCTCTACAGGCAAAAATAACCGAACCCGCCAACATTACCACCTGATAACCTCAATTTAATACCCTTATAAGTATAAATGGACCGTTGGCATGGCCATTGCATTTTCTTCATTAACTACCAAGGAGAAGTTGCCATGACCAAGATTCAGCAGAAAATCCATCAACTAGGCGAAGCCGCCCTGCGTAAACTGCTCAAGCAGGCCTACCACGCCCCCAGCCTCAACCAAGCACGCATTGTGATCGATGACGGTTCCATTCAGAACATCGGAGCCAATGACCGTGAGGGTTATTCGATCAGCATTGAGCACGCCAACAACATCATTCAAACCTGCCAGTCCCGCCTCCATACAATCTACGATAACCGTAAGACCCTCAGCAAACAGCTGATGATCCACGGGCTACTAGCCAGCCTGGCTCAACAACAGCAACATCAACATGCATTGAAACGGATTGTTCATCAATAACCCTCCCCTTCTCCTGAATACCCCGCACTCAGGAGAAGGGTAAAAGAAACTCGCAATATTTAACATAATTATATTTTTACGCAACCACTCAGTTATCGTAAGTGGAGCACTTGCATACAACAAACAGATCTGTCACCCTTAGCAACCCCTCACAAACGTATAATTTGCTATATATCATATAAGCACTCTCTCGAATAGGATTATTCCGAGGATGAAATATATACACAGCAAACAGCCCCCCATTAAAAAATGCGCTTATGAAAATTTTACTGGTAGATGACTCAAAAACCATCTGTGCTATTTATTCAAGCCTGCTCACCAACCATGGCTATGAGGTTATTGTAGCCAACTCAATTGGAGAGGCACTAGAACTAGCACTTCAACACCAACCTAAGTTAGCCATTTGTTACGTTCCGCTTTATATGAGCCACTTTGTATCGACCTATTTGAGGTGG
>JABGQL010000014.1:0-1578 GCA_018648825.1 Gammaproteobacteria bacterium
ATTAAAGCTCATCCAGTGCTTCGCGCATTTCGGCAAGAATACCACCAATCGCCTCTGGAATCTGATCCGATGCCCCTTTCAGCTCTTCCATTTTATTGACCAATGTACTCCCCACCACCACCGCATCTGCAAACTGCCCAATCGCAGCCGCAGAGGCGGCATCACGAATACCAAAACCAACCCCTACCGGGAGTGAGCTCTGCTGGCGAATCGCCTCTACTTTAGCCGCTACTTCTGACACATCTGGTGCCTGAGACCCCGTAACCCCTTTGACCGAGACGTAGTAGATAAAACCTTTGGCTGAAGCTGCGATCTTTGCAATACGCTCTTCCGTGCTGGTAGGTGCCAGTAGATAGATCGGCGCCAGCTCGTACTGTGCACAGATCTGTTCAAACTCTGCCCCCTCTTCTGGAGGCATATCAACCGTTAGTACACCATCCACACCTGCAGCCTGCGCCGCTTGGGCGAATTTTTTCGCCCCCATATTTTCAATTGGATTGAGGTACCCCATCAGTACCACTGGGGTGATCGCATCGGTACGACGAAACTCTGCCACCATCTCCAGCACATGGTGGATACTGGTCCCCGTCTCCAACGCGCGTTCACTGGAGCGCTGAATGGTGGGGCCATCAGCCATAGGGTCAGAGAAGGGGACACCCAACTCAATCAGATCAGCTCCCGCCTTAACCATGGCGTGCATCACCGGAACGGTTACCTGACGGTTAGGATCTCCTGCGGTAATAAAGGGGATCAACGCCTTGCGCCCCATCCCTGCACACTTCTCAAAACAGGATGCTATTCGGTTCATTGTTTCACTCATACCGTTACCCCCTCAATCTCCGCTACCGTGTGAATATCCTTATCACCACGACCCGAGAGGTTGACGATAATGTTTTGTTCCTTATCCATGGTAGGTGCCAGTTTGGTAGCATAGGCCAGCGCATGGCTTGACTCCAGCGCAGGTAGAATGCCCTCAATGCGGGTCAGATCATGAAAACCTTGCAGTGCCTCTTGGTCATTGATCGCCACATAGTGTGCGCGCCCTTCATCTTTGAGCCAAGCATGTTCTGGCCCGACACCAGGGTAGTCCAATCCGGCAGAGATGGAGTGGGTCTCGATGATCTGCCCATTCTCATCCTCCATGATGTAGGTACGATTGCCATGCAATACGCCCGGCTTTCCGGCACACAGTGGTGCTGCGTGCTCTCCGCTATCTAGGCCATGTCCTGCCGCCTCAACGCCGTAGATCTTCACCGCCTCATCGGCAAGGAAGGGGTAGAAAAGCCCCATCGCATTGGAGCCACCGCCAACACAGGCAACCAGCGCATCCGGTAGCTGCCCCGCTTGCTGCTGAATCTGCTCTCTCGCCTCGCGCCCAATAATCGCCTGAAAGTCACGTACCAGTGTTGGGTAGGGGTGTGGCCCAGCAACGGTACCGATGATATAGAAGGTGTCATCGACATTGGTGACCCAGTCTCTCATCGCTTCGTTAAGTGCATCTTTCAATGTTTTTGAACCGGAGCTGACCGGAATCACTTTGGCACCCAGTAGCTTCATACGATAGACGTTAAGCTTCTG
>JABGQL010000014.1:1678-4937 GCA_018648825.1 Gammaproteobacteria bacterium
CCTCATCCTCCATGTATCGAGTATAGGCATCGGTCAACTCCTGCAAAGGGGCCATCAGTGTTTCAGAGGCGAAGATCCCTCCGTAGATACCAAAGTGACCCTGCTGATCTGGCTGTTCGGTCCATCGACTGCTCACGTGCTACTTCCTTATTCAAATGGAACGCGTTTTGCGTTCTCAATAAATTGTGCCACCTTACTGTGGCTCTTAAACCCCTTGCTCTGCTCGACCCCACCACTGACATCAACCGCCCATGGCTTTACTTGTGTGACCGCCTGCTGCACATTATCCACCGTCAACCCACCCGCCAACACCAAAGGTTTCGAAAGTTGTGACGGTATTCGTGCCCAGTCAAAGGTCTCTCCGGTTCCTCCCGGAACCCCCGCTTGATAGGCATCTACCAGCAGTGCGGCGGCGTGGCTATAGCGTTCTGCCTCCTGCTGAAGATCCACATCGGGCTTCATCCGAATGGCCTTCATCCACGGACGTTGAAACGCCTCACAAAACGCTGGGGTCTCTGCACCATGGAACTGCAACAGATCCAGTGACACCTGTTGCAACACCGCCTCTATCCGCTCACGTTCTGCATTAACAAACAGCCCTACGGTTGTCACAAAGGGGGGCAGGGCCTGCACCACCTGTTGCGCCTGGGCAATGGTGACCGCTCGCGGGCTGGGGTCATAGAAAACCAGCCCGATCGCATCCGCACCCGCTTCTGCAGCAACCACTGCATCTTCAGCTTGGGTGATTCCACAGATTTTTACACGGGCCTGCATGCGGCCAATTTTATCACAGGAATCGGCCGCCACGATGCAGATAAAAAAAGCCCTGTACCGAGTTAAACGGTACAGGGCTTTCTAAAGCTTCTGTTACTGAAACTAGAACTCAAACCACTCTGAATCCCCACTGCTTGCGGTACTTCGCTGCTTCACGGGTGCAGGTCTAACCGCTGCCGCTCTGGATGGAGCAGGTCTCGACGCTACAGGCTTCGACGCTACAGACTTGGGTCTTGAGACTGGAGCAGCAGGCGCTTTGGCACGTGCAGGAGCAGAGGCCACATCAAAGGCTTTATCCAGCTTGAAGAATGCCACCATATCTGACAGTTGATCTGCCTGATGGTTGAGCTGCTCACTAGAGGCTGCCGTCTCTTCCACCAGTGCTGCATTCTCTTGGGTAACGCTATCCAACTGAGACACTGCGGTATTGACTTGATTAATCCCCTGCGTCTGCTCCTTGGTTGCCGCTGCAATCTCACCCGCAATATCATTCATCTTCTTGATTGATTCCTGGACCGCATTGAGTGAACCACCACTCTGCCCTACCAACCTACTCCCCTCTTCAATTCGAGAGGTACTATCTTCAATCAACCCTTTGATGTCTTTTGCTGCATCGGCAGAACGCTGCGCCAAACTACGCACTTCACCTGCAACTACGGCAAATCCACGACCATGATCACCGGCACGTGCCGCCTCAACCGCCGCATTGAGCGCCAGCAAGTTGGTCTGGAAGGCGATACCATCAATCAAGGCAATGATCTCGGAGATCTTGCTACTTGAGTCATTAATCCCCTCCATCGCATGCACCGCATCAGCAATCACACGGGCACCTTCCGTGACTTGCTGCACGGAGTCTTCTGCCAGCTTATTGGCCAGTGCAGCACTGTCTGAACTCATAGTTACCGTACTGGAGATCTCCTCCATACTGGCCGCCGTCTGCTCCAGACTCGCAGCCTGCTCTGAGGTTCGGCTGGAGAGGTCTTGGCTCCCGCTGGAGACTTCACTGGAGCTAACCTTAACCCCCGCAGAGGCCTTTCTCACCTCACTAACAATTTGGGAGAGCTTACTCTGCGTGGTATTGATGGAGTCTTTCAACTGCCCCAACGCACCACGGTAATCACCCTCAATTTGAGTCGTTAGGTCACCACTACCAATACGATCAGCTGCCGCCATGGTCCCACCAATCGCCGTCTCAAAGGCCTCCATCGACAGGTTGATATTCATCCCCAGCTGCTGCAGATCCCCTTTCGCCTGATCCAGCGCCATGCGCTGGCTAAAGTCGCCCTCTGACAGGCTCTCAATCAGCTTCGAGAACTGCTTCAAGATGCCATCGATCGAAACCATTGCGCCATTTACCTGGTCACGGAATAGCTTCTCAACATCATCACTCATGCGCACACTGAGATCACCA
Source organism: Gammaproteobacteria bacterium (assembly GCA_018648825.1). Lineage (GTDB taxonomy): Bacteria > Pseudomonadota > Gammaproteobacteria > Thiopontia. The sequence continues at coordinate 3,864 of JABGQL010000014.1, forward strand.
TCCCCCAGCCCCTGCATCACATGCGCCAGAGAGTCCATGGTTTGCTGTACCCGGCCCTGAACATCGCCAACGGTATTGAGCAGCTCAGGGAAGGCCCCTTTCAAGCCAATCGGTTGTGGTGCACGACCATACTCTCCAGCCACCATACGGTTGAGTACCGTAGAAGTATCACGGAACACCGTCTCGGTCTGATCCATCATCTCATTGATCGCCCAAGCACACTCCGCATAACGGTGCCCTTCCGGGATCATCACAATACGCGACTCCAAAATGCCTTGGTTGGCATCGATCGCTACACGCTCCATTTTTCTCAATATAGCCTGATCCTGCTTCAGTGCCTGCAACCCCATCACCAACACAATCACCACCAAAGCCAGCAATAGTAGCGAGACCACGGCTACGCCACTGGCCACCACAGCATAAATTGAGGAGACCAAAGCCACCAACGCCATCATCCAACTTGTCTGAACAATACTCATAATTAAGATGCCTCCAGTGCAAAGATGAGCTCTTCATAACTCAGACCTTTTTCAGTCAACAGATCAACCAAAATTTGAGTTGACTTAGCAATTGCATCCTTAGCTCCTGCCCGTTGCTCCTCTGCCAACATCGCCTTATAGACTCCGTCCACCACCGCTACCGCCTTTGGGTTGGGCTTGCGGCGCACCGAGTAGTAGCCCACCATATTGCCATTTTTGTCATAGGAGGGGGTTACATTGGCAAAGACCCAGTAGAACCCACCATCCTTGCTCATATTTTTGACGTAGGCAAAAATCTCTTTACCCTGCTCAATGGTATCCCACAACAGTTGAAATACCGCACGAGGCATATCTGGGTGGCGAATAATATTGTGCTGAGTGCCAATCAACTCTGCTTCGCTATAACCGGAAAACTCAATAAAGATACGGTTTCCATAGGTAATACGACCCTTCAGGTCTGTTTTGGAGACGATAAAGTCCCCCTCTCGCATGATTCGCTCTTTGCTCGTTGGCACAATCTGTTTCTGCTTCACTCAAAATCCCCTGTTGAAACATTTTTGTAATATTACTGGAACACTTCTCTCGTAAGCTCTTA
>JABGQL010000064.1:0-7223 GCA_018648825.1 Gammaproteobacteria bacterium
TGATGGCGTGGATTTTTTGGCGCCATCACCTCAACCGAAACTGCATCCACCGCCTCGGCAGTGCCTTTTCCATACAGTTCATCAATGGCATCGACCATACGCTTGACGGTGGTGAAATCATTTTGATGAAGGTTAAAGGTCATTCGCCCCTTACGTACAAAGCTTGTAGGGACTTCACGTTCCACCATCGCCCCCTCTGGAACACGTCCTACGGTGGTGGTATTGACCTGCACCTTGGAACCATCTTGACCATTTACACCAAAACCACTCACCACCAGACTGCCTTGTGCAATCGCATAGATCTCGCTATCCGCACCACTCAACTGAGTCATCAGCAAGGTACCCCCAACCAAGCTGGAGGCATCACCCAAGGTAGAGACTGTCACATCCAACTTCTGTCCCTGTTTGGCAAAGGGGGGGAGTTCAGCACTCACCATTACCGCAGCCACATGGCCCGTATCGACAGTCACACCAGGCGGGGTCTGGATACCAAAACGGCTCAACATGCTGGAGAGGCTCTGCCCAGCGAATTTGGAGCTGTTATCTCCCGTTGCATTTAACCCAACCACCAGACCATAACCAATCAATGGATTATCACGAACACCAGAGACAGAAGCCAAATCCTTAATCCGCTCTGCATGTGCCTGCGAAGAGAACAACCACAAGGATGCAATGGTAATGATCAAGATAAAGACAATAACTGCGCCGGGACGCTTATGCTCTGACATCTGTAAACGACGGTCCATTTTATGATCCATTTGAATTTTCATTAGATTCCCCTCTACTCTCTCTACTTAGAATGGCCACAGAGCACTCATAAAGAACTGCCCTAATATACCCTGCGTATTGGCATTGGCAATCATCCCTCCATTCCCCACATAGACAATCTGTGCATCAGCCACCTGGGTCGAAAGCACCGTATTCTCCGAGGTAATATCCGCCACACGCACAACACCAGAGACCCGAATCAGCTCATCACCCTGGTTAATGGTCACCTGCTTCTCTCCTCGTACCCGTAGATTACCATTGGGATAGACCTCGATTACCGTAACGGTAATATCACCCGTCAAACTGTTACTCTGCGCCGCAGAGCCATCACCAGAAAACTCTTTTGTACTGGTTCCATTCGCCATCCCCTGAAGTAGCGGGTTACTTGTAATCATAGCAACTGCTGGAATGGCATTGATATCCTCTTTGGTCGCACTACTGGAGGCGGTCTTGGAGGCACTCATACTCTCACTCAACTTCACCGTAATAATATCACCAACACGACGTGCCTGATCATTGGTAAAGAAGGAGTCCTCACGACTGGCCTGGTAGATCGACCCATTAGTGGCAATCTTCTTCGGCTGTGCTGGAGGCACAACAGGCTCCCAAGTTGCACGATGACGCTCAGGATTGGTTACACAACCACTCAGCTGCACCACCATCAACGCCACACTTACCACTGTTATCATCTTATTCATTAGCTTCTGCTCTTGGTTCAATTATGATCTAGATTAGGTTCTCTGGATAAGTGTACTCATCATCTCATCCGTCTTCTCCAACACCTTGGCCCCCATCTCATAGCCACGTTGCGCCTCAATCATATCCACCATCTCATCAATAACGGTTACGTTAGACACCTCCAGCGCCTTGTGACGAACATTACCAAAACCCGCTGTAGGCAACCCCGCCAAAAAGCTTGCCCCCCCCGTTCGGGTAGCATCATCCTTATAAGCTCCACCAGGATTTTGTACCAACCCCGATTTAGAGCCAAAACGGGCCAAAGGGATAAATTGAGCCGTACTCATAGGTTCATCACCAACCGATGTCTGCATCAGCACCTGCCCATCTCGATCCAGCATCAGAGGGCCGATCTCAGTCTGACCTGTGGGCGGGGTAATCTTTAGCGCCTCAAAGTTGATATTGTCCACCACACCATTGGTGTCCGCAGCAACTGCAGCCAATTTCATATTGGTTGCAACGTGAACCATATTAAAAGTCTGGCCACCACCCGCATCTTGAACCATCTCAAAGTGCCCATCACGCGTGTAGTAGGCTTCATCATTGTTATTCAGCAAGACGAAGTAGCCCTCACCACCCACCATAAAATCAGTTTCACTACCCGTCTCTTTGACACTACCCTGAGTATAGATTTTAGAGGTGTCTGCCATTTGCACCCCTCGCCCGATTGAGACACTACCCACACCGAGATCCCCTGTCTCATTAGAGGCTCCATTTCCTCGAATCTCGGTATAGCCCAAACTGGTAAAGTGCGCCATATCTTTTTTGAACGCGGTGGTGGAAGCATTCGCCATATTATTGGCAATAGTAGCAACACGGGTGTCCTGAGCTTCCATGCCTGTTTTTGCGACCCACAGTGAATTAAACATATCTACTCTCCAAATTAACCAGTAACACGCAAGATAGAGCTGGAGCGCTGCGCCAGATCATTTGCGGTCTTCATCATCTTGACTTGCATCTCATACTGACGAGAGATCTGAATCATCTCTGTCATCGCCTCAATCGCACTGACATTACTCCCCTCCAGTGCACCTGAAATTATTTTCACCCCAGCATCTGGCGGTGCCTCTCCACCAGTTTTCAGCCGAAACAGTCCATCAACAGATTTTTCCATCTGATTAGGGGCTGGATTGACCAGCATAATGCGGTCTAGCTGAGAGACATCCCCTTCAAACTCTCCAGTACCAAACACATTGACAGTACCATCCTGAGCAATCTCTACTCGTGAGTCTGGGGGAATTGAGATCGGACCTTCATTCCCCAACACCATCTGACCATCACGGTTACGCATAATGCCATCAGCCCCCACCTGGAGCGCTCCTGCACGGGTATAACCGGGAAGGCCATCCTTTCCTACGACCCCGATCCAACCCTCTCCCTCAACAGCAATATCCAGAGAGCGATTGGTATGAACCAGATTCCCTTTCTCAAAATCCTGTGCTGTGGTGGTTGCAACCGCATAGTGGCGAGAGTCATCTTCACGGCGAACCGGCTGATGAATCATCATTGCTAGGTCTTTTTTGAAACCTGTTGTACTGGCATTGGCCAGATTATTGGCCGTCACTGACTGAGCGTGTACCATTTCGGTTGCACCCGTCATTGAGGTATAGAGCATTCGGTCCATAATTTTATCTTTTGCTATTTTTCTGACGTTTTTCTAAAACAAATCCTATCTATTCCTCTCTTTTGCAGAAAGTGTGCCAGTTATCTTCCATAAAAAAACCCACAAGCAGATCACTCTACCTGTGGGTGGCTACTCTCATGCATGGAGTAAAATTGGATTAGTCATTAGATATTGAGTACGACCTGGTTCATCTCTTTACTGGCACTGATCATCTTGGAGTTGGCCTGGAAGTTACGCTGTGCAGTAATCAGGTTAACCAACTCTTCAGTTACGTCTACCGCTGAACTCTCCAGAGACTGGGATTTGATGCGACCGAATACAGACTCACCTGGCTCACCGGGGCGGGGGTCACCTGAATCATTGGTGGCAGCCCACAACACACCACCCTCTTGACGCAACCCCTGGGAGTTATTGAATTCAAACAGTGCCACCTTACCTAACTGCAAGGTATTACCGTTGGTGTAGCTGGCGCGAATGGTACCAGTCTCATCCACCTCTACTCCGGTCAATGCACCACTGGAGTAGCCATCTTGGCTCAGGTCTACAATACGGAATTTACCGGCAAACTGGTTGGTGCCACCAATATCCAGTTCTATATAGCCATCTTTGCCTACCGCAGGACTACCCGTCTCTATGGTAATTTTGGTACTGGTACTTACATTAGGGATAACTGTCGTATCATAAACCACCTCTGAACCACTTTGACCAGAGACAACCTTACTCAAAGCACCAGAACCATCAAAATGAACTTCAGCCACTTTCAAGCTCTTAGTTGGGTCGGTAGGGTAAGTATTACCCAGTGAATCTACCCGCTGGCTATAGACCTCCCACTCTCCATCGGTCACCTTCTGAAAAAAGGTATTCACCGTCTGCTTAGAACCCAGTGTATCGTAGATAATATTGGTAACGGAGTGGTCATAGCTGGAATCATTCATAGGGTCAACCATTCCATCATAACTCACCTCATAAGAACCTACAGTAACTCCTGCAAACTCCAATATATCATTTACCGCTGCACCAGTGCCTGAGGTCTCTACTTTGATATCCACTGAGCCTGAAAGCTGGATAGCCTCTATTTTTTGTGCATTTGCTTCATCGGTTACCACATTCCCATCTTTATCTAACATATCCCCATTGGCATTAGTACGTGTAACCCCCTTGATTGATCCAGCAACTCCAGTACCTGCAGCATTAATATCATTAACCAGTGAAGCCAATGTTACTGCATACGTTGTACCTGCAGTCAGCCCCAGCGTAGTAACAGAGCCAGCCAGTCCATCCTCTAGCACAATATTATCAGTCGTGGAGGTTAGCCTTAATTGACCCAAGCCACTAATTTCCGCATGAACACCGGTAGTTTTTTCTTGTAAATTAATCTTATCCTTAAAGTCACTCAATGATGCGGCAGGGCCAATAGCTGTACCATTAATCTCAATGGTCTCATCTCCATTAAGAGCTGATGCAGTACGACCCACTGTTTCAGCGTGCCCTGTCGCAACAACTCTGACATTATTTAACAGAAACTCTGCACCAACAGGCAGCTGAGTTACCGTGGATGCTATAGAGCTAGGCGTACTGATTGCAATCCCGCGAGGGGCTACACGCGCATCCAGATTAAAGATTCCAGACATACCCTCTGTTGCCTTAGCCTCAGAGTCATTCTGCTGAATCTGGATCTCTGTAGTATTGGTTGAAACTGGGAATTCAACGGTATCCCCCATCCCCTTTGCCTCAAACATATGCAGACGCATACCACCAGAATTCACCACATAACCATTCGCATCCACGCCAAAAGCACCATTACGAGTATAGAAGTTATCCTTAACTGCAACATTGGGGTCATCACTACCCTCAGAGACCTTAAAGAATCCACGACCCGAAATCGCCAGATCCCAAGTATTGCCGGTACCTTGAATGCTGCCCTGAGAGAAGGTTTGACGCAGATCAGAAATCTCAACACCACCACCTACAGAGCCTGACATTACATCAGCAAACTCTGCTGTGGACTTCTTAAACCCAACGGTGCCTGCATTTGCAACATTGTTACCGATTGTGGAGAGTTCAAAAGTTGATGCTCTTACACCACTCAATCCGCTATGTCCGATACCCATGATCTATTCCCTCAAAAAATTGTACTGTGTGAACTGTCTTTATTGGTTTGCCGCTTTATGATCCGGCTTATGAACTTAACTATTCAAGTTGCGTGCCAACTACCAGCAACACTATTTAATGAATCTGTTCAACTTTATCTAACCCAATATTTGTACCATCCGCCAAGGTCAGTTTAGGTGTCTGTAGTGCCCCCCCCAGAGAAACGCTTTCCACCTTAACCGGCATCAATGTAGAGAAATAGGCGGGTTCACCATTTAGCATAGCATGAGCAGAGACATTATATTTACCATTAAGCTGTTGATTTCCATCACTACCAAGACCATCCCAACTGAATGGAATCTTGCCCGCGGCCTGTGGCCCCAACTCTAAACTTTGAACAATGCTGCCTGCTGAATCTTTCACATCTACCACCAGTGAAGAGACTCCATCCTTCAGATCAACCTCTCCTACCACGGGGTTGCCAGCGGTCAATGTTGCCGTTGCCGTAGGGGCAACCACTTGCCGCCCTACCAGGCTTGCCGCCTGCAAGCTTTGCCCATGGGTAAATGCCGCAGACATCGTCTCCAGAGAGTCGTTCATTGAGTTGATGCCATCGACTGAACTAAACTGTGCCATCTGCCCAATAAAGTCACCATTTTCCATGGGGGCAAAAGGGTCTTGATTCTGCACCTGTGCCACCATTAGCTTGAGGAAGTCCTCCTGCCCTAGGGACTGAGAGATATCCGCCTTCTCAGTGGGTAGCGTATTGGTGATCTGTGCCGTAGTCGACGCGGTCGTTGTATTGAGTGCAGTCATGTCCATAATCAATTACCTGTAATTATTTGCTCAAGTTTTTCTCTTACTGACGAAAATGCAAAGGTTGTGCCAATAGGGCCAAATATTATTGGCCCATTCTTAAGGTACGCATCAACAGCTGCTTGGTGGTATTGATCACCTCTACATTACTCTCAAAGGCACGTGACGCCGACATCATATTGGCCATCTCTTCTACCGGGTTCACATTATTGGTAAATACAAACCCCTCTTTATTGGCCATGGGGTGGTTGGGAGAGTAGCGCTTCTCAATTGGGGCATCACTGACAGAGACCTCTTTAACCCGCACGCCCCCCGTCTTCTCAATCGGATCATTACTGGAGCGGTTAAGGATCTCTTCAAAAATAGGTGCCTTAGCCCGATAGGCCTCTTTTTCAGAGCTGGCGACCGTCTCTGCATTGGCTAGGTTACTGGCAACCGTATTCAGGCGCACATTCTGTGCATGCATGGCAGAGGATGAGATATCAAACACATCAAATAGGGGCATGGTTTACTCCGGTTCTCTTAATCAATTCTAATTAGCTGGCTATCTTACGGGTGCAAATGCTTCTTTCAGGGACTTAAACTTTCCACCTAAGAACTGCACCGTGGCCTGATAACGCATCGCGTTATCCATAAATTCACCCTGTTCCACATGAGATTCAACAGTATTTCCATCAACAGACGGCTGGGTTGGAATTCGGAACTGCACCTGATCTCCCCCTCCTGCCCCACCCAGCTCAAAATGGCGTGAATCAGTTGTGGTCATGCGATCACTAGAGGCCATTTTCAGTGCTGAACGAAAGTCAACATCCTTGGCTTTGTACCCTGGTGTATCTGCATTGGCCAGATTTCCCGCCAACAGCTCTGTCTTTTTGGTACGCACCTGCAGTGCCTGCGCATGGATACCGATATAGTTATCTAGAATATTGGACATGGTTGATCTGCCAGTTTTCCGTTGTTAGTTGAGTCACAATACTGTTTGAGCAAATACCATGCCAGCACATAGGCTGCGCCTTAGCGATTAGAACAGCAGCTCAAAACAGCCATAAAAAAACGCCAGAGCAGTCTCCCACTCTGGCGCAAAAACCGTTCACAATTTTTCTTAGAGGTGATCTAAATTATGGAAATTTATAGATGGTCTGCACCCGCTCTTTCTCTTCATTCATCACCTGCTGAATCTGCAGTA
>JABGQL010000064.1:7323-9445 GCA_018648825.1 Gammaproteobacteria bacterium
GCCTCTTTTAATGAGTCAATGGTTCCCAGCGCCTCATCCATCTGCTGCTGTTGCTCGAAGATACGCCCTGCAATCAGGTTTACATTCTCACCCACACCATCAACGGAAGCGCTGACAGTCTCCACCTGATAAATCATGGTCTCTTTATCTTCTGTGGCAATCAGTCCCAATACGGCACCGGAGAGCAGTAGGGTTACTCCACCTACGATCATCCCTATAGAGCTGGATTTCTCGACTTTGGCCAGAGAGGGACGCTCCTCCTTCATCTCTTTTGAGACCTCTTTGACCCCTTTTACAAATCGTTCTGCAGCCGCATGACGCTCTTCTAGTTGAACGGTAATCGCCTCCCCCTTCTCCACAGCCTGCTCAACTCGATCTGCCACACCATTTAATTTGGCTAACAGTGCATTCAACTCAGCACTGGAGGCTCCACCACCTGCTTCAACTGCAGCAGGTGCTGCGGCTGCGGGTGGTTCAGCAACTTCAGCCATTGGCTCAGGTTCAGATTCAGGGAGACCTACATCAGGGTCTGCAATACTATCAAGCATTGCATCCATATCAGACTCCTCTTCAGTCTCTGCTTCAACAGCGGTATCAGCAACAGGGTCATCCATCACCTCTTCAGTAGCCATATCCATCTCATCCAGATCTGGGGCCTCTTCTGCTACATCAGCTGCAGTATCGTCTGCTTCATCCAACATACTATCGATGTCAACACTGTCATCAGCGTCATCTTCAGACCCACCATCAGCTGCATCATCTAGAAGCGCATCAATATCCAGCTCCTCTTCTGCCTCTGGCTCCACCCCGTTTGCTTGTTCTTCTGCCATATCTATTGCCTGTATGTTGTCAGTATGATTATTCTAGGAGAGCTCTACTCTCAAACATCTATAAAAATGGAGCATTTCCACCTTCCAAGAGCCTGATCGCATTATCGACACACAAAATTAGAACTTTACAGTTATCTGTCGATCCTAATACACTACTTTGATGCGTGTCATAAAGTCGTCTCTATTTACTACACTCCTCGTCTTGCAAGAAGGATACCAACCACATTGAGTGAGATCACCCTTCCCATTACGCTTGCCGCACAGGGGATTACCGTCACCAAAGGCGTTGCGGCTGCACTGCCTCGACTACAGGTAGGGGACCAGTTTCAAGCAACCGTACTCTTTAATAGAAACGGCAACACACAACTACAGTTACCCCAAGGGACTATGAGCGCCCGCACGGATCTCCCTTTACGCGCCGGAGAGCAGCTCAAACTCACGGTTGCACAACTCCAACCTCAAGTCACTTTAAGCATCAGCAAGTCTGCTTCCGCACCACTGGATGCACTGAGCCAGAAGACTTACCCCCGCCAACAGCCACTACAACAGTCAATCCAGAATCTAGGACAACTGATGCAGAGCCAAACCACTGGAAAAGGAAGCCAAGTTGCCATTCAACAGCTGTTACAGCAGTTGCCGACTATCGTTCAGCTCTTCAACCCAACAAACATCAAAAACCAAATCTCTAAGTCCGGCTCTTTTATGGAGAACAACCTACTCAATAATAGAGGGGCCGAATTGAAGGGGGACCTGAAGATGCAGCTGCTGCAGTTGAAGGCCAAATTAATGAACCAGCCTGCTGAGCAGAAGGCATTGCGACAGGTAGATGCAATGATTGCACGCATTGAGTTGAGTCAACTCAAGACACTGCAGAGCAGTAGTGGAAACACCCCCTCCACTTCACAGGGCGCTACCGAACAGGGAGCCAAAGAGCCAACCCAACGCAGTTGGCAGGTTGAGATCCCCTTTATGGTGGACGACACCCCACAACAAATAGCACTCAAGTTCCGTCAACAACAAGAGTCCGAGGAGAGTGAGAAGATGCGTTGGCACATCGAACTCAATTTATCCCCTCCCGACCTCGGAGAGTTGGAGGTCCATGCAATCTATCATCAAGAGAAACTCGACATCCATTTTATGACTGAAAAACCGGAGACCAGCAGACTTATTTCTGAACAGCTGGAAACACTAGAATCATCCCTCTCTGTTGCAGGCATCTCCACAGGCACACTCTTTAGTCGTCAAAAGAGCGTCAATGATCCACCTTCTGCTCCAACTCACTCCGCCGGGTT
>JABGQL010000064.1:9545-19533 GCA_018648825.1 Gammaproteobacteria bacterium
GCATGAGCAAAGCAGATAAAGAGACCCCTTTCGATCTGGCTGTAGCACTACAGTACGACGGCAGTGGCGCCCCAAAAGTGACCGCAACCGGAAAGGGGCTGATTGCAGACCAGATCATTGCACTCGCCAAAGAACATGAGATCCCACTCTATGAAGAGCCTGAGCTGGTTCAACTGCTCTCGGCTGTAGAGTTGGGGAGTGAGATCCCTGAGAACCTCTATATTGCTGTTGCCGAGGTCATCGCTTTTGCTTATCAACTCTCTGGAAAGCAGTTCTAATCCTGTGGAAGCGTGTTAAATAACGCCAAATAGTCGTCATTTCATCCTTGGCACACCGCTTGCATCAGCAACTACGCAACGCAAATATAATAAAACCAAACAATCGGAACGGCGCTAAGAGTTCTCTTATAAAGAGATGCGATTATTCTTAGAACCATATGATTCCTAAAGAGTAAATAGAATTAACCGTTAACACTAAGGGTAACCGTACAAGTTAAAGTAGATGTCCCAAAAAGACATTCAGCCAGCAACAAAACCTATTAAACGTGTAGTGAGCATTATGGATAAATCGAACCCCAAAACCGTACAAGCCACCAGTAATTTCATCGAACTTTACTGGCCAGCCCTGCTGATCACCATAATGTCGATCATCTCTGAAATTCTGCTCGGGGCCAGTTTAATCCCTATTGCATTGACCAGCATTACCGCTGTGTCATGGATTGTGATGACACTCCTCAACAGCCGACAACAGTCAGTGGTTGAAGTGGCTGCACCAGAACCTGAGGTTGTGGCCCCCGCCCCAGCCCCTGAGCCTGTCGCCATTCCAGTCGCAGCCCCCGTCAACATTACTCCACAAATCAGTGGCATCACCTCAGAGATTGGGCAGTATTTGCGTCATGAGTCCTCTACCATTCATGATAAGACTGCCAGTATTCGAGACATCATTAAAGATGCTATTACGAATCTGAGCAATAGCTTCAACAACTTGAATGATCACACCCAACAAGAACACGATGTAGTGGTCTCTCTGATCGAGAGCCTAGGTAGTGGTGGTGATGGTAATGGACACAATGACTCTCAATCACTCAGCTTTCAGCAACTCTCTAATGAGACCACACAAGTGATGGAGAAGCTGGTCTCCCAACTCTCTAACGTAGGGCAGCGTAGTACCGAAACAGTGGGTAAAATTGATGAGATGGTCGGCCAGATTGAGGCGATCTTCACACTGCTGGTCGATGTAAAGAGTATTGCTGACCAGACTAACCTGCTGGCATTGAATGCGGCCATTGAGGCTGCCCGAGCCGGTGATGCAGGCCGAGGCTTTGCAGTGGTCGCCGATGAGGTGAGAAAGCTCTCTCTCCACTCCAACCAGTTGAATGAACAGATTCGTGCTCAGGCAGAGCAAGCCAAGACTACCATTGATGATGTACGATCCATCGTCTCCAAGGTAGCCACTGAAGATGTAAACGAGGCACTCACCTCTAAATCTACCGTGGATAATATGATGTATGACTTGGAGAAGATGAACAGCGCCATCTCCACCAAGCTGGGACAGATCTCTGGAATGATCTCTCAGGTCGATGACAATGTTTCGGTAGCGGTACGCTCCCTACAGTTTGAAGACATCGTCTCCCAAATTCTGGGGCAACTGGATAGCCAGACCAACAACCTGAAAAGCTTTGCTGAACAGCTAGACAGTAGTGTCCACATGCTTCAGGGCAGTGTTTCTGATGGTACACAGTGCCAAGAGCAGTTAGGCACACTACAGGGAGCTGTCTCTCAGGCACGAAACTCTCTACAGTCCAATAGTGGCAGTTCACAATCCCAGACCTCAATGCAGGATGGTGATGTAGAACTGTTCTAACAACCCATTAACAGACAGTAATACCCACTCAATATATTTTAAGAAGCGAAGATCATGGCTAAAGACGAAGAAAAAGAAGAAGGCGAGGAAGAGGATGGCGGCTCTGGTGGCGGTGGACTGATTCCACTGATTCTAGGCGCACTTTCCGTTGTCCTTAATATTGCAATTTTGGTCTATTTGATCCTCTTCCCTGCTGGCGGTGATGGAGCCATGGTAGAGGAGATGAGCACCAAAATCACTGAGCTACATGGTGAGGTCATCCCTGGAATGGGCGAGCAGATCAGCGCATTGGCAGGTGTTCTTCTCCCCGATGAGGAGGATGAGGAAGGTGGTGATGATGAAGAGGATGCTGGTGATGACGAGGAGGATGCTGATGAAGAGGATGTTGATGAGGAAGAGTCCGACGATGAAGAGGAGTATGCCGATGAAGGTGGAGACCTCTCTGAGATCACTATGATGCTGACCGATACACAGTTGATCTTGCGTCAACTTGCGGAGAACTTGAACACCGATACGGCATCCATTAAACGCTCTGTTCGTGGTGCATCAAGCGCAGGAAAGCAGGTTAAAAATATGAGACAAGATTTAAAGAGAATCGAAAAGAAATTGAATGAACTATTAGGGGATGGGCCCTCCAAGAAGGGCCGCTCCGGCCACTCACAATTCCCAGAAGGCGCTGTACAAGATGGAGCAATCAGCTTCCCCTGATACGGAAATGGTACAAAAATAGCATACATATATAAGTTACGTTAAACACAACAAAAAACAGACTAAATCCAATTTGGAAGAAGACAGGAGAGCACTATCATGAAACTAAAATCAAACAACATACTCCCTTTGGTCCCCGCCCTCTTGATGGCATGGGGTGGAGTCGCACAGGCTGTACCTGGCGCAACAGAAGAGATTGGCTTTTCTGAACCTATCCGTATCTCGGCCATCGGCTACGGCGCAGAGAGCACCTACGAGGGATATACCGAAGGGCAGCGTATGCTAACCTCAATCCGCGCCTCAAAGATGGATGCTTATCGTGCTCTCTCTGAGCAGGTATATGGTGTACGGGTCAATGGTTCTACCACGGTATCTTCAATGGTAGCCAAAAACGATAACTTCCGTGTCTATGTTGATGCCTACCTGCGTGGCGCTGAGATTGTCAGCATCAACCCAATCGGTAAGGGTAACTATGAAACGGTAGTTGAGATGGTGATTGACAGAGATTTCTTTGATCTCGCCAATGGCCTCTAAGTTCACACCCTACCCTGTCCCTCCCCCTGCTAGGGGGTGGGAGCTTGACGAAAGCAATGAGCCAACCACAACCCAAAGGACTATTAACCTCACTTATTCTATTTATCACAGTGGGGCTATTCAGTCTCGCAACCCTGTTTACGGTACTAATTCTGGAAGTCCGTAGTGGACAAGAGCAGCTCAATCAACAGATTGCTCAGCTCTCTGGAACACCTATAGCAAAACCAGCCAACTCAGAACGCCTCCCTTCTGCTGATCCTCAACAGTTGGCACAGATGCAGGCAACCATTGAGCTGATTGCTACCCGCCAGCGCACACTCCCAGCACCCCCAAAGAGTCAAAAACTAGAGCAGTTATCCAGCAAGCTGGATGGTCTGTTACAGCTTTACCAGAACCAACAAGCCCAAAACCAACAGACAAGAGATCAAGCCCCTCCCCCAGAGGTAACAGCAATCCTTCCAGAGTCGGTAATCCAACAACTGGAACAGTTGACTATAGCAGTTGCCACACAAGCAGAGCAGAGCACTCAACAGAGCTCCCAGCTACAGCACCTTACAAAGCAGAGTCAGACCCAACAGCAGACAGCTCAAGCAAACCAGCAATACCTTGAGCAGCAGTTTGAACAGTTGATTGCACGGCCTGTTTCAGCCCCCCTTGTTGCAACCACATACACCGCCCCACTACATGATTTAGGGCAACAACTGGAACAGTTAACTCTCCAGCAGCAACAAGCTTTCAGCACACAGAAGCAGATCAAAAAACTCACACAACAGATTGTAAACCGCCCCACTGAAACCACTACAGACCATTCTGTGGTGTTAGAGGCGATACATATCATTGAACAAAAGCTCACTCCCCCCTCTACTGCAGCATACACCGCCCCACTGCATGATCTGGGACAACAGCTGGAGCAGCTAACAGTTCAACAACAACAGGCCTTAAGTACACAAAAACAGATCAAAAAACTCACAAAACAGATTGCCAACCGCCCCACACACATACCTACAGATAATTCTGCAGTGTTGGACGCGATACAGCTCATCGAACAAAAACTCATCCAGATCAGTAATAATCAGAAGCAGATACAGACCGCTCAACGGCGGGTAGAGCAGCTCACACAACAGTTCTCAGAGCAGCAAACCCAGTCCATAGCGGCGGCTATCCCTCCCTTCACACCAGCTCCTGCATCACTGAATCCAGCTCAACTGGAAGCATTGAATGCCCAGCTGCAGCAGTTGACGAAACAACAGCAGCAGATCGAGCGTAATCTCATGAAACCAGTGGAACAATCGAATACAATCAAGCCTTATAGTTATCGAGCCCGTTAACATTCTGCTGTTGATTGAGAATTCCATGAAAAAAACACTGACCGCACTACTCACCACCACCTTTCTCGCTCAATCTGCTTACGCCACCTTCCTCACCTCAGAAGGGAAGTCCCCGATTCGCCACAATGATCTCTCCACAGCTCGCTATCTGGCGACACTGGATGCAATGAATCAGGCCAGTCTGGAAAATGGTGCACAAGTCACCTCCGACACCATTATGAACAACCTCTCTGTCCGTTCCGATACCATCCGTATCCGTACACAAGGCAAGGTTGGAAAAGTGCATATGTTGCAGGAGTGGGAAGAGGATGGAGTCTACTATGTCCGCATCTCTGCTGATGTCAGCGACAATCCACTGAACTGTGGCTCACCCACTGCACTGGTACACAATAAACGCATTGGCGTAACCCAATTCAGCAACCATGCCCTGCAAGATAGCAGTGATCTGCGAGGTGTTGAGCAAGGCTTAGCACAGATGTTGATTCACCAGATCAACCGCACCCCCTCTCTACAGGCTGTAGATTTAAGTGAGTATGCGATACAGGCCAATAGCTACGAGGAGCGGCAGGAGCAGGTGCAGCAACTGGCTAGGCAGAGTGGCGTTCAATTTATCGCGGCAGGATCACTAGAGCAGGCCGGACTTGACGGCGTAGGTGACCTCTCTGAGAGCGGGCCAATGAAAAGCATCTCCTCCTTTATCGGGATGATTCAAGAGAGGGTACAAAATCGCCATCTGGAGATTCAGACTACTCTCTATGAGGGAGAGAGCGGTGAATCTATCAGCCGACAACAGGGGGGAGTAAGCCTGCTGGGTACAACCTATGTCGGTCGTAATAATCGCGTCGGTAGCCACGCCTTTCTGGGTACAGAAACTGGGGGCGGCTTTCAACAGTTGATCAACAGCCAGACACGTGAGCTGGTGGAGCAGCTCTCCTGCCAGCCCATGGTCACCTCCATTCAGAGTATTCAAGGCACGGTTATCACCCTGCCGGTAGGCCGTAATGCAGGCATTCACTCTGGAGATCGTCTGGTGATTGTAGAGAAAGGTAACCCACTCAATATACTTGGCACACTGCAGATTACCCAAGTTTCAGAGTCCCGTGCCTCAGGAATGACCGATATTGACGCTGAAACATTGGGGATTAGCCCAACTGATGTAGTGCGCTCTTGGTAGGTTTGAAGGACTACTGCAGTTGATCTAACTCCAACTGCAGCTCATAGGCTATTGCCACAAGCTGCTGCAGCGGCTGCTCTAGCAGCGTACGACAACTCTCATCCTCTCCCCTAGCTTCTGCAGCCGCAGCCGCAGCCATATGTAGAGACTGACTGAACGTTTGCAGCTGAACCAACCCCTGAGACATCTTTTCACGGCTGGAGTTTGCCGCAACCATCGCCTCGCTGGAGATCTCTTTCCAGGTCTCAACTTGCTCTCGAATCTCTCCGGTAAAGTCCTGACTACGTTGTGCTAGGGTTCTCACCTCATCTGCAACTACAGCAAAGCCACGCCCCTGGTCACCTGCACGCGCGGCTTCAATGGCGGCATTGAGTGCCAACAGATTGGTCTGCTCTGCAATCTCTCCAATACCATCTAACACCCCGCCCACATTATCACTACCCACCTCCAGACGATGAACCTGCTCTCCCGCCTTGGCAATCTCTTCAGAGGCATCACTGACCATCGTCGAAAGCTGTTGAAGATTATTCACACAACCGGAAACCTGTTCATCACTCTGCTGTGAGTTCTGCCCATCTATTGAGTTGGTTGAGAGCAGCTGCTGAATCTCATCCAGCTTTCCTGTCAAGGGAGAGACCTTCTCCCCCACCCGACCTAAACCACGCTGAAATACCATCAGCTCTGTCTCCAGCTGATTCAGTCGCTCTTGGTTAAAAATGGGGGGCTGTGGCACACTCACGACAGGCTCAGGAGGAGGGCTCTGTGCCTCCAACTCTAATGCCTCAATACGCTGCACAATACGTTGCAGGAAAGCCGCTATCTCTGTATCACTCTGTTGTGCCAACTGCTGCAGCGCACCACGCTCTACCGCTACGGTAGACAACTGTGCCGACAGAGCCTCATAACGACCATCCACCACTGCCACTTCAACAGAGGCTGCAGCAGACGCTGCCGTGGTTCGCCCAAGGCGCATCATTAAATATCCGATCGCCGCCAATAGCGTAGCTGTCAACACCACAACCAAGGCAATGATCTGCTGATCATTCATCCCTTCTATCACACCCACCCCCTTCTATAGTCAACTCATAACTACTCATCCCACATAGCGGAAGGAGTAACTACACCGATTCCAGATC
Source organism: Gammaproteobacteria bacterium (assembly GCA_018648825.1). Lineage (GTDB taxonomy): Bacteria > Pseudomonadota > Gammaproteobacteria > Thiopontia. The sequence continues at coordinate 16,289 of JABGQL010000064.1, forward strand.
AGATATAGTAATCGACCAAGCCGATTCGATCGACTGCCATGGTGGAAATAGGTACTACCTCATCTTCATCAAATCCTTGACCCGTTCCATTCATTGAAGAGCCATTGCGGTTTTTATCTTTGTCACCATCTGCAGACTGCTCTGCTCCCGGCTTCTGACGGTCACTAATATTGACATCCGTCAGTGTGATCCCACTCTGCTCTAGCATTTCACGGATTCGAGGGATTGAGGACTCCAACACATCCCGTACTGCTGCATTTCCACTCTGAAAAACCAGTTGCGCCTGATCTCCATTCACGGCTAACTTGACCTCTAACAGCCCTAAATTGGGTGGATTGAGGCGAATCTCAGCAGACTGAATCTTTTTTCCTGCCATAAACAGAATACGGTCACCCAGTTCAGAGGACCATTGCCTCGATTGTGGCGGTACCGTCATCCCTTTAACCTGCCCCGTTCGGTCGGTAGAGCTAAGTGGATCAAAGCCAGAGGCTAAGTTCATGGTAGAGCCAGAGGTGGCACTCATTTCAGCCACCTGACTGGCTTGTGCCAGCTCTCCTGCAAAGGCCCCTGCAGCCTGCTGCTCTTTTAGCATATTCATCGCATTCTTGAAGTTAATCTCTTCATTCATCTGCTGTTTGTTCTGCAGCTCTGGCGGCAGGTTAGGGGTACGCCCTCGCCCCTCCCCAGCTGCCGCCTTGGCAAGCATCTCCTCTTCCAACAGGGCTTCATCTAACTCAACGCTCTTCTCTTTCACTGCCTGTTGTGCCGCCGCCACCTGTGGTGCCACTATTTCAGAGGCTGGTTGCTGTATAGCCAACATCGTCTCTTCAGCAGTGGGCGGCTCCTCAACAGCAGGAGGCTCTTCAGTGGCTAACAGTTCACCCAGAAGCACCTCCTCTGCATCTGCATCATCAACAGAGGCCTCATCAGATTCAGGCCCTTCCGAATCGGCTCTCTTTTCAGACTCCTCTTTTGACTCTTGATTAGAGTTCTTTTCAGAATCACCCTCTTCACTAGAACGCTGATCGGCAGTTTTCTGCTCTTCTCTCTGTTCTGTACTCTCCTGTCTCTCTTTCGCCTGTTGTTCTTTCCCTTCATTAATAGACTCATTTCTCTTTTCCGCTATAGAAGAGTCATCTTTGCCACCAGCTGGCAATTCATTCCGCTCGCGGTCATTATGAGAGGCCTCTTTGCTCCCCATCTTCTCCTTCAACATCCCTGAAAAGGAGTCATTGTCTGTACCTTTAAGGGAGATTTTTCCAGAATCAATGGAGAACAGGTCTCCAGTGAGTGATGCAGCACCTGTTTGTGCCTGTTTGGGGGTCGCCAGTAGCGAATTCATTGCAGCTTCCATCTATTTTTCCTCAGTTAAGAAGGGTTACTGGAAGAGTTAAATGCAACCTACGTACCAATTATCTGTTCAGGGCTAATTTTTCTGATTTTGCACCAAACTATCGGTCTGCTTCTGCTCTCGCTGACGCTCTTCTCGCTGCTGCTGTGCCTGCCGTTTCTCTGTGGCTTTATTCAATGCACGACAACGAATTCGCTTCTCCATCCACACCTGCTGTAGGCGTGCCTCCTGTTCACCCCAAGCAGAGACCTGTTTGCGCTGCCCATCAATCGCCTGTTCCAGCTTCTGTAGAAAAGCGAAGCGGTTCTGGACCCGTTGAATCATCGCAGACTCCCCAGGCTGGCGTACATCTTGATAGTACTCTTCACGATACTCGACCAGCTCTTCGAGTTTTTGCTCTTGCCCCTGGATCTCCTCACGACATTTACCTAGATCTGCAAAGGCCTTTTTCTCTTCATCTTCGGCAATTCGGATTACGCTATCGAGTCGATTGGCCCGGTTACGCTGTGCCATAGCTGTTAGCCTGCGTTAGCTTGGTTCTGCTGCTGGCTCTGGAACAGCTGAACTAGTGTAGTAATACTGCTGGAAATGTCTGCCGCCTCTCCACGCTGTTGACTGAGAAACTCATTCATCAGCGGGTGGTAGTTGATCGCCTCATCAATCCGTGGGTCGCTGCCTTGCTGGTAGGCCCCCACACTGATCAGGTCTTCATTCTGGGTATAGCGCCCATAGATCTGCCTGAAGTGACGTGCAAGCTGCTCATGTTCTGGAGAGACGATATCATTCATCACACGACTGACCGAGGACTCCACATCCAGCGCTGGATATCGACCACTGGCGGCAATATCGCGAGAGAGCACAAAGTGTCCATCGAGAATACCACGGGCGGCATCGGCAATCGGTTCATCATGGTCTCCACCTTCAACCAGTACGGTATAGAAGGCGGTAATAGAGCCCCCTTTTTCTCCACCCATGCCCGCTCGCTCAACCAACTTAGGTAACTTGGCAAACACCGAGGGGGGATACCCTTTGGTTGCAGGAGGTTCACCGACAGAGAGGCCAATCTCACGTTGCGCCATGGCAAAGCGGGTCAGTGAATCGAGCAGCATCAGCACATCTTTACCTTGGTCTCGAAAATATTCGGCAATGGTATGGGTCAACATAGCCCCATGCATACGCATCAAGGGAGAGTCATCTGCGGGGGTTGCCACCACAACAGCTCGTCGCATCCCCTCTTCACCCAAAATTTTCTGGATGAACTCCTGCACCTCACGTCCACGTTCACCGATCAATCCAACCACTACCACATCTGCAGCGGTGGATTGGGTCATCATCCCCAGCAGTACACTCTTGCCCACACCACTACCCGCAAAGAGGCCAATACGTTGCCCTTTGCCTACGGTGAGTAGAGAGTTGATCGCTCGAATACCGACATCAAGCGGCTCACTGATAATCGCTCGGTTGAGTGGGTTGACAGGCTTACCATTCAAGGAGCGGTACTCAAAGGCATCGATAGGGCCCCGACCATCAATCGGATTACCCGCACCATCTACCACGCGCCCCAGTAGTCCATCACCGACCGGGATTTGAAATTGTTTGCTGCTGGGTACCACATAGGCACCTTGGGTTACCCCATGGATATCACCTACAGGCATCAGATAGAGACTCTCATCATTGAATCCCACCACCTCAGTCTCAGCCTGAGAGCCATCATCCAGTTCAATCATACAGCGCCCTCCCAAAGGCGCCTGACAACCGACCGCCTCCAGCGTCAACCCTACCATACGCCGCAGTCGCCCCTTGATAACCGGCTCGACCTGCTCTTCTGCACGCTGATTAAGGCGCTCTAGTGTCTGCTGTAGGCGTGCGCCTTGCTGAAAGGCCATTACACCTC
>JABGQL010000064.1:19633-34100 GCA_018648825.1 Gammaproteobacteria bacterium
ATCTGCTGCCACCTCTTGCATCGGTTCCTCACCTTCTACTGCTTGAGAGGGTGCTTCATCAACTGGGGCTTCAGCGGCAGGCTCTTGGGATTCTTGCTCTTGCGACTCACCTTGAGCTGCCTCTGTTTCAGAAGCCTCTTTATCAGGAAGGTCACTCTGCGATGACTCTAACGCATCTTCTGGGAACTCACCAAACACCTTCAGAACCGCTTGCTCGAGCCGTTGTTCAACACGCTCATCAGCGCTGAAGTTATGTGACTCAACATGACAACCACCACGGGTTATTGTCTCATCAGACTCCAACAGCCATTGAAAACCATTGGTATTCATCTGGGTCTCTGACTCCAGCAGCTCTTTATCTTCGGGGTGCAGGTGAAAACGGACTTCACGTTCGGTCATTGGCAGCTTCTGGAAGAGCTCATTCACCACGGTAACAATATGCTCTGGCTTAATAGAGAGCTCATTCTTGACCACTTGACGGGAGATTTGAACCACCAAGGTGGCAATCGCATGGTTTACGGTCTCATCCAGCTGGCTCTCTAGCGGACTTTGTAGTGCACGTGCTAACGCTTCAAGCTCACTAAGGGTCTCTGCTGCCTGTTGCTGAAATAGCTCTTGCTGCTGACGTCCCTGCTCTTGAGTCTGCTGCAACCCTTCATTCCGTCCTGTATCAAACCCCTCTTGTCGCCCCTTCTCAAAACCTTCTGCATGCCCTTTTGCCAACCCCTCTTCATACGCCTGTTGCAGCGCAATCTCTTCTGGCGTCAATTCTGGCTCTTGCGGCACCAACTCTGCTGCTGCATGGATATCTGGGGCCTCCCAAGCTGTTGCCGAGAGGTTATGATCACTACGAATCAATGAGACGATGCTTTTCTTTGCACACTGCATCAGACGTACTCCTCACCACCCGCACCACCTAGGGCGATAGTGCCATCCTCTGCCAACTTCTTGGCCACAGCAATAATATCTTTCTGTGCCGCCTCTACTTCGCTAAGTTTCATCGGAGGCATCACCTCCATATCCTCCACCATCATGTCCGCAGCACGCTTAGACATATTGCCAATAAATTTATCCTTGACTCCATCATCCGCACCCTTGAGCGCCATTGCCAGTTTCTCGGTTGGAATATCACGCAACATAGCCTGAATACCACGATCATCCACACTAACCAGATCATCAAAGACAAACATCTTATCTTCAATCTCTTGACGCAGATCAGGATCAACCTCTTCAATACCGGCAAGAATATCTTGATCAATACCACCTTGAACAAAGTTGAGAATATTAGCCGCCGTGGAGACACCACCCACTTCATTAGAGGCGTGCCCACTGGAGTTGGCCACTTTATCAAATACATTATTCAACTCAACCAATGCCTCCGACTGAATACCCTCGGCAGAGGCAAGACGCAACATTACATCGGTCTGCAGCCGTTTTGGGAAACCATCTATCACTGCAGCAGCATGCTCACTTTCCAAAAAGTTAAGCACTACGGCAATAACCTGTGGGTGTTCGGTACGAATCATCTCACTAACTGCACCTGCATCCATCCACTTCAGCGCCTCCAGCCCTTTATTAGCGCCAAGACTCATCCTGTTTAACAGGCTATCGGCCTTGTCTGCCCCCATAGTCTTGGAGAGAACATTACGGATATAGTCATCCGAGTTCATCCCCATTGCAGTGATACCCTGAGTATCCTTAATAAATGCCCCCAGCACGCCTCGCAGCTCATCTGTTGTAACATTTTTCAGCTGAGACATCGCCAGTCCAAGCTCTTGAACCTCTGGCGGGTCCATATTCTTTAGAATGGTTGCCGCAGAGTCTTCTCCCACAGCCATCAATAAAACTGCGGTCCGCTCAATACCTGAAAAACGAGAGATATCTGACTCATCGGCCATATCTATACCTCCCTCTCTTCTGCAACAGCTGACCAGTTTTTCAGCACTAGCGATGACAGATCCGGCTCATCATTAATCATTTTTTGTGCCGCCTTCAAACGTTCTTCATATCCCAAGGGCACCTCTCCATCCAAAATTTCATCCACTGTACTCTCACCGTCTACCCCATCTTCACCTGTCGCACCCGCTACACCCGCAGCACCGGCAGCACCTCCACTGCCCGCTATGCCACTGCCTCCATCAGCACCTGCAACTGCAACCTGCGGCATCAAGCCTCCCACCATCGGCTTGAGTACAAAAAAGATCAATGAAAGTACCACCAATCCAGCAAAGACCTGCTTAGCCAACGGAGCAAACCAAGACTGCTCCCAAATGGGTATCTCCGGTAGTGGCTCAACCTTCTCCACATGAAATGCGGCGCTGGTCACCGTTAAGCTATCACCACGCTGCTCATCAAAGCCCACTGCGTTCTTCACCAAAGATCGGATCTTCTCCATCTCAGCCTCCGTCAACGGTCTGCGTACCGGTGCGGGTGGTGCAACAGGAGCGGCCGCTTCACCCTCAGCTGCGGGATCTGCCTCAGCCCCTTCAGCAGGTGCCGCTGGAGCCGCAGCCTCTTCAAAGGGCTCATCCACAACCACCGCAATAGAGATATTCTGCAATACACCAGGTGCCTTCTTGCTATGGCGCAGCATTCGATCCATCTCATAGTTACGGGTCTTACTGGAGTTATTGAAGCCATCAGGAGAGCCTCCCTCTTCATCATCCAGTGCATCCGCATTATTAGTCAGCGCTCCAGGAATACCCATTGCACCCAACTGTCCGGCACGCTCATCTCTAAGCTGCTCGCTACGAATCGCCCCTTTCTCTGGCGTGTAGTCCTCCAGCGTCTCTTCGATGGAGGTAAAGTCCACCTTGGCAGAGACCTGAGCACGCACATTCTCCATGCCCATCATCGGGCCAAGAATCTCCTGAATACGCTGCACGTAGCTCCCTTCTAGATTGCGCACATAGTCGAGCTGATTAGTAGAGAGTGCCACCTCATTATCATCACTTGAGGTCAGCAAGCGTCCAGCTTGGTCAATTACGGTAACTTGGCCCGACTCTAAATTAGGAATACTGGAGGCGACCATATGGACAACCGCAGCCACCTGCCCCTTCTCCAAGGTACGCCCCGCATAGAGATCTACGACCACTGATGCACTGGGGGGGGTACGTTTACGAACAAAAACAGACTGTTTAGGCAACGCCAAATGGACTCGTGCAGAACGCACACTGCGAATGGAGGCGATTGACTGTGCCAACTCCCCCTCCATGGCTCGATGGTAACGGGCTTGTTCACGAAATTGACTGATGCCAAAACCATCATCCTTCTCCAGCACGTCAAAGCCGGTAGCGGCGGTTCTGGGCAACCCTTTAGCGGCTAGCAGCAGTCGTGCCCGGTTGATCTCCCCCGACTCAACTTGAATCGCCCCCGTTGCCACATTCAACTTGTAAGGAATTTGTGCGGTATCTAGAGTAGAGACCACCTCGGTGACCTCTTGCTGGTCCACTTGATTAAAGAGGATGGCGTAATCTGGCTCTTGTGACCAGAGTACGATCCAGAAACCGATGGCAATACTTGCCGCTAACGCGACCAAAACCCCAATTTGCCGGGCGACCGGCAGACTGGCAAGGTTTTCAAGGGGGCCTTTGGGGGCCTCTGGTTGATCATTTCCATCCAGAGCCACTGCATCTTCTTCAGCCATAAGGGTTCAAAACTTCTTTTCAAGTATTCAGCAAAACACTGATTATACCTGCATTCTCATGATTTCTTGGTACGCAGTAATTAATTTATTACGCACTTGAGTGGCAGCCTGAAAGGAGACATCTGCCTTCTGCACAGCAACCATCACCTGACCTAAATCTGCATTCGGGTCACCCTGTTCAAAAGCTGTCTTCATTGCACCTGACTCTTTCTGTAACTCATTGACTTTATTTACAGAATCTTTCAGCAACGAAGAAAAATCAGGCCCATCTGTGGCTCCAGTTTCAGATACCGGAGGTGTCGATGCGGTCCCTTTGACCTCGCTAGAGAGGGTACGCATCTGCGTTAATAGGCGATTCATATCTAAGTCATTCACTGATCCGCTCCATTCATTTGTTGACTACACATCCTGCCGCACCTCTATTATCGTCCATTTTTTGGCTTTTGCCATCTATTTATACAGGATAAAGCAATAAATATGCCATTAGCTCTTGCAGCTACCACTATCCAATATCGTACCCTGCATCCTTCATTCGGGCGACTTTATAACGCAAAGTACGTGGACTGATACCTAACTTCTCTGCAACCTCTTGCCGGGTCGCACAACTTTTCAATGCATCCAGAATCATCTGTGTCTCTCGCTCTTTCAGATTACCTGAAAGCGCCGCTGCCGATGCATCATCCTCTCCCCCCTCTTGTGACGATGGTGCCTCAGTGACGGGCTGAACAGCGGGGGTTGCTACCTCAATGATTTCAGGCGCTGCCGCCTGCGGCACAATCCCCATCTCCATCAACAGGTCACCGGGCAGAATTTCGCTACCTCGTTTCAGAATCAGCGCTCGCTGCACCACATTTTCCAATTCACGGATATTACCTTGCCACTGCGCACCACGCAGTTTCTCTTCCGACTCTGCCACCAATACCGGAACTGGCTGATCTGTGGGCGCATGGCGTTCGATCAGCCGTTTTGCAATTGGCACAATATCATTGGGGCGTTCACGCAGTGCGGGCAACGCTAGGGGGAAGACATTGAGACGATAGTAGAGATCTTCTCGGAAGTTGCCTGCCTGTACCTCTTTTTTCATATCTCGGTTGGTGGTGCAGAGCACACGCACATCCAGAGGTATAGGCTCCTTTCCCCCTAAACGCTCCACCTCTTTCTCTTGCAGCACACGCAACAACTTGGCTTGCAGCAGTAGATCCATCTCCGAGATCTCATCCAGCAGTATGGTTCCCCCTTGTGCCTGCTCAAACTTACCGGCACTGGATTTATAAGCCCCAGTAAAGGAGCCTTTCTCATAACCAAACAGCATCGCCTCTAGCATATTCTCAGGAATAGCCGCACAGTTAATCGCCACAAATGGGCCTTTACTGCGCTTGGAGTGGTTGTGTACATAACGGGAGAGCACCTCTTTACCGGTACCACTCTCTCCCATAATCATGATGGTGGCCTCACTCTCTGCCACCCGTTGAGCCATCGAACGCACCTCTCGACTCTTGTCATCATTGGCAATAAAGTCGTCATCGGAACTGGCATCGCGATCGATATACTGCTCTGCCGCCTCAATCAAGGTGTCCGCCTCAAACGGTTTCACCAGATAGTTGACCGCCCCATCATTCATCGCTTCAACCGCTCTGTCGATGGTGCCATAGGCCGTCATCAACACCACAGGCAGGTGGGGCATACGGGCGCGAATGGTTTTTAATAGCGTATGTCCATCCATGTGGTCCATCTGCACATCGGAGAAGACCATACCGATCTCCTCTTTCTCGATCCACTCCAGCGCCTCATGGCCATTTTCTGTGGCCATCACCTCAAAATCAGAAAGCTCCAGTGTATCAACCAGCGCCTCCCGCAAATCTGGATCATCCTCTACAATCAATACCTTTGAATGGCTCATAACGCCCCCTTTTCCGTTAAGTTACTGCAGCAGCACTTGGGTAAAGATCACTTCTGCAATCTCTTCCTGCTTGGCTGGTTTATCCAGAATCTCCCGATCAGCCATCACTTTGCGAATCAGCTTGAGCACCTTCTTACGCAGTTTTTTCTTATGTTTGGTCTTTTTCATGTTCTTGAAGCTCTGCTCTCCGAGCAACTCCAGTACATCATTTTGGATCTTGGGAAGATGCAGTTTGACACCATCTTTCGCCCGCTGGGTAATCAGGTAGACCTGCGCATGAAGCACCATAACATGCTCCCCTTTACCACTGAGATTAACCTTAAACGGCTCTTTACTCAGCACCATATATTCACTAATTGGAACGGGTGGCTCCTCCTCATCCTCTGCCACAACGGTCAGAGAACAGAGTGATAACAGCAGTCCAAGAATCAATCCATAACGATACTGCACACGATCTATCAACATCCAATCATCCTTTTCAATTTACTTCACTAAAAAACAGTCACTCTACAGCCACTCTATTATCACACAACTCAACTATTCAATCTCTGGTCTAATCACTTCCAGCAACAAATTCCGCACGGGTCTTTGCTGGCAGACGAATCGCAAACAGCGCCCCCTCCCCTTCTACCGACTCTACCCGCGCCTCTCCACCATGTGCATCGGCAACGGCCTGAACGACAGCCAGCCCAAGACCCGTGCCTCTGGCACGACTGGTGTAAAACGGTTCAAAGATCTGCTCCTGCATCGCCTTTGGAATACCGGGGCCATCATCCACCACTTGCATCTCGATACCTCCCCCCTCAACCGACAACATACGGAAAGTGATATTAACGGCACCTTCGGTCACATCCATCGCATTATTCACTAAATTTTGCAGGGAGGTGAGCAGTGCGTCTCGGTTTCCTACAAAACAGCTCGCTGGCTCTAACTGTAGATCCACCTGAAATTTTCCTTTCAGAGTGCGTTTAATCTCCTCTTCCAGAGTCTGTTGTAGTGCCTCTACAAAACCAGAAACCTCAATCTCTTCATCACCAGAGCTACCTCCTCGCGCATAGTGGAGCATATCTTTAATCAGGCCATTCAGGTGGTGCAGGCGGGAACGTAGCTTTGCAGAGACCTGCAACCGTTTCTCATCACTGAGTTCACTCTTCTCCAAGTGGGCCACATAGAGCAACGCAGCGGCCAGTGGGGTTCTAACTTGGTGCGCCAATGATGCTGCCATCTCCCCCATAGAGGCTAAGCGTCTGTTTTGATTCATGCTGTATTGCAACTTTCGAGTCTCAGTCACATCACTAAAAAGTAGAATCTCCTCCTCTTGGCCGGCATGACTGCTGGAGCGCTCTAGAATACGGCCATCCTTCAGTACCAGATCCTTCTCTAGGGCTGTCTCTTCTGGCTCTTGATTTTGATCCAGTACCTGTTGCCAAGGCATCCCCTCCAACTCTCCCTCAAAAAAGAGGTGCGCGGCAGGGTTTGCGGTCTGAATCACCCCTTGGGGATCAACCACCACCACACCACCTGGCAGCGCATCCAACAACTGCGCCAGCTGGTTGGCAATCTTCTCCTTCTCCTGCAGATGTTTGAGCCGCTCACTGCGAGCAGCTGCCAGCTCTTCAGTCAGGTCAGAGACTTGATCTTGCAGCGCTTGGTAAGAGGCCTCCAGCCCCTCTGACATTTTCGCAAACTCAACAAAAGCGCTCTCTAACTCCTGAAGGCGCTGCTGTTGCAACTGCGGGTCCTGCGGAATCTCTGCGATAACGCTCGGCGTTACCTCAATACTGCTCATCTCAATGCTGTTTTGGCCCTCAGACATCTTTGCGGCTGAGATCATACTTTTTCATCTTCTCAACCAAGGTAGTACGCCGCACATTCAACAGCTTAGCCGCTTGCGCAACCACCCCATCACACTCAATCAGCGCCTGCCGTATCAGATCTTCCTCCAGCGAGGAGAGGTAGCTCTTCAGGTCTAACCCATCCGATGGCAAAATAGGCTCTTGCTCAAAGCTGTTGGCCTCTTCTGCGGGGATCAGTGGCAAATCGGCCTCTGGTTCAGGTGCATAATCGTCCTCCAACTCTGGCAAATCAAGGTCATCCGGGAAGTAACGCTCTGGCAGATCCAACGCCTCCACCTCCTCTTCAGGAAAGAGAATGCCTAAACGCTCAACCAAATTATAGAGTTCTCGGACATTACCCGGCCAGTGGTATTGTGAGAGCGCATAGATTGCACTCGGCATCACCTTAGAGATGGGGCGTCCCTCAGCCTCTAGACGCACACTGATCGAGTCGACCAGAACCCCAATATCTCCCTGACGCTCCCTTAATGGGGGCAACTCAATGGGAAATACATTGAGGCGATAGTAGAGATCTTCGCGGAATTTCCCCTCTTCTATATTATTTTCTAGATTACGGTGGGTTGCCGCCATCACCCGTACATTCGATTGGATACTCTTGACCCCCCCCACCCGCTCAAAAATCCGCTCTTGCAGTACACGCAGCAGCTTCACCTGCATAGGCAGACTCATATCTCCAATCTCATCGAGAAAGATGGTGCCACCCTCAGCCAACTCAAAACGCCCTTTGCGTGAAGAGATCGCTCCGGTAAAGGCCCCCTTCTCGTGACCAAACAGCTCACTCTCCAGCAAATCAGCAGGGATTGCGCCACAGTTGATGGGCACAAAGGCGTTCCCTTTGCGTCGTGAATGGCGATGAAGACTCTGCGCAACCACCTCTTTACCGGTGCCAGACTCCCCTAAGATCAGTACATTGGCCCCTGAGTCAGCCACTTGCGCCATCAATTGGCGCACTCGGTTCATCGCTGCACTGTTACCAATCATCTCAGGGAACAGACCGCTTACATCCCGACGTGCAGCGCGATTTTTGCGACGTTTATTGTAGGCCGCAGCCTGCTCTAACTGGGTGATTAATTGCGTCTGCTTAATGGGCATCGCAAGGGTGCCCAATACGCCGTCTGCAAGGGTACCTGGCAACGATTCATCCGCCTCATCCACACCATCGATCAGAAATAGTAAGGGAACGGACTCATCCTCTTGCCGTAACTGACGGTAAAGTTCATCTCTCTCTAAACCATCACACGCCCCCGTGAAGAGTAGCGAGAAAGACTCTTCTTGCATACGAGCTGCAGCCTCTTCCATTGTAGAGACCCACTCCAACTCACCCCACTCGATAAAACCGAGAATCGAGAGCAAGCTCTGTGCATGAACTTCCTGCGCATCAATCAACAGTGCCCGATTTCCAGCGCTTGCCTCTCGGCCTCCCGGTTTCAACCCATCACGTACCATCGTCTACCCACTCCCTCACTGTTCTAATTGGTAACCAGCACCCGTCCTGGTGCAGTTACAACCCCTTCAACCATCTTGCCTGAAGAGCTATTTTTAACCCGAATTTTCCCATCACGATACCCGTTTTCCATGGCAACACCCTTCATCTGAACCTTTAAATCTCCTTGTTGGAACAGAATCGTGACCTGATCCCCTTTATCAACCAAGTTGGGAATAAAGAGCATTTTTGGCGTAAGTACCACCCCACCCTGAATAGAGCGTTGGGCAAACTTCCCTTTTAACTGCTCTTTTTTCTCAAAATATCCCTGTCGCAAGCGAGAGAGATCATGCTCTTCAAAGGCAAGACTCTCTTCCGTTACCCGTTCTCCTTTAAGGATCGGAGCTACCGTCACTACAACATTTTGCACCTTACGAACCACTGCGGAAACAAAGATTCTCCAAGGCTTTACCCCAGAACAACGCACTTGAATGATGGACTTTCCACTGCGGCTACGCGCACGTTGATAATCTAACGATAGCGGAACGTCACAAGCCTTCAGGCGCAGGCGTGAGTCCAGAGGCAACACATCAATAGTCACCCCCTCTCCACCTTGATCTTGCTGAAGAAAATCCCGCACTTCCGCATAGATCTCTCCCAGAGAGTGGGGGGGAACGGCTTTCTCTTTTGCAAAACTTGCTTCACAGAAAGTGAGCCCAAACAACAGGCTTACAATCCAGAAACGCACTTTACTTGTCAATAGGTTATCTACTTGCATATCTGGAAAGCGATGATATAACAAAACGCTAGAGAACTCGCACGATTTTTGTGAAGTAAAAAATGATTTTTTCCTCGTTTTCCCTAAAGATTGGCCATTAGCTGCCGCTAATCTATCTGAAAGCGGCGATACTCGCCAAACATCCGACGGTAATATGGTGACAACACTTTGATTAACCTTTCAGAATGTGTTTCCATTACTCCGCAGATACTAGAGAGGTTCCAGCAATGGCCATTGATGTAAACAGTTTAACTCACAGCAGACCTTCACAGGTCACAAATGAGAATCGGCAACCCACTGTAGGGCGTACCGAACCGAGCGTTCAGCAGCAACAGACAGGGAAAAGCGCTGTCGCAGAGACCGTCAGTATGACGGATGCTGCTGCCAACTTGAAAAAAATCAGCAGTCAAATGGGCAAGCTCCCAGTTGTGGAGTCGAAGCGCGTTGAAGAGATCAAGAAAGCCATTGAGAATGGTGACTTTGAAATTGATGAAGTTTTCGTTGCAGACAAGCTGATTGGTATGGAAAAATTACTCCACGAATATGATAGAAACAGTAAGCACTGATTTTAGCAACCACGACCTAACCTTGGAGGTCTGATTCCATAATGAGCGAGACCAACCTCGCAGCACAACTTTCTGCGCTGATTCTCAATCAGCAGCACCTCACTACCGGACTGAAGAGCCTACTCGAACAGGAGCAACAGCTTCTGTTGGAGAATGACTCTGTGCAGATGATGTCTGTTATCCAACAGAAAGAGGATTTGGCCCAGCAGATGGCCACCACACAAAACCAGCTCAACACCCTTGCCCAGCAGTATAACCAAGCAGAACCAGAGCAGCGTTTAGTCAAACTGATTCAAGCCGTTGACCCAACAGGGCAACTATTACAGCAGTGGGAAACACTACTGGACGGCGCAAAAGCCTGTAAGCAGCTGAATGAGACCAACGGCGCAACCATCAACCTGAAAAAACGTTATGCCGACAATGGGCTGGCTATTTTACGCGGTCAAACAGGCAACCGAAACAGCACCACCTACTCCAAAAAAGGGGTAGAGACCAGAAAACAGGGCAGCCATATACTGCACAAGGCATAATCCCCCTTTTAACTTCACCTCCATCAGATCAAAAGAATTATGAGTAGCCAAAAAGCCAGCTTTCTAAAGAATATCGATGACCGTACCCAGCTGGCCGGCAGCAATCGATTAGAGTTGCTACTCTTTACATTGACAGGTGGACAGCAGTTTGGAATCAACGTCTTCAAGGTCAAAGAGGTGTTGCACACCCCACAGATCACAGGGATCTCACGCACTCACAATTCGATGATTGGCATGATTGACCAACGCGGTCAAACCATCCCTATTCTGGACCTGAGTGTTGCCATCGACCTCCCTCCAGTTGAAGAGATAGACTCCAGCAATACCATCATCACTGAATTCAACGAATCAACCCAAGGGTTTGTTGTTGAGTCTGTAGACCGCATCATCCATATGGATTGGGAGAAAATCCTCCCCCCCCCCAATGCAGCAGGTAGCGACCACCACCTCACCGCCGTCACTAAGGTGGATGGAAATTTGGTTCAGATTCTCGATGTAGAGCAAATTCTAGCCGAAATTATCACCCCACCAGAATACTCCGGCGACCATGGTCGTGCCCCAAAACGTGCAGACGGAAAGCCTTATCACATTCTACTGGCCGATGACTCTTCTATCGCACGCAAGCAAGCTACAGATACGTTAAAACGGCTGGGTGTTGACTTTACCGAAGTGGTTAATGGTCGGGAGGCACTGGCTACACTGGAGGGGTGGGCTAGTTCTGGAGAGCTGAAACGCAACCCGCTGGCAATGGTCATCTCAGATATTGAGATGCCTGAACTGGATGGCTACACCCTGACGCGTAAGATTCGTGAAGACCCCGACCTCAATGCGCTCTATATTCTGCTGCACACTTCATTGAGTGGCTCATTCAGTGAGCAGATGGGGCTTAAGGTGGGAGCCAATCAGCTGATTCCAAAATGGCACCCAGAGGAGCTGGCTGATGCTGTACTGGGGCGTATTGCTGAACTGGCGTAGCAGTTTTTAAAGCAACTTAACGAGGACAGCTACGACAGTAACAGCAGTTACCATCATTGCCCCTAGTTTGATAATCAAACGATACTCTAACTCTTTAAGGTCTGCTTTTGATGCTATCTCTGCCTCTACATGCGCATGTGAAACCGCTTCTGCTACGGCCTCTGCCTGCTTCTCATTAAACCCAGCACCTTCCAGTATTTTAATGAAACGGTGGGTATCAAATGCAATCGTACTCACAAAACCCGGCTCATCGTAGCCAACAGTTTCTCAGGGCTAAATGGCTTCACAATCCACCCTGTTGCTCCCGCCTCTTTACCTTGACGCTTTTTGTCATCGGATGATTCTGTGGTCAAACAGAGGATTGGGGTAAATTTAAAGTTGGGTAGTTTTCTCAGCTCTGCGATCAGCTGCAACCCATCCATATTCGGCATGTTGATATCAGTGATCACCAGATCAAATGCTTGGCCTCTTGCGATGCCCAATGCCTCAACACCATCAGAGGCTTCTGAAACATCATGACCCGCACCTTTCAAGGTAAATGCAACCATCTGTCGCAATGAAGGTGAATCATCAACCGCAAGTATCTTTGTCATTTCCCAATAAATCCTTATTTAGAAAACCCGAAAATTAATGGCTTACTATACGTTTAGCATCAACCACTGTCAAAACCTCTTTGCTCAAATTACAGCCCGAACTCTTGAATCTCTTCAGATTGTGGGCACCAGTGCAGCACGGGGCGTTTTTTATCACTAACCGCAATACAAAACGTACGTATTAACTGCCTGTCTTCGATAGTATAACGGCCTGAACGCCCCAAATATGAGCCTTTTTTCTGCAGCTGCTGCCATTCACCAGTTCGCGTCAACATCATCAAGTCAAATCCGACATTCTCAACCTGCAGCAGAAAATCATCTACTTCAAAACCTGGATCACTACGCTCCAGTAAGGCTGGATGCATGGGAAAGTAGATCTCTTGCAGATCTTTTTTCAACCCCCGCTCGCCAACTGGCGGCATCAGGCTGTAGATGGGTTCTTCACGACTATGATAGCTCATCAATGGACGCAGCATTCTTAACTGTTGATCATTAGCTAATGTTAACAACACGTCAAATGAACCACGGCTCTCTCGGATCAACTGGCGCATCGCTTGATTCAAAGTGCTAAAGCGTTTTCCGTAATGGGCAACAGCAGTGACAACACCGCCTTTTGTCTCCCAGACCAATACAGTGGCATCTGCAATTTTCCGACCTAAATCACTGTCTGGCAGTAACAACACAATATCATGCTGCCCTTGGTCCCAGCCATACTCAAGCAGGTTTCTCAGCTGCTCTCGCCAACTGATAGAAAAAGTGAGCAGTTGCTCACTCTGAGAGACAGGCAAATGGGTAGGCTCTCCAGGATAGAGCCATGTTGTATTTTCTGGCAACTCGATCACACTGAGATCCACCAACTGCTGTTGGTGCTGCTCCAAGAGAGGCCCAATCAACAGCTCTGGCTCCAGCTCCAGCGCTCGATACCACTGCTGAATAAAGGTTGTGCTCTCCTCTTCTGTATTGAGATAGCGGAGGTTAACCTCACACGCTGAATCAACCACCTCATCATCTGCCGCAATAAAGCCATCCAGCAGCGATTGACCAAAGGGGGTACTCCCTTCGGCAAGAGGCAACAATAAAACAACCGTAATCGGCTCCTGATCAGGACTACAAACAGCCTGCAATAGAGGCGAGCTGAGTATCAGTAGCACTCCTAAGAGGAGCTTCAATAGCGTCATCAGGCCGAGGTATACGCTGCCGAGACCTGCTTTCCTCGATTGAACTGTCCCATATTTTTCATCAACTCTGACTTACGTACCTCACAGAGCATTTTGATCTCACGATCTTTCTGCTTAAGATCCTCATACCATTTCAACAGTAGCGTTGATGGGCGTTCCTTTTTAATGGGTTCAAACAGCTCAACAATCTTCTTGCCGCGGGTCTGCTCCATATCAATCAACAGATCCCACTCCCCTTGCTCTGCACACGTTAGCATCTCATCCGTAAGATACTGAATTTCTCGTAGTTCAGCCATGGTGCTCTCCTTATCCTGCAACCGCACTTTGACGTAGTTCCTGTTTGCTGGCGCGATGGAATTTAGGTGGAATTTGGTCCCACGCCTCTTTGACCTGCCCTAGCAGGCTGGCGCACTCATCCAGGATCTCGGTTTTGTTCTGGCTGTTGGCAATGACGAGACGACGGGTGATGTAGTCATATAGTGACCAGAGGTTCTCAGCCATCTCGCCACCCTCTTTGGTATTGAGGCTGGCACGCAGTGAGTCGACGATAGCGATGGCCTGACTAATCTGCTCGCCCTTCAGTTTAATGTCGGCACGCTCCATTCCCCCTTTGGCCTTAAAAATTCGGCTCAACGCCCCTTCATACATCATCTGCACCAGACGGTGTGGGCTTGCCTCGGTTACTGTACTGTTGATACTGACATCACGATACTGATTCAGTGCCATTTTTGCTCGATTTCTCATTGCTGTCTCTCCGCTTTATTGTAATTTAAAAATAGTGTTTGGTTAATCATTGCCGCCATTCATGGCTTTAAAGGTATTTTCAAGAAACGTGCCAGTAGAGGTCATTTGCCCCATCAAGGTGTTGACTGCATTGAACTGCCGCCTCCAAGTCTCTTCCATCCGGGTAATACGTTCATCCAGCTTGGTACGAGCCTCTTCAATCTCTGCAAGCTTGTCGGTAAACCCCTCCATCCTCAGCTCAAGCGCCTCCCCCTTATCCAAAACACGCTCTAAAATGC
>JABGQL010000083.1 GCA_018648825.1 Gammaproteobacteria bacterium
CCAAGGACCAAGGGATTATGAGTCCCCTGCTCTAACCAGCTGAGCTATAGGCCCGATTTTTATTACTAAGTATTAATTTGCATCCAGATAGCTTTCTAGTTTATCAGAGCGAGAAGGGTGGCGCAGCTTACGTAGTGCCTTGGCCTCAATCTGACGGATACGCTCACGGGTAACGTCAAACTGTTTACCGACCTCTTCCAGTGTGTGGTCGGTATTCATGTCGATACCGAAGCGCATGCGCAGTACCTTGGCTTCGCGAGGGGTCAATCCAGAAAGTACGTTCTGTACATCTTCAGAGAGTCCAATGGTGGTTGCGGACTGGTCAGGCTGTATCACATTGGTATCTTCGATAAAGTCCCCAAGATTGGAGTCTTCATCGTCACCAATCGGAGTCTCTGTAGAGATCGGCTCTTTGGCGATCTTCAGTACCTTGCGGATCTTATCCTCAGGGATCTCCATCTTCTCAGCCAGCTCCTCTGGAGTTGGTTCACGCCCCATCTCCTGCAGTAGTTGGCGCTGAATGCGGTTGAGCTTGTTGATGGTCTCGATCATATGTACCGGAATACGGATGGTACGTGCCTGATCTGCAATCGAGCGGGTGATCGCCTGACGAATCCACCAAGTAGCGTAGGTGGAGAACTTAAAGCCGCGACGATACTCGAATTTGTCTACGGCCTTCATCAGGCCGATATTGCCCTCTTGAATTAGGTCGAGGAACTGTAGTCCGCGGTTGGTATATTTCTTGGCGATGGAGATTACCAGTCGTAGATTGGCCTCAATCATCTCCTTTTTGGCGCGGCGTGCTTTGCCTTCACCAATCGACATCATGCGGTTGATCTCTTTTAAGCGATTAATAGAGATACCGCATTCGTCTTCGAGGTTGAGCAGCTTCTTCTGTGCGCGCAAGATGTCGCGGGAGTAGCGTTTCAGTGTGGCAGAGTGCTTCTTCTTTGCGGCAACCTGTTTGTTGAGCCACTCCAGATTGGTCTCATTCTTGGGGAAGGAGGTGATGAAGTCCTTGCGGGGCATTCCAGAGCGGTCTACAGCCAGCGTCATGATGGTGCGCTCGTTCTCGCGTACCTTTGTCATGTCGTTGCGGATATCGACAACCAGGCGATCCAATAGTTTAGGGACCAACTTACACTGCATGAACATGTCTGCAATTTCACGACGGATCTCATCACTCTTCTCGTGTTCTCTGCCGTTGTTTTTCTCGCAGATCTCCAGCTTCTTCGCCAGATCTGCAATGCCTTGCAGGCGACCTGTCATCATCTCTGGTGGTGGTCCGGTGAATCCCTCCTCCTCGACCTTGTTGCCATTGGCATCCGTAGTGGGTGGAGTGGCTTTGGGGGGTTCAGGGCAGAAGTCACAAAGCCCGGTGATGACGGTGCTTAGCTCCTGATCTCCGCTGCTTACCTTGTCATACTCTTTTAGTAGCTCTTGAATGGTGCTGGGATAGAGTGCCAGTGCATTCATCATTTGGCGCATACCCGCCTCGATGCGCTTGGCGATGGCGATCTCGCCCTCGCGGGTCAGTAGGTCTACAGAGCCCATCTCACGCATATACATGCGCACAGGGTCAGTGGTGCGCCCCGCTTCCCCCTCGGCGGAGAGCAGTACAGATGCGGCCTCAGCGGCGGCCTCCTCATCGGTATCGTCATTGGATGCGCCGCTCTCACCAGTGATGAGCAGGTTCTCTTCGTCTGGTGCTTTTTCCAGTACATTGATCCCCATAGAGTTGATTACGCTAATAACGTTCTCAATCTCGTCGGTGTCTGTTACATCGCTGGGAAGATGATCGTTGATCTCGCCATAGGTTAGGTAACCCTGCTCCTTACCTTTGGCAATGAGGTTTTTGATCTCGTTTTCTTCAGCTTTTGGTGTTTGTGACATACAGTATGAAACCCTACGGATGAGGTGGATCGGTAGAAAAAGGACCGCGTATTTTACACTAAGTGGAGCTAAAAGGGGAGTGCTAATTTATTGGGCAGAAAGTAGCTGTTGAAGTTTTGTGCGCTCCTCAGCAGAGAGTTCGTTAAGTGGTCGGCTGTAGAGGCTTTCGGTTAGCTGATCTCTGGAGAGAGCGAGTAGCTGTTTTATGGCGCCTTGAAACTCATGCTCAATCCCCTCTTCAGGAATGGGTGGATTCCATTGGGCCACTTTGTGTAAGACCCCCTCTGACTCGCGCCCCCGCCAACGCTCCAGTAGTGCGGCGGGAGTTAGATTAGGGTGCTGTTGTAAGGTCTCGATCACCTCAATTAGCAGTGGTATGCCGGGGCCATCAATCTGCTTGAGCGGCTCTAATTCGGTGATCTGCTCGATTAGATGGGGGTTGTGGAGTAGGGCAGAGAGTGCAGTGCGTACCGGTGAGGGGGATTGTCCACGCTGGTTGCTTGATGCCTGTTTAGTGCGGGTAGCGGGTTTGGGGATGTCTGGCTCTAGTAGGTGACCAGAAATGGTCTCCTCCTCTAGGTCAACCAGATTAGAGAGCTGTTTGAACATCATCTCACGGAACATCCCTGCTGGTAGACGAGAAAGTTTGGGGCGTGCCAGTGATACCAGCTTGGCGCGCCCATCCAGAGAGTGGATGTCCGCCTGCTGCTCCAGCTGGGCAAAAAAGAATTGGGAGAGTGGAATGGCCTCACTGATGCGTTGTTCAAACTGTTGTGTGCCCTCTGTGCGTACCAGTGAGTCGGGGTCCTCCCCGTCAGGTAGAAACATAAACAGGACTTCACGCCCATCACGCAGCAGGGGAATGGCAGTATCCATCGCCTTGACTGCAGCATCACGTCCCGCGCGGTCACCATCAAAGCAGAAGACGATACGGCTGATGCTGCGAAATAGCTGGTTGAGGTGGTCCGGTGTAGTGGCGGTGCCCAAGGTAGCGACACTATAGCGGATACCAAATTGCGCCAGTGCCACTACATCCATATATCCTTCAACCACCAGTGCTTGGGTTAGATTGCGGTTGTTCTTGCGAGCCTGATAGAGGCCGTATAGCTCCTGCCCTTTGTGGAAGAGTGGACTCTCTGGGGAGTTGAGGTATTTGGGTTTATCATCCCCCAGTACCCGCCCACCAAAACCGATGACGCGACCACGGGTGTCATGGATGGGGAAGATGATGCGGTTGCGAAAGCGGTCATAGTGGCCGCCGTTCTCTTTCTCGATCAACATGCCGGTGCGGGTCAGCTGTTGCGTGGTGTTATTGTCTTCTCCAATCGCCTCATGCAGATGGCTCCACCCCTCTGGGGCAAAGCCCAACCCATAGCGGGCTGCGATCTCTCCGCTCAGTCCGCGCTGTTTTAGATACGCGATTGCGCTCTCTTTTTGGGGGTGAGATTTGAGCTGCTGTTTGTACCAGTCGCTGACCTGCTCCATCAAGCTGAATAGTGGGGCAAGGTTCTCTCGGGGCTTGTCGTTCTCATCCTCATCGCGCGGAACCTCTGTCCCTGCCTTGGCAGCCAAATCTTCGACCGCCTCAGGGAAGGGCATATTTTCATACTCCATCAAAAAGCCGATGGCGGTGCCATGGGCGCCGCAACCAAAGCAGTGATAGAACTGTTTAACTTGGCTGACAGTAAAGGAGGGGGTTTTCTCGTGGTGAAAGGGGCAGCAGGCTTGGAACTCGCGTCCTTTCTTGATGAGTGGGACGCGCGCGTCGATCACATCGACAATGTCGGTGCGGGCGAGTAGTTCATCAATAAAGGTAGAGGGTATGCGACCAGCCATGCGAGAAGCTTAGCATAGAGTATGCTGGCTTTAAGGGGCTGAACTAGCCCAGTAGGGCTTTGATCTTACCGCTGAGTTGCCCCATATCGGCACGGCCTTGTGCTTTGGGTTTGATAATCCCCATGACCTTGCCCATCTCTTTCATCGAGGTTGCACCGCTCTCGGCGATGGCAGCCTTGATCATCTCTTCGATCTCATCGTCAGAGAGCTGCTCAGGCATATACTCCTGAATGACAGTAACCTCTGCAATCTCAACAGCGGCTAAGTCATCACGTCCAGCCGCTTCATACTGGCTGATGGAGTCCCGACGCTGCTTGACCATCTTGTCGAGGATGGCGAGCATGCGTGGCTCATCCACCTCAATACGCTCGTCGACCTCAATCTGCTTTACGGTTGCAGTGATCATACGCAAAATTTTGAGGCGCTCTTTGTCTTTCGCGCGCATCGCGTCTTTTACATTGGCGTTGATCTGTTCGAGTGTAGACATTGCGTTTGACTCTAGATGGTTTTACTAAAGGTGGCTTTTATTAAAGCCAACTCTTTAGCGTGACAGCAGACCGCGGTTGCGACGCATGGTGCTACGCTCGCGAGACACACGCTTCTGAGTGCGCTTTACAGCAGCAGCAGATTTGCGCTTGCGAACCTGTGTTGGTTTTTCATAGAACTCACGCTCACGGGCCTCGGCTACTGTGCCGGCCTTCTCTACAGCACGCTTGAAGCGGCGCAGGGCATAATCAAAGTTCTCGTTTTCTCGTACTCGTATACTTGGCATTCTGGTTGTATCCTTGAAGTTTCAACCGTTTTCAATAAAGAGCCGCGCATTATACGGATCTGTGGAGGGGCGTGCAATGATTAAGATGATAAAAGTTATTTTACTGGGGGTTTTCTGCTGGAGTTGGGTTTTACCCCTCTATGCGCAGGCTGCTTGGGCTGATCCCCTGCTGGCCAAAGTCTATAAAGAGGAGCTGGATCTGTCGCAGTGGTGGGTGAGTGAGAAGCTGGATGGGGTGCGTGCGATCTGGGATGGGCAGCAGCTACGCTTTCGTAGTGGGCGAGTGATACAGGCACCAGCATGGTATACCCAAGATTTTCCAGCGCAGCCGATGGATGGGGAGTTGTGGATGGGGCGAGGCACCTTTGAGCAGACCTCGGCGGCGGTGCGGCGTAAACAGCCGCAAGATGAGCCGTGGCGCAGGATTCATTATCGACTGTTTGAACTGCCTGCTGCAAAAGGGACCTTTACCCAGCGGGTTGAACAGATGCAGAGCCTTACCCATCAGCTACAAATTTCGTGGTTGCAGCCCATTCCACAGCAACGGGTTAGCAATAGAGAGGCTCTATTCCGATGGTTGGAGCGTGTGGTTGAGGAGGGAGGGGAAGGGCTGATGCTGCATCGCGCAGACTCTCTCTATCATGGGGGCAGAAGCGGTGACCTGCTCAAATTGAAAGCATGGCAGGATGCAGAGGCAACGGTGGTAGAGATCATGCCGGGTCAAGGCAAGTACCGTGGGATGATGGGGGCGTTACGGGTAGAGGATGCGCAGGGGCGGCAGTTTCGTATTGGCAGTGGCTTCAGTGATCAAGAGAGGCAAAATCCTCCCGCGCTGGGCAGTCTGATCACCTATAAATATACCGGTACAACAGGGAGGGGGCTGCCGCGATTCGCATCATTTTTGCGGTTGCGCCAAGGGCCAGAGTAGTTACCCGTTCTCTTCTGGGTTTTGCAGTCTGCTCAAGGCTTGGCAGAGGGAAGTGTAACCGATTCGTTCTTGTTCTAGCCTCAGTTGGGGGGCAAGCTCCTGTTTAAGTAATAACTGGTAGAGAGCCTGTTCCTCCTCGGTCAGTAGAGGCAGAGTGCGTTGAGTCGGTGTCTGCTCCTCGCCCCAGAAGGCGCGGTGGTCGAGCAGTGTCTGCCTCTCCATCAGTATGGAGTGGGTCTGTGGTAGATAGTGGCGAACCTGTTCCAGCATGGCAAAACCGTGGGTATCAATATCGCCCCAGTAGGTGATTGAGCGTTGCTTGAGCCACTCCACTTGTTGCAGCAGTTGCAGCCCATAACCGAGCCCAAAAATGACCAGACTTTTGGGGTATGGAGGAAAGGCCAGCCCATTGATCTCATTCTCGGTGATGAAGACATGCTCCACAGCAACCCGAAGCTCGGCAAACTGCTCAACCGGTATGCTGATGTCGGTGAGTCCTGCGATGGCTAAGGTTGGATCAAGGATACGGAAGCGGATCAGTGTGGTTTTAGGGGTAAAGCCATAGCGCTGCTCAAATGCCCGAACTCCACGTGCATCGGTGTCAACCTGCTCTGCGGGCAGTACAATATCCAACAGTTCGCTCAGTAGCGCACGGTGCTGCTCAATAAACTTGGTATCGACCCCAGCCAGATCAACCTGTCGTAGATAGCAGTGTGGACGGGGGTGAGCCTGAATCCACGCCACCACCTTGAGCAGGCGTGGCCACTCTGTCTCAAACTGGATCAGCTTGTGAGGATAGCGGATAACCCACTCCCGCAGCTCTGGGAACTGTACCAGCAGTTCACTGGAGAGGGTATGAAAACGGGCGGCCTCACGCTGTTTGCCAATAGTGCTGAGTAGATCCTGCTCCCGCTCAAACCAGACCGCAACCGGGATCTCATTGCGTCCGATCTGACGGTGATTGATGCTCTGCCACTGGATGCGGTATCCCACCCGCTGATCCCCCGCCTCCTGCTGCTGTAGCTGCTGGATCCACTGTTGTGCAGCCTCAAACTGCTCCCCCAGATCGCGACTGTTGGGGCGCTTGAGCTGCAAGTGCAGGGGGAACAGCGCCTCGGCTGTGATCTGCGCAGCGAGAAAATCTCCACGCTTCCAGCGCTTAAGCAGCTGACTGCGGATGGTGGTTGGGGTGGACCATGTGTTATTCATGATGGTACATCTTTCGACTGAATAGATGAGGGCGGTCCAGATAGTACTGTAGTCTTGGTTTGTTGTTGTAGCGATAGGTTGCTTGCAGCATAGGGAGGTAATATCGCCCATATTGCTGTTGGTAGAGTCTGTTCAGATAGCGAAAAAATTTTTCCCCATTTTGACCGTTGCTCCTGAATCTGAATGCGCTGACCTCGTCCAGATCCATATCAAAATAATCCTCTGGGGTACGAGAGGGGCTGCCCCCGACAGTCGGTTGGTACTCCTGTACAAATGAGATCACGCCTAGGGATGCCATCCTTTTGAGAATGGCGAAGTCCTCGGAGAGGCGCGTGTTGAAGCCGTACATGATGACGACAGTGACCTGGTTATGACCAAAGCCCTTGATGTACTCCCTTTTCTTCTCAAAAAGATCAGCTGTTTTTCTGTTGTTGCAGCTGAAGTAGATCATCCTGCGGGTAAACCGAGAGTTCATTGAGTAAACTTGTTTCAACAGGGGGTAGTTGTCATCATTGAGGTACTGTATATCCAGTGTCTGGCTGAAGTTGATCCGGTACTCCTGCTGGATCATCTGTTCCAACAGGCTGTTTGCATTGGGAGATACGAGCAGGTTATTGTCCAGTAGCATCACATTTTTCTGCCCTTCGGGCACAAAGTCATCAAAGGTTGCAGCATTGGGGTTGAGCGCTCCCTCTTTGGGGGGGACTACGCAGAAGTGGCAGCGTTTGTTGCAGCCTCGGGTGAGGAAGCCAAGTGCATAATGGGTGTGGTTGTAGAGGGCATAATCGGGGAAGCAGCATTCAACATCATCCGCCAAGGTGGTTTGTAGATCAATGCCAGAGCCACCGATGGTGATCTGATCTCCATAAAGCTGTTGCAGTTGTTGAATACGTTTCTGTGACTTTTTTGTGTGGAATACTACGCTGGCGAAATATTGGTCGGCCTCAACTGCTTGCAGGTTTCGCTGAAGGGATACCTCATCCCCTTGTGATTTAAAGTGGCTGCTGAGCTTCATCAAGGCAAAATTGGGTATTTTGCTGTCGATATCATAGAGTGCGATTCGCATGGTGTGGGGGAGTGGTAAGGTTAAGCGGAGTATCTTTATGTGGGCGGTGCTTGGTTGCCATGAATCAGCTCAACCAGATCGTCGACTGAGATAGGTGTAGCATGGTCACTCCCCTCCAGTAGGCTGTTGGCGAGATCCCGTTTCTGTTGGTGGAGTTGAATAATCTTCTCCTCAATGCTGTTCTGCACCACCATACGGTAGATAGTTACCGGGCGGGTCTGTCCCATGCGGTGGGCGCGGTCAGAGGCCTGATCCTCTACTGCCGGATTCCACCAAGGGTCCATGTGGATCACATAGTCAGCAGCGGTCAGGTTGAGTCCGGCCCCCCCCGCCTTGAGACTGATCAGAAATAGCTCCCCCTCCCCCTGTTGAAAGGCATCGACAGCGATCTTTCTCTGTTTTGCCGGGGTGGAGCCATCCAAGTACTGATAGTGGATACCTTGGCTATCTAGTTGTTCACGAATTAGCGAGAGGTGGCCGACAAACTGGCTGAAGACCAGCGCACGGTGGTTGTTTTCGCGCAGCTCGTTGAGAATCTCCATAAAGGCCCGCAGCTTTGCGCTGCTCAGCGGGCTATCTTTGAGTACCAGCCTAGGGTGACAAGCGGCCTGGCGCAGGCGGGTGATCTCGGTCAGGATCTTGATTCGCAGCTGTCCAGGGTGCTCTTGTGGCTCCGCAATGCGTTCGATGGATTGACGGCGCAGCGCCTCATAGAAGGCGGCCTCTTCCGGTGCCATCTCGATACTGTGGATGATCTCTGTACGGGGCGGCAACTCGGTGAGTACATCCCGCTTCAGCCGGCGTAGCATAAAGGGCTGGATGATCGATTTGAGATGCTGCCGAGCACTCTCGTTATTCTGCTCCTGAATCGGGATGGCGAAGCGCTGGTTGAACTGCTTCTCTGTCCCCAACAGCCCCGGATTGATAAACTGAAATAGGTTCCAGAGTTCACCTAGGTGGTTCTCTATCGGGGTGCCGGTGGTGATGATGCGCATTTCCCCCTGTAGTGACATCATCGCCTTGGAGCGCTTGGTGCGGCTGTTCTTGAAGGCCTGAGCCTCATCGGCAATGATGGTCTGCCACTTGATCTGCTTGAGCCGCTCAATCTCACTTTGCAACAGTCCGTAGCTACAGATGATGAGAGAGTGAGGACCGGCATGGTCGAGCATCTGCTGACGCTTGCCACCACCAAAGAGTTGCGGATTGATTGTCGGCGCAAAGCGTTGGCTCTCATCCACCCAGTTGTTACAGACCGAGGTGGGGGCAATGACCAAGGTGGGGCCATCTGCGCAACGTTGCAGGATCAGAGCCAGCGCCTGTACCGTCTTGCCTAGTCCCATATCATCAGCCAAGCAGCCTCCAGCGCCCCAGTGGGCGAGACGGGAGAGCCACTCAAAGCCATCCAGCTGGTAGCTTCGTAGAGAGGCATCGAGGGTGACGGGAAGGGCAGGTTGCAGGGTGTTGGCCTCCTCGATTTTGTTGATCTGCTTGAGCCACCCGCGCCCTTTTTTCACCGCCATCTCCTGAGTGGACTCCTCGATAGCGGCGCTGGCCAGTGGATGGATGCGGTTGCCATGGCTGAGTGTACTGATCCGATCCAGCTGTCTTCTCAACTGTTGACTCAGGTTGAGGATACGCCCATCGTCGAGTTGTAGAAATCGTCCTGGACGTTGCTGTAGCAGGGTGAGGAGCTTCTTCATCTCGATCACCTCCCCCTCCTCCAGCTGTAGTGTCCCATCAAGGGTGAACCACTCCTGTTTTTTACTGAATGATAGGCTCATCTGCTTGCTGTCACACTCACGTAGCAGGGTGATTTGCTTCCCCTCGGGCCATGCAACCACCATCGGCTCCTTCATCTGCTGCAGGGTAGAGAGCAGCTCCAGAGCATCTTCTGGGTCATCCAAGATCCACTGCCAGGGGATATCTGAGTCGGGTAGTTTCAGCTCTTTAATAATTTGGTTGGCTGCTTCGACCTCCCCCTGCAGGTTACGTTGACAGCTCTCAGCGTTGCCATCAATCTCGATATGAATGCTGGCGTGTTCGCTGCCTGGGGAAAAGTAAGGCCCCTTCTCCCCTATCTTTTCACCAAATGGATAACAGTAGATTGAGAGTTGAAACCCGCCACTGCCGCCTGCGATTGGGGAGAGGTGAAGGTGGGGAGTGGTATCTCCCTCCACCTCTGTGCTGGAGGTGGTTACATCGGAGTGGATGGAGAGTATCGGGGCCATGCTGGAGAGGGTATTGGCGACCTCTTGTCGCGCCTCTTCAGGGGTGGTGAGGCCCTGTTGGGAGAGTATTTTGGCAATGGCCAACTGTCCATCATTGAAGTGGGTGATGATGAAGCGGTTTGGTGGTTGGAAATAGCCACGGAAGGAGGAGAGGTAATCGCTGAATGCCACTGCTGGGTAGGGGTGGATGGCGAAGTGAATCTGCTGCTGTTGTGGGATCTCCTTCACCTCCAGATGAGCATTGCGCTCCTCAATGGTGAGCGGTCCGTGTAGGGTGTGACCATCATCAAAAAACAGGGCTGGGTGGCCGATGGCCGCACGAATCACATTCTCGCCGCAGAGAGAGTAGCGGGTCTCTGGATAGCCGCTATAGTTGCGGTGATGTTCTACCTCCATGTTGTTACAGATCTCTATATCCTGCATGGTGAGGTAGTTAAAGTTAGAGCGCTGTTCATGGAGTCGTTTCAGTGCCACCTTGCGTCCTTTGCTCCACCCTTTTTTATTGCGTCTCTGTTCTTTGGGGCTGAACTCGATAGCTTGGTCTTCACCGTGAATCAGCCAGACCATGCGAGTCTCTGTCGTATTGGGTGCTTTATTGCTCTCTGTTGCGGGGCCTGCGGTGAAGATTTTTGATACCGATTGCAGCAGATTGAGCTGCTGTTTCCATGGACTCTTCTTTCGGTAGAGGGTGGGGAGGATAGCGGCAGGATCGGCTTCAAAAACATTTGGAGTTATCCTTGTCCGTTCGACCCCCAGAGCCAGCAGCAGTGTGCTGCACTCATTTCTGTACCAGTCGTAGCTAAGGCCACACTGTTGGTTATGGCGTAACAGACGGCGGATGAGCCGCTCTTCAATCGGCTGCTCCAGCCAATAGAGGGCAAGCGCTTGAAACAGGTCGTGCCAGTGATCTGTCGTGAGTGGTTCATGGTGAAGCCAGATGGACTGCTGCAGGGTTATCTTTTGTAGGGTTATCTTACTGAAATCAGAGAGAATTTTTAGGATTGGGAGTAGAGGTGAGGCAGCAGATAGCCCCTTTTGAAGCTGTTGCGACTCCTCCAGCAGTGCGGTCTCATTCTGGATGCCACCCTGTGCAATTCGTGCCAGTAGAGAAAAAATGATCGGCAGTCCAAAAATGTAAGGTTGACCTGGGGCTGACTTTCGGCTCTCTTCAAATTTCTGTAGTGCCTTTTCAGCATCGCCCTGTAAAAAATAGAAGGCAGCGACAAATGTAGCCCCATAGGCGAAATGATCCTGATCAACGGTGTCGAGGATCCACTGATTACGCTGCAACCAAAGTTCTGATACTGGGTGGCTGAGTGTGAGACAGGTGAGTATGATTTCAGTTTTCAGTATCTCCTGCTCCTCTTTGCAGGGGGGGCCGTGTTTGGACCTAGATGCTTCATCGATAAAGTCTCTTTTAATCGCTAACAGAACACTCTTTCTCCATGGAAGGTAGAAAGAGATGATCTCAGGGTCTAGTTTAAGGGCGGCTTGAGGAAGAGTGGTTGTAATTCTACGTAGGTCATCGGCGGCGTAGGGGCTGTTACTGATGGATGTATCAACATTGTAGCGTTGTAGTAGTCTCTCAATCTCCTGCTGTTGCGCAATATCGACCCCACCTGCCTGTTCTCTCTGCTCATTCATCAGTGAACCCCTTTCGGGCTGATTCGATATCCTAAAGTGCGTACCCCTTTGAGGAAGGAGCGGTAGGATTTTTCAGCGACAACCACCGTTTTTTTGTTGCTAAAGAGACAGAATTTTGAGGTCTCTTTGGCGCTTGTCAGAAGTTGCACAAGATGCTCGCTGGCACATTCAACCATGCGTGCAGCTTCCCCTTCATGGAGAGACTCGGTGCGCATTTTTAGGCTGTCGAAAAAATCCTCCATTTCGTCACTGAGTTTGCTGTCAGACTCCTTCTCTAGCAAAGCCTTTACCTCATTCAGACTGTTCCCCTGCTCAATGGCGCTGAGCCCTTGCTGCATATCGAAGAGGAGTGGCTGCCCAATCTCGGTCGGTTTTTGTGTGGTAAACGGTTCCAGCAGGAGCTGTTCATGCGCTTCTGGTTTGCGCAACAGGGTGAAGCCTGTGCCCTCATCCAGAGGATGGAGTAGGGCGGGGAGGGCGTGTTCGGCTGGTTGATACTCTGTACAAATACCCAAACAGTAGGCTCCCAGCGGGTTGATGCGAAACCATCCAAGCCCATCATACCGGCTCAGATAGCTGTAATCATCGCCTCCCCAAGTATCGTAGTAGTCACTGCGCACATCGTGTGGGGCGCTATAGATTAAATCAACCATACCCAGCGTGGAGAGTATCTCAAACAGGTAGGCAAGAATATAACGCCCCTCCAGTACCTTGAAGTTATGGTTAATGTTGCCGTAGTTGCTGTCGACTAGATAGAGCACGTACGGGTTTTCGCTTACTAAAAAGAAGGGGGTGCTGCTGCGAACAAAGCGCATCCACTCATCAACCTGTACCCACTCATCCGTTGGGGTGGAGAGCAGAATCTCTTCCAGCTGCAGCCGCCGCAGGCTGGGAGGGGTCATCTGCGGGCCGACAAACCGCCCACGGCCCCGTTTTGTCTGTCCCTTGATACGATTCACCCGCAGAAATTCATCCAGTTTTCCCTGTTTTCGCCAGCCACTGTAGATTGTTTTCAGTGCATCGGCATAGGGTGTTTGATGTTGTAGTACTTTTTTCCCTTGAGTGCTGAGAGTCAGTTTTTTGCCAACCCGTCGAGTAAGCCCTCCGCTCTGAATCAATAACGGCCAGATAAAGCTGCGGATGGGTGAAAGGGTGTCATTGGTATAGTCCTTCTTTTCGTCGGCCTCTGAGAAAAAGTCACCTTCATAGAGTGTTGCATGAACCGCTTTTATGCAGGCTGCAGTGGGCTTCAAGGTCTTTTCGCTGATGCTGATTTTGCCTTGATCGACCAGCCGTAACAGGGAGTAGATCTCTTGGCGAGCGCAGATCTCCATATCACGTTGAGATAGTGGCAGGCCATTGTGGCGATCATCATCCACTGTGGTTAAAAACTTAGCGAGTATGCTGCTCTCAGTGGTTTTGATGTAGTCTGTCTTTGGCTTCTCAAGCTGTTCACATAAGCGCTCACAGAGCTCTTGTGGGATGATGTCGTTAAAGTAGAATATGCTGATGACACTCGCTATTTTTTTAACGGGTTTCCTATACCCATAGTGACGTTTCTCTTGAGTATAGCCTTGAGGGAGTGAGCCAAAACGGGCCACCAACTGGGACTCTACTATCCGCCCATGCTGGTTGTGGACAACCTCGGCGATCATGGTGCGCTCTTTATCCGTGAGTTGCAGAACAAAGGGGTCAAGCCGTCTGGAGAGCAGGAATTTGTAGAGAAATTGAACGCGCTCATCTTTTCGAGTGGGACACTCTTTTGGGGTGACTCCGAGCTGGTAAATGCGCGTTTTTAGCACGTCGCTGTTTAGGTTATCCAGCGCTTCAAATAGTTTCATGGTGTTGCTCCTTCTCTGTACGATACTCCTCAATGGTGAGGTTGCGCAGCTTCGACTCTCTTCCCTCCTCATTATGGACAAAGCCAACACAGGCGACATAGGGTTCGATGATGTGGATCTTCTGTAGCGGGGTGACGATCAGCAGCTGCAGGTTGAGCTGTTTGAACAGCTCCAGACCAAAACGGGCAGAGTCGTCTGAGCCGCGCCCGAAGGCCTCATCGATTACCACAAAGCGGAAGCTACGGGAGCGGGTTGCCCCCCACTCCAGCCCAAATTGATAGGCGAGGCTGGCGGCCAGCACGGTGTAGGCAAGCTTCTCCTTCTGTCCGCCCGATTTTCCACCACTGTCGGTGTAGTGTTCATGTTCGCGATCATCCTCACGCCAGCGCTCGGAGGCGGAGAAGAGGTAGCTGTTGCGCACATCGGTCACTTTGCGGGTCCAGCGTCGATCCAGTTCACTGCTTCCCTCACGTCCGCGAAAGCGCTGGATGATCTTCTCTACCTGAGCAAACTTGGCCTCGGAGTACTGCTCCTCCTCTGATCCGGTCAATCCACCCTCAGTACAGCTGCGTAGATCCTGCATGAACTCGCGAATCTCAGGGTCACCATTGTTCTGTCGTTCCAGTACGATGTAGCGCCCCGGATTGTAGTCGATCTGGTTGAGTGACTGATTGATGCGGTCGATGCGTTCGCGGATAGTCTGCTGCTCACGCCCCAGCTGTGACTGAAAATTGGCTACCTCACGGATGGTGTTCTCATTCAGTAGCTGTTTGAAGCGGGCCTCAAAGGCGGGGAGGTCATCCTCTTGTAGTGCTTGCAACAAGGCACGGTACCCCTCGGCTGACTCAATCCCCACATCCAGCTCCTCGGTCTCCAGTGGATAGTCGATGTGGTACTGCTGCATTGCGGCGATCACCTTCTGGAACAGCTTCTGGATCTCTTTGTCGAGCTTGTCGATCTTCGCCTGTAGCCAGCCGCGCAGCTCTTTCTCGCGTGTGGCGCAGGACTCTACGGTGAGGGTGTGCTCCTCCAGCCCTTCGCTACGCGCCACTTCCAGCTGGCTGAACTGCGTCTTACGCTGTTGTGGGTCTAGACTCTGAACAATCGTATCACTCTCTGTCAACAGTTCATGGGACTGCTCCAGCTTTAGCTCATGGGTGGCTACGGCCCGTTTTTCCCGGTCGAGCTTCTCCTCGCGCTGCTGCAGACGTTGCTCCAGCTCTTCAAGCTGTTGGTTGATGGTCTGTAGCAGGTCCGATGAGGCCTGCAGGGATTGGTGCTCCTCCTCCAGCAGGCTGATCTCTATCGCAAGGGGCTGCCAGTGGATCTCGTTAAAGTCTCGATACTCTCCAATCTGCGCCAACTGTTGCAGCTGTTGGTGCCCCTGCTTTTGTTCTGCCTGAATGGTACTGATCTCACCGGAGAGGCGCTGCATCTGCTGCTCTAGGCTCTCTACCAGACGTTCCAGTGCCTCAATCTTCTGTTGGTTACTCCAGCCCAGCACATAGCGGCGGCGATCATCAATGCGGTGGCGGTCATCTTTCTCATGGCGCACCCCACCCGCCTTGGTCTGCCCCCGCAGTGTTATCGCACGCTGTTCACGTCGGAACTGGTCGAGGGTGTTGCAGCAGGCGTAGTCGAAGCGTTTCGCCAGCTCCTGCTCTAGCCAGGGATAGAAGCTGGAGTCTGGTTTGATGCTCAGTTTGCGCACCAGAGAGTTGGCATGCAGATCAATTGCCGCACTGCGTTGTTGCGGGCGGATACGGTAGTAGACCAGCCGTCCCTTGAGTCGGGTCTGCTCGACCCACTCGGTTACCGCCGCATAGTGTGTCTCGGGTACCAGTAACGAGAGGGCAAAGTTGTGTAGCAGTCGTTCCACCGCACCCTCCCAACGCTGCTCTGATTGGTGTACCTGAATCAGCTCACCTGCGAAGGGCATTTCGCTCTCCTCCAGTCCCAGTTGCTCGCAGAGCTGATCGCGGATCTGGATCTGCTGGCTGCTGATGTTACTGCTGCGCTGGCGCAGTGAGTCGATCTCCTGCTGGTTCTGCTGGTGCTGCTGGTGTAGTCCGCGCAGCTCAACCCCCAGCTCGGTCTGCCGATTTTGCAGGCGATCATCCTCCCCCTCTGCGTGGCTTCGTAGCTCTGCCAAGCGGTTTTGGTTATCGATAAAGTGGTCGCTCTGTTCAACGGCGGGGAGATCGAGCAGGGTGGCCAGATCAGCATAGCGCTCGGCCCGCTGCTGTCGTCGACCTCTGTCTTGGCCCTTCTCTTCGATCTGGTGGCGAATGCGCTCTAGCCGGTCCCCCCCATTTTGCGCAATCGCTTGTTTGATGCGGTCGCGCTCTCCTTGCTGTTCACGCTGCCGGTGCTGCTGTTGTTGCAGACGCGCCTCGGTGCGTTGTAGCTCTTCAGTAAGCCGTTTGATGCGGTGCTCCAGCAGCCTCCCTTTGTGGTGGGCGAAGAAGGGTGTGAGGGCCTCGCGATTGGCGCGCCAATCTGCCACCTGCTTGGTGCAAAGTTGATGTTCATCATAGTGGGCCATCAGCGGGGTGAGTTGCCCAATCTGCAGTTTTGCCTTGAGGATCGCCTCGTGTGCGCGGCTGAGATCATCAAAGTGGTGAATCAGTGCGTCAATACGAGGCTGTACGTTGAACGCCTCCAGCATGTGTTCGCGCACAAAGTCGGTCAGGTTGCCAACCGACTTCATGGAGACGGTCTGGTGGAACAGCTCTAGCGCCTGTTCATTGTGGATGCCAAAGAGGCGGCGAAATTGTGCTGCATAGGGGGGGAAGCTATCAAACAGCTCCAGATTACGTTTGCTGCGCAGCCGTTTTTTTAGCTGCTGAATCTCCTTGCCAAAGGCGGAGAAGTCATCGGCGATGGTGAGTGGAGACTGTGCCACCACAAAGAAGCGGGCGGGTTGCCCCTTTAGGTCCTTGCTCCAGAACACCTGTGCCAGAGTCACATCCTGATCGTAGCCGCTGTTGTGAAAGGTAGCGAGAATCACCGAGTAGCTGTTGTGGTCACGTAGAGGCACCGGTTTGGAGACCCCGCCAATCTCACTGCGCTCTGATTTGTAGTAGCCCTGTACGTAGGATCGCAGGGTGCGCTCTTTGCTACTGGCCCCAGCGGCCTTGTTGTAGGCGACCCGTTGGGCGGGGACCAGCAGGGTGGTGATGGCATCTACCAGTGTCGATTTTCCAGAACCGATATCCCCGGTCAGCAGGGTATTGTTGCCGTCAGCGTGGAGGTTCCAGACTCGGTTATGGAAGGTGCCCCAGTTATAGACCTCTAACCGTTGCAGGCGAAATCCGGCCAGTGTCTCCTCAATGCCAAAGTCAAATTGCTCTAAAGTCGCGTCTAGAGTTGCATCTAGAGCGGCGGTTTGTGCGGGGTTACCCATTGGCAGCGGCCTCCTGTTGCAGGTGTGTCTGGTACCCCTCCAGCTGCTGGTCAAAGTCACGCAACCACTGCGCATCGACAAAGGCCTTTAGAATGCGGCGTACCTCCAGCATCTCCTCTTGCCCCTTGCGTTGCCCTGCTGTCTTTAGGCGGCGCAGAAAGCCCATCTCGATCACCTTGTTGATCTGGGTGTCGATCTGTTTGATGGTCTTGGTCTCATTGCTGCTTTCGGGGAGGAAGATCTGTAGCAGTTCAACGATCTCATCGCGGGAGAGGATCAGGCGCTGTTCAGCGCCGCTGGCATCAAACTCGGCGAGCCGTTTACGCAGCAGCGCAAGCAGTAGACTGAGGGTGAAGGGGAGCTGGCGACGGCTGATCAGGCGGGGCAGTTCGCTCTCATCCGGGTCTGTAGGGCGGGTGCGTAACCAGCTATACCCCTCTGCCTCATCGATGATCAACTCCAGCCCAATCTGGGCCATATAGTCGCGCACTCTGCCTTGTAGTGTGAGCAGTTGTTGCCAAAGAGCGGGATCACCCTCCAGATAGACGATGCCCTTGAGTAGTGCAATGGTGACGCGAGAGAAGGCGTTCTGCTGGGGATCCTCTGAGGCTGTGGTGTCGCTGGTAGTGGGTTCTTGCATGGTTGTGGAGATCTCCATGGTTAACGGCTGTAGATCACTCGAGGTAGCTCGACTTGACGTATGTGGTCTGCCTCGTCCTGCCACTGCAGGGTGTCGAGGTGGGTCTCATCAAACAGGTGTTTGGGGTTGTCACTGGCGATAGAGAGCCAGCATACCAGCTCACTCAGCCCCTGTTCCAGCGGGTCCTGCTGTAGTAGTGCCTGCAGGGTGATCTGTGGCTGGGTTTGGAGAGCCTTGCGAAGGCGTGAGCGTAGCTGTTCTGAATCGATATAGCTCTGCTCAAATAGTGCATCTGTGTTGAGAACCGACTCCTCCCCAGCGATCACCGCCCCCTCCAGCTGTGGCTTTAATGGTGGGGCGTAGAGGGGGCGCTCCATCGGCAGACTGAGGTTGGGAGCGCTCTCATCGATCTCTGTAAGGTTGCCCTTGGGCGGCTGGTTGCGTAGCGCAATGGCCTTGCCCTCGATCTGCTTCAGCAGCACCATGATGCGCCGATTCTCCAGATAGGTCTGATCATCGAGATAACGCCTCAGCTGTTGGGAGAGGCGGGCCACGGTGCGCTGAGTCTGTTCGCCCGCCTCCAGCCAGTCGTAGTGGATGCGTTGTAGACGGCGATCGGGGCGCAGCTGCTGAATCGGCTCCAGCTGCAACACCTCGTCGAGTAGTGCGCTCAGCTCCTCTTGCCGTGTTGGAGACATCAAAAAGTCCCAGAAGGCACGAAAGCTCTTGCCCTGATCGGAGTCTGCAATCAGATCGCGCTCCCCAAAGATCTGCTCTAACAGCGCCCCCTTGTTGCCCTCCCACAGGGTGATACGTTCACGTACCTGCTGATCAAGTGCACGAAAATTCTGTTCCACCTCACGAAAGTCAGAGAGCAGTTCACGCGCGGTGGTGGTCAACTGCTGGAAACGGTCTCGCAGTGCAGTCTCATCCAGTAGCTCCAGCTCACCCGCCTGAATGCGTTCGATCTCGGCCTCAATCACCTGTTTGCGGCTCTCCAGCTCTGCGATACGGCGTGCGGGGTCGGTTTCACTCCCCTCAATCATCTGTTTCAGTAACTGAAATACCGTCATCAGGCGCGATTCAGTGCCGACGAACTGGCGCTGTGTGAGGCTCTCTAGCCAGTTGATCGCCTTCTCGGTAGCGGGGGTCAGGTCATAATGTGGCTCATCGGAGTCGACCGGGTAAAACTTGCGCAGCCACCCCTTGTCGCTCTCGGCCCAGTCGCTGAGGTACTGCTCTGCCCGTTTGGGAAAGCGCTGCTCACCCTCCGTTTCACGCAGCTGAAACAGGGTGTCTTCCAATTTTGAGGCAAGATCGGCCTGAGTGATGACCCGCAGATTGGGTTCAACAAAGGCTTGTTGCAGAAAGCTGGCAATCAGTGGGGCATGGTCGGCTTGTAGCAGTCGCCATGCGGGATGGTTCTTTCGTAGGGAGGAGAGGGTGAGGTAGTCGAGCGCCATTTGGGTGGTGATTAGACCACAGTGAAGTTAGGGTTTACAGTGACTGTGCTGAGGGGGCTAGCCTTCTGTACTTGGTTCAGAGTGATCCTCCAGAAAAGACTGAGAGTTTTGGGCAAAGTCAGCCAACTGTCGCTGCTGGATAGGGCGGCTACCTCCCTTGGTTAATAGAATCTACATGCTGAAGCAATATTGTATTGCGATATTATCGAGTTATGATATTATTAAAGGCATGATTAAACAGTTTGCCGATAAACCTACTGCCGCAATCTTTTCTGGCTTGATCCTCAGAAAGATGGATAGAAGACTACAGGAGAAGGCGAGACTGAAGCTTCAGCAGATTGATAATGCTACTCAATTGGATGATCTCAGAAATCCGCCAAGCAACCGATTAGAGCGAAAATCAGGCAATATGAAGCACCTGCACTGTCTGAGAGTGAATAAACAGTGGCGAATCTGTTTTGAGTGGGTAGATGGGCATGCATACAAAGTGCAATTGACGGATTACCATTAGGAGAGTGATTATGATTAAGCGTGAAAATTTAGCCAATACTGACTTCTCTGATATTGTGACTGGGGAGAAGGTATTGCCGATTCATCCGGGTATTCACCTAAAGGATTATATAGAAGGTGCTGGAGTCACCCAGTACCGAGTAGCCAAGGAGATCCATGTTTCGGCTATCCGCATCAGTGAAATTGT
The DNA here is from genome assembly GCA_018648825.1 of Gammaproteobacteria bacterium. Taxonomy (GTDB): domain Bacteria; phylum Pseudomonadota; class Gammaproteobacteria; genus Thiopontia. The sequence continues at coordinate 19,624 of JABGQL010000083.1, forward strand.
GAATGGTAAGCGCTCAATCAGTGCTGACACGGCTATCCGGTTGGGGCGCTTTTTTGATACTTCGGCACAGTTTTGGATGAATTTACAGTCTCGGTATGACTTGGATGTTATGGTTGGTGAGAAGGATTATAATGATATAACCCCTGTTGCTGCATAGGGAGTGGAAGCTGCTATGCGTGGTGTTTGCTCGCATGTTATTTGGGTAAAAAAGTGAATTATTGTTCGACTCAAATTCGTGATTGTGTACCCTATCCCCCATGATTACCTTGGGAATTGAAAGTTCTTGTGATGAGACGGGCATCGCACTCTATGAAACCGGAGTGGGTTTGCGTGGGCACGTACTCTATAGCCAAGCAGAGATGCACGCACAATATGGCGGTGTGGTACCTGAGTTAGCCTCGCGCGACCATATCCAGCGAGTGATTCCATTGATTGATCAGCTGCTGCAAGAGAGCGGTATCAATAGAGAGCAGGTGGGCGGTATCGCCTACACCGCAGGCCCCGGTTTGATGGGTGCGTTGATGGTAGGGGCCTGTGTAGGGCGCAGCTTGGCCTATGCGTGGGGAGTGCCTGCTGTTGCGGTGCACCATATGGAGGGGCATCTGTTGGCTCCCTTGCTGGAGCCGGAAGTCCCAGAGTTTCCCTTTGTGGCACTACTGGTCTCTGGTGGTCATACGCTGCTGGTGCAGGTGGATGGCGTGGGGCAGTATCAACCCTTGGGGGAGTCAATCGATGATGCGGCTGGTGAGGCCTTTGATAAAACCGCCAAGCTGTTAGGGCTGGGGTATCCCGGTGGTCCTGCGCTCTCTAAGCTGGCAGAGCAGGGTGACCCAGACCGATTTACCTTTCCGCGCCCGATGGTTGATCGTCCCGGTCTCGACTTCAGCTTTAGTGGGTTAAAAACCTTTGCGCGTAATACGCTGGAGAAGCACTTTGAAGAGGAGACCATTGCTGCAGATGTCTCTCGTGCCTTTGAGGATGCGGTTGCCGATACCTTGGCGATTAAGTGTCGACGCGCATTACGTCAGTGTGAATTGAAGCGGCTGGTGGTAGCGGGTGGTGTCAGTGCCAACCGACGTATTCGTAGTCGCTTGAGCGAGATTGCTGAGGGGGAGGGGGGTATGGCCTACTTCCCTCGGCCTGAGTTCTGTACCGACAACGGGGCGATGATCGCCTTTGCGGGAGCCTTGCGGCTGGAGGCGGGTGAGCAGAGCGGGTTGGGGGTTGAGACTCGCCCCCGTTGGCCGCTGAGTGAGCTGGCAGCCGTTTAAGCGTTACTTTTTGCTGCCGATCTTATCTTCTCGGCCAGCCAGTAAATTCTCAATATTGCTACGGTGACGCCAATAGAGCATCACCGTAATGAGTGCCATGGCGCTGGTGAGTATGGTTGATCCGGTAATAGGGAATAGCATCCACACATAGAGTGGGGCCAGCAAGATCGCAGTTAATGCTGAGAGAGAGGAGTAGCGAAACAGCCCGGCGACAACGAGCCAGGTAGCCAGCGTTGCTAAGCCGATGCTCCAGTGCAGCCCAATCAATCCCCCCAGTGCAGTAGCCACCCCTTTCCCCCCTTTGAAGCCAAAGAATAGTGGATAGAGATGGCCCAAAAAGGCGGCGATCAATGTCAGGGCGATGGTCAGTTCTGTCGCCTCTAGCTGTACCGCAACCGCAACGGGAAGTAGTCCCTTCAGCATATCCCCCAGTAAGGTAAGCAGTGCCGCTTTTTTGCCCCCTAGGCGCAGTACATTGGTGGCGCCGGGGTTCATCGACCCTTCCGTGCGTGGGTCCGGTAGCTGTAGTAGTTTGCATACCAGTATCGCGGCGGAGAGGGAGCCAACCAGATAGGCAGCCACGACAAGGAGTAGTTCGGTCATTTCAATCATAGTGTGGAATTATATGGGATAATTTGCTTCAGGTTATCAACAGATCAGGAAAAGAGCAGTATATGGATATCGTCTACATTAAAGACCTTCAGATCAAAACAGTGATCGGCATCTACGACTGGGAACGGGAGATCAAGCAGACGGTGAGTATCGACCTAGAGATGGGTACGGACATCCGCAAGGCGGCGGAGAGCGACACCATTGAACATACGCTCGACTATAAGGCCGTTGCAAAACGGATTATCACCTTTGTGGAGGAGAGTAGCTTTCAGCTGGTAGAGACCATGGCTGAGCGTATTGCTGAAATCGTGCGCAGTGAATTTAATGTGCCGGGAGTGCGGTTGCGGGTGAGTAAGCCGGGGGCAGTGACTGGATCGCGTGATGTAGGGGTAGTGATTGAGCGTGGTGAAAAGATCTGATGCCACAGGTTTATCTCAGCCTAGGTAGTAATATTGATCGTGAACAGAGTATCCAGCAGGCGATCAAGCAGCTGACAGCAGAGTATGGTCTTCTCAAAATCTCCACAGTATATGAGAGTGAGGCGGTCGGGTTTGAGGGAGACGCCTTCTACAATTTGGTTGTTGGATTTGAGACAGATCTGCAGTGGGAGCAGGTGCAGCAGCAGCTGCGTCAGATTGAGGAGGATAACGGGCGTGAGCGGGGATCGGAAAAATTCAGTTCACGCACCTTGGATATTGATCTGTTGATCTACGGTGATTTGGATCTGCAGAAACAGGGGGTCGACCTTCCCCGGGCAGAAATTTTTAAGTACGCTTTTGTGTTGCGCCCTCTGGCTGAGATTGCTGGAACAGAGTGCCACCCTCAAAGTGGCGAAAGTTATGCTGAGATTTGGGAGAGATTTGACTCAACTCCTCAGTCGCTGTGGGCCGCTGCGCTGCAGTTTTAAAGGGAAAACCAGCCTGTAGGGTTTTGTAGGGAAACTATAGCAGGGGCTGCTTATAATACGCCTCCGGTACACGGCCCGTATAGTGCGCCCCTTCCCCCACTTTGGTGGTGTCTCTTTAGGTCGTGTGCCGTTCTTTTTTGATAAACTCCCCGATATGATCAATAAAGCCCTAATGGGGGAGCTGTTGTGTTGAACCTTATTGAAGCCGCTACCTTTCTGTCGTTACTGGTGAGTACACTTTATCTCTATTGGCAACTGCGCAGAACTCGCTTGAATCTACAAGAGCAGCAACAGCAGTCGGAACAGCTCAACCATCTGGCCTACTATGATGAGTTGACTCAGATTCCTAATCAAACCTACTTCAAGAAACATCTACAGCATGTGATTGCGAGAACAGAGCGCTCAAAAAATGAGTTTGCGCTGTTCTATATTGATCTGGATAACTTCAAGCCATTTAATGATGAGTATGGTCACCGCATGGGAGATCAGGTGTTAAAGGTTGCCGCAGAGGCGGTGGTGCAGAGTTTGCGAGAGGTTGATTTCCCCGCACGTTTTAGTAGTGATGAGTTTGTTGCGGTACTGGAGGGTACCAGTGACCGAGATCTTCTGGAGAGGGTTGCGCAACGTCTGATCGACAATATCTATCGGGCCACACAGGGGGTGGATGGAGATTATGAGATTAGCGCCAGCATTGGTATCAGCCTCTATCCACAGCAGAGCGAGAGCGTCAACGAGTTGATTGATATCGCAGACCATGCGATGTACAGCGCCAAGCAGCGAGGAAAGAGTGGTTATGTTTTTGCCTAAGGGGTACGGCCCTCTAGTTGCTTAAGGTGCGACCACCATCGACATTGAGAATCTGTCCCGTGGTGTAGTGGGCATCTCGAATCAAAAATAGCACCGTGCGTGCAATATCGGCGGGTTCACCGCTGCGCTTCAACGCAGTGCGAGAGAGAATATCTGACTTAGTGGCCTCATCCATCTCATTTTCTGGCCAGAGAATCGCCCCCGGAGCCACCCCATTAACCCGCACATCCGGCCCCAGCTCTCGTGCCAAACTTTTGGTGAGCATTGCCAGTCCCGCCTTGGCGATACTGTATACAGGGTGCTCTTTGAGTGGGCGGTCGGCATGAATATCAACAATGTTGATGATATTGCCCTGCTGTGCCTTGAGGTATGGTGCTGCGGCTTGAGCCAAAAACAGGGGCGCCTTGAGGTTGGAGCCCATTAGGTCATCCCAGTTATCCTCGCTGATGGTTCCTAGTGGGGTCGGGTAGAAGGTTGAGGCGTTATTGACCAATATATCCAGTCGTCCCCATATGGCTTCGGCCTGTTGAATCAGTGTGTCGAAGCGATCGACTTGGTGGAGATCCCCCTGCAGCAGTGCAACAGAGTCGGGGCGGGCGGACTCGAGCTCTTGCTGTAGTGCCTTTGCCGCCTGATCAGAGTTGCGGTAGTGAATCACAATATTCATCCCTGCGGTGTGCAAGGTGCGGGCGGTGGTGGCTCCAATGCGATGAGCCGCTCCGGTGATCAAAGCTACTTTGTTGGCGCAAGCGTTGTTATCATTATCCATTCCGTTAATTCCATTTTTTCGTAATCTTCTAGTCTATCAGATGAACAGCACCCTTCCTGAACCCTCAGTAGAGCAGATGGCCCGCAGCCAGCAGCTGCAGTCTGAAATTATAGAGGAGATCCATAGTAGCGGTGGCTGGATCTCTTTTGAGCGCTATATGCAGCGCGCGCTCTACACCCCTAATTTGGGATACTACAGCACGCTACAGGGGCTGGGAGCCGAGGGTGACTTTATTACCGCACCAGAGATCTCTCCGCTCTTCTCAAGGGTGGTGGCACGGCAGATCGCTCCGGTACTGGCTGAGATGGATGCTCCCACTATATTGGAGCTGGGGGCCGGTTCTGGGGTGATGGCGGCAGATATTCTGTTGGAGCTGGAGCGTATTTCACAACTGCCTACAGCGTACCGAATTCTAGAGTTAAGTGGAGGGTTGAAGGCCAGGCAGCGACAGACACTGACTGAGCGAGTGCCTCATCTGCTGGAGCGGGTGGTATGGCTGGATGCGTTGCCTGAAGCGCCCTTCCAAGGGGTGATTGTTGCCAATGAGGTGTTGGATGCGATTCCCGTAGAGCGTTTTATGGTACGTGATGGGGTGCCTCTCTCTTACGGGGTCTCGACCAATCCGCAAGCTCAACTGATCTGGAGTGAGCCGCACAAGGGTGGGGAGCCGTTGGAGGTGGCCGTTGAGTCGCTGGAGGAGGGGTACTGTTCTGAGGTGCGTCCGGCGATCACTCCATGGATCGCCTCACTATCGGATCTGTTACAGCAGGGGATGATGCTGTTTATCGACTATGGTTACAGCCGTGCCGAGTACTATCGTCCTGAGCGTGACAGCGGTACCCTCAAATGTTTCTATCGACACCATCAGCATGAGGAGCCGTTGAGCTGGCCGGGGCTACAAGACATTACTGCGCATGTCGATTTTACGGCGGTGGCTGAGGCCGCAGATCAAGCGGGGCTCACTGTTGCGGGTTATACCACGCAAGCCTATTTCCTGATGGGAGGAGGCATTACGCAGCTGGCTGAGACAGAGCTGCTTGATGATCTGCAGGCCCGTATTCGCATCTCGCAGGCGATACAGCAGCTCACCCTACCTGCGCAGATGGGGGAGGTGGTGAAGGTGATGGCACTGACACGTGATGTTGCATTGCCAGTAACCTTCACCTTACGCGACCAGTTGCACACCCTATAAGGTACCTTTTCGATTATGGAACTCTTTCAAATACTTGTTCTGGCGCTGGTACAGGGGCTGACCGAATTTCTACCGATCTCCAGCTCTGCGCACCTTATTCTGGTGCCGCAGTTTACTGGCTGGAGTGATCAAGGGCTGGCCTTTGATGTCGCAGTTCACTTTGGCACCCTGATGGCGGTGGTGGGCTATTTTCGTCATGAGTTGGTGGTGATGTTCAGTGAATGGTTTGGTTCACTGACTGGTAAGGGGATGACCCCGGATGCCCGACTGGCGTGGGCAGTGGGGCTGGGTACCATCCCCGTAGGGTTGGCTGGGCTGCTGTTCAAGGATGGGATTGAACTCTACCTGCGCTCTCCACTGGTGATTGCAGTCACCACCATTCTGTTTGGATTGCTGCTCTGGTGGGCAGATCGAACCAGTAAGCAGCAGGTTGATGAGCACCAGATGGGGTGGCAAGCGGTGGTGATGATTGCGCTGGCTCAGGCGATTGCGCTGATCCCCGGCACCTCTCGCTCTGGTATTACGATTACTGCGGGGTTGATGATGGGGCTGACCCGACAGGCAGCGGCCCGTTTCTCCTTCCTGCTGTCGATTCCAGTGATAGTGTTGGCGGGTGGGCTTGAGACCAAGGCGTTGATTGAGCATGATGCCTCTGTGGACTGGAATGCGTTGCTGCTGGGTACGCTGTTCTCGGCAATCAGTGCTTATCTCTGTATCCACTACTTCCTCAAGCTGCTGGATCGTATTGGAATGGTACCGTTTGTGGTCTATCGATTGTTGTTGGGGGTGGTGTTGCTACTGGCGTTTTGATTAGCGGGGGGTTAATGTTTGTGTACCAGTTTGCTGATGATATCGAGCATCTTCTGTAATTCCAGAAAGGGTTTGCTGAAGAAGTGGGCGATCTTGCCTTTGTTCTCTTGACGCAGGTCCTCTTTGCGAAAGTGCCCGGAGATCATCGCAATCCGTGTGTGGATCAGATCGACGGGGTGAAGAGCAGAGAGAAACTCGTCGCCATTCATATCCTTCATCTTGTAGTCGAGTAGTACCAGTGGAGGGTTCTCTTTGCGTAGTATCTGCAGCCCCTGTGCGCCGCTGCTTGCGAACAGTAGGGTGTAGTCTGTACTGAGTAGATTGATGAAGAGTTTGTGGATGATAAATTCATCATCAATGATCAGTATCTTGGGTTGGGTGTTCATCCAACCATTATATCCACTATTTGAGTTTTAAAATTAATAATATTTATATAGTTATATTAGTGCGGTACGAATAGCCGCTGTCTGCCGTTTTTGTAGCTCTTCCCGAATCGCCTTTCCCTCAAATCCATCAGTCAGAATGCTTTTTGTGTCGATGGAGTGAGCTGCTGCATAGGCGCGTCGCAAGGTAGCCCCCTGTGTGAATTCAGCCTCCCCAAAGCCCGTGCGTCCACGTTGGTCAGCTTCACAGGCGATAAGGAACTCCTCAAATCGTTCTGCTCTGCGAAAGGCATCAATGCCTTCCAGCATTTTGAGGATGGTTGCGGGACGCATCTCCTCCGCACGGTGGTAGTGTCCGTGGTACTGCGCTACCGCCAGTGCCAATTCACGGTAACTCTTCGGTGCTTTGAGTCGCTTACAGAGCTGTTTCACCAGCTTGCTGCTGCGTGCCTCATGGCCGTGATGTTTGGGCCACTCGGTTTGGGGAGTGGTTGCCTTGCCGAGATCATGTACCAGTGCAGCAAAGCGGATCTCAGGCTTGTCGCTCAGCTTAACTGCTTGCTGTAGTACCATCAGGGTGTGGATGCCGCTATCGATCTCTGGGTGGTGATGGGCAGGTTGGGGGACACCAAATAGCGCCTCCAGCTCTGGAAAGATACGGGCCAGTGCGCCACAGTTGCGCAGTACCTCAAAGTAGCGGTCAGGGCGCTCGGTCTGCAGTGCCTTTACCGTCTCCTGCCAGACGCGTTCGGGGACTAAGGCATCGACCTCGCCACTCTTTACCATCTGCTGCATCAGCTTATGGGTTGGATGGGTGACCTTGAAACCCCACTTTCCAAAGCGGGCCGCAAAGCGGGCGATGCGCAGAATACGCACGGGGTCTTCACTGAAGGCATCGGATACGTGACGGAGTAGCCCCTGCTGTAGATCCTCTTCGCCTTTGTAGGGGTCGATCAGTGTGTCGTCGTGCCCCTCGGCGATGGCGTTGATAGTGAGGTCGCGCCGTAGTAGATCCTCCTCCAGGGTGACATCAGGGGCGGCGTGTACAGTAAAGCCGCGATAGCCAGGAGCCGTTTTGCGCTCAGTCCGGGCGAGGGCGTGCTCCTCTTTGCTGTTGGGGTGGAGAAAGACCGGGAAGTCTTTTCCTACGGACTGAAAGCCCGCTTCGAGCATCTGTTGTTCGGTTCTACCGACCACCACCCAGTCTCTCTCTTTGGGGGTAAGCCCCAAGAGCTGGTCACGTACTGCTCCGCCAACCAGATAACGCTCTGCCTCAATCTCTTTCAGCAGCGGGGAGGGGTTAGAGCCTTTTGATGGAGTCAATCGAGACCACTTTGGTATCGCTAGGTTCATCAACAAAGCTGGGGCGCAGGTCGGTAGTGATGCCTGCAGCCTCGGCCAGCTCCTTCTCCCACTCGGTAATTACGCCAAAGCAGTTACGCATATCCTCAAAGGTCTGCTCGGTGAGTGGGTGCTCTTCACCGGGCTGTGGTGCGGTCTCGCGTGCGATTGCACCAAGGGTTTTGCGAATCATACGTAATGTACGCTGCTCTTTACTCATTTCCATTGTGGGGTCTCCTTGATATGAATCGTTGCATGAGATCTAGCAGGGGGAGGGCTAGGGTGGGGATCGAAACTAAAGCGACTTAAGCAACAATAAATAGTATTCCGTTGCGTTACCGTTTTGCCAGCGTACGGTAATCCATATAGCGTACCTGCTGATGCTTACTCCCCAGATAGTGAGGGATGACTCCCTCCAGAGGTGTAGGCTCAATCTGGAATAGGGCGCTGAGTGGCTCTTTACAGGTGCTGGTGAGCTGCATCGATAGATAGTTGTCAGTGGTCATTAATTTGCCGGGTAACATGCCCAGAATTTTTGCCTGTAGTTTTGATAGGCTATCACTCATGCCCACAATCAGGCGACGCACGCCGATGGCGCGTTCGGTAATCTCCACCAGCTCCATCAGACTGTACTCTTTAGGCCCACAGATATCGTAGCGCTTCTCAAAGGTTGTAGGGTTGTCAATGGATTGCGCCATAACCTCCGCTACGTCAGCGGCATAGACCGGGGCAAAACGGGCCTCTGGGCAGGCCAGTGGTATCGCAACCAGAGGCAACCGAAGCAGTTTGGCAAATTGATTGAAGAAGCTGTCGCCCTCACCAAAGATCACGGAGGGGCGGAAGCTGGTTACATGCAGTTTATGGCTAGAGAGGTGGTGTGCTGAGTTTTCTCCCTCTCCCTTGGTGCGCAGATACTGGCTCATCGCATTGGCGCTGCCTGCCTGTAGTGCAGACATATGTAGTAGACGGGTGATTCCTAGCTGGTTACAGCGTTTGACTATACGCTCGGGTAGCTCAGCATGGGCCTTGCGGAACGCCTCTTGGGAACCATGCAGGATGCCAACCAGATTGATCACCACATCGGCACCGCTGAGCAGAGACTCCAGCTTGGCGTCGTCATGGATGTCGGTCTCAATCAGCTCTACCTTAGGGTTTACCAGCAAGTGACGGTTACGTTCGCGGCGGCGGGTGGGTACCCGAATGGTGACATCATCTTGTGACAGTCGGTTGATCAGATAACGGCCTACGAAGCCGGTACCACCCAAAATAACAATTTCTCTCTTTTTCATGGGGCAGATTATACCACCCGTTTTGCTGGGTAGTTATAGCGTGATTGCGCCCTTGAGCTTTTTCATTGCCGCTTGCTCTAGTTGACGGATACGCTCGGCAGAGACACCATATTCAGTGGCTAGATCTTGTAGGGTCTGCTTCTCTTCAGAGAGCCAGCGCTGGATGATGATGTTGCGACTGCGCTCATCCAGTGTGGTGAGGGCATTCTGCATCTGCTGATTAGAGCGCTGCTGCCAGTCGTCGGCTTCTAGCTCCTCCTCTGGGCTGAGGGTGGGCGACTCCAGATAGGCTGAAGGGGAGAAGGTCTCCTCCTCGTCATCACTGCCAGTGGGTAGATCAAAAGAGGTGTCCTGATAACTGAGGCGGCGCTCCATCTCCAGAACCGTTTCTGGTTTAACCCCTAGATCATTGGCGACCGTCTTCACCTCTTCATGAGAGAACCAGCCGAGCCGTTTCTTGGCGCTACGTAGGTTGAAGAAGAGTTTACGTTGCGCCTTGGTGGTGGCGACCTTGACGATCGACCAGTTGCGGATCACATACTCATGAATCTCGGCACGAATCCAGTGAACGGCAAAGGAGACCAGGCGTACTTTACGCTCGGGATCAAAGCGGCGTACCGCCTTCATCAGCCCCAGGTTGCCCTCCTGTACCAGATCAGCCAGCGGCAATCCGTAGCCGAGGTAACCCCTTGCAATATGGGCTACAAAACGCAGATTGGAAATTACCAGCTGACGTGCCGCCTCCAGATCACCATCTTGGTGAAAACGGATAGCCAGCGCCTGCTCCTCCTCTTCGCTAAGAACCGGGAAGGCTCTCAGGCGCTGAAGATAGCTGTCGACACTGTTGCCGCTTACTGCGGGCAGTTGTGAAGGGCTGGTGGTCAGGGCGAAGCTCATACTTAATAACCTTTTAAATTACTCTGTTATCCCCATTATAGGGTGATGACTTAGCACTCGCAACCTTGGAGTGCTAATTTTGAACGGAATGGGGTTCTGGTCAACAGCCGCTCTGCTTTATACTTGTCGTCAAAAGGGGTGTTTTGAGAGTCATCTTCTGTGAAAAGGCTCAACGGTGTTTTTAGAAATGACAAAAGCCAATACAACAGTTGTGATGAGAGAGATGATTCAGCAGATTCGAGACACTTTTCCGTTTCAGCTGGGTGAAGAGGAGCTCTGTACCGACACTTGCAGCTCTGGTTGCCCGCTTAAGCTTCTGGAGTATATTGAACAGGAGGTGACGGCTTGGGAGGTGCGGTTAGAGAGTGGGGAGGTCCCCAATTTTCGGGATCTTGAAAATATGGCCCGTACCGGTAAAAAGATCCACCGTGTGCTGGAGAAAAACCGGCTGGTGGACTCTCCGAGTTAGCGGCAGACCCTATGAGAGTAACGCCTCTACAAAGTCCTCAGCATTGAATGGGCGTAGGTCATTAATGCTCTCGCCGATACCGATAAAGCGAATCGGTAACCCCAGCTGCTTCGATATCGCAAAGATTACACCGCCTTTGGCAGTACCATCTAGCTTGGTCAGGGTGATGCCCGTGATACCCACCGCCTCATGAAACTGTTGCGCCTGATGGACCCCATTCTGTCCGGTACTGGCATCGAGGATTAGCATGACCTCGTGGGGGATGTCGTTGTCCAGTTTCTGCATCACCCGCTTCACCTTCTTCAGCTCCTCCATCAAGTTGGTCTGAGTGTGCAGGCGACCTGCGGTATCGGCGATAAGGATGTCTGCCCTCTTCGCCTTGGCTGACTCAACGGCATCATAGAGGACGGAGGCGCTATCGGCACCGGTCTGCTGAGCAATTACCGGGATCTCGTTACGGCGGCCCCACTCTTGTAGCTGCTCAACGGCAGCGGCACGGAAGGTGTCTCCAGCCGCCAACACCACAGATTTACCCTGATTTTGGAACTGCTTCGCCAACTTGCCAATGGTGGTGGTCTTGCCTGCACCGTTGATGCCGACCATGAGGATAACGTAGGGCTGTTGATCGGCAGTCTCCAGCGGGGTTTCGCAGGGGGCAAGTAGCTCCAGCATCCCCTCTTTAAGTGCCTTCATCAGCGCTTCGGGATCATCACTCTCTCTGCGTTTGAGGCGGTTAGGGAGCTCGTCCAGAATGGTTTGTGTTGCCTCAATGCCGACATCGGCCACCAGCAGGCGGGTCTCTAGCTCTTCGAGCAGATCATCATCAATATCTTTCTTGCCAAGAAGTAGATTGCCCAGCCCATCGCCAAGGTTAGTGCGGGTGCGGGAGAGACGTTCACGCAGCCGACCAAATAGCCCTTTTTTGCTCTCCTCTTTAGGTGTATCCGTGTCAGTCGAAGTATCGTTGGTTTCGGAGCCGCTTTCCTCTTTGTCACTGCTGAAACGGCTGAAGAATCCTCTTTTTTCTGCCTTCTCAGCCTCCTCTTTATGAGTCGGTTTATCTACTGTGGTGGCTTCAACCTCGTTCTCATCAGGGAGGGTTACTTCATCTTGTTGAGTTTCAAGGCTCTCGCTTTGGAGGGGCTGTTGGTTGTCGTTCTGACCCTTTTTCTTTCCAAATCCAAACATGGTTTTTGTCCGCTGAACGGGCAGCCGAATGGCTGCGCTATATATAAGCGGGGAGTGTACCTAAAATGTGCTGTCTTGGTGGTGATTTGAGGGTTAATCGTGTGTATAAAAGGGGTAAAGTCCAGAATGAGATAGAATGGTTTATCCTATCAGCCATAAAGCAGGCCCAGAAGGTTTACAATGATCAGATTAATGGACGGCTGAACAAGTGTGAGTTTTGGTGGTTACTACAATAATTTCAGGGAATAGGTGGACTCATATTTATGTGTAAATTGATGGAAAATAGACGCCTTCTTGCAGTGGATGACGATGCTTCTATCTTGAAGCAGTATCAGCATATTTTTACTGATGCTGTTCAAAGAGCGGATGTTGCACATCATCAATTAGTTGATGCTCTGGAAGAGGGGCTGAAAAAGAAGGCGGCTCCTGTCGAGAAGCGACAGCCCTATCAGCTGAGCTGCCTGCAGAATGGTAAAGAGGCAGTTGCCGCTGTCGCAGACGCTATTGCGCAGCAGGAACCCTATGCAGTAGCACTGATCGATATGCGTATGAAGCCGGGTATCGATGGGCTGGAGACGGCACTCGAAATCCGCTCTTTGGATAGCGACCTGCAAATTGTTTTTGTCACTGCATACAGTGACTACTCGACCGATACTATCTATCAGCAGATCTCTGGGCCGGTACTCTGGTTCCACAAGCCCTTCCACTCTGAAGAGTTGTATCAAAGTGTGCGCAACTGCTGTCTGAGCTGGAACCAGGCATATGAGCTAAATCTGCTGAGGCAGGATCTTGCAGATCGAGTGGATCAACAGGCCGAACGGCTGCAGTCAAAAATTAAATCAGTGGATGTTCTGGAGAAGAATGCACTGAAGCGAGAGCTGCGGATGGGGAGCATGAAGCGCGAGCTTCGCAGTTTGAAGGCTTACCAAGAGATGCGCCTACTGCTTAGGGAAAAACCGCTTCCAGAGTCTGAACGGTTGTGTCCTGCATTAACGCCAGAGCCATTGAATCCAGCGCTAGAACCGGTTGAGCTGCTGCTGGTGGATGACTCTCCCACTGTGCGCGAAATCAATAAGGTGAAGTTGGAGGAGATTGGATTTAAAGTGGTGGTTGCAGAGTCTGTTAAAGAGGCATTCAATATTGCCCAGCAACATCCGCCAGAAGTGGCGTTGATTGACTTCTATATGCCTGGTGGAAACGGAGATAAGCTGATCAACCTGTTACGTGGTGACTCCAGAACCATGTACATATTACCTCTACTGTTTACCAATGCAGGGGATGAGTTGATGGCGGTTGAGGCGGGGGCCAGCTATTGGATGACTAAGGATCATATGTTATTCACTAAAATGGAGTTGGTTCGTGACTATATCCAAAAAAGCCGATTATTTCAGCCAAGTCAGCCCCTTCCAGATTTGCAGCCTGAAAATCGACGGGTACTGTTGGTTGATGATGAGCAGGAGAATATCGATACTATCTGTTCAATTTTACAAGAGGATACTGCTAGTGGTGTTGAGGCTATCTTATATAGTGAGGAGCTTTCTGAGATAAAGGGCGCGCAGCAGAATAAACCAAAGTCACACCACTTTGAGTTGGCTACAGTGTTTCAGGGGGAGGATGCCATAGCCACTGTGCGTGAGGCACAACTTATGGAACGCCCGTTTGCAGTTGCACTGATTGATGTTCGGATGCCCCCGGGGATTGACGGTCTGGAAACTGCAAGGCAGATCCGTCAAATTTCGCCTCAGATCGATATTGTGATTGTGACAGCATATAGTGATTACTCTCTGTACGAGATTCGTAATGTTCTGGGGGATAACTTCTCGTTTCTGGTTAAACCTTACAATGCTGAAGTGCTATTGCAGAGAGTGGTGGAGGGGTGTGAAAAGTGGGGGATGGTCCATGAGGTCAAAGCCTCCCACCATGCACTGCTTAATCTTGCAGATGATATGGACCAAGAGAACACCCTTCGCATAGAGGCGGAGCAGCAGTTAATTGAGGCAAATCGTGTAAAAGATGAGTTCCTGGCCTCTATGAGTCATGAGTTGCGCACTCCACTGACCTTAATTATTGGTAACAGTGAGCGTATGCTAGATAGTGGTGACTGTGGCAGCACAAAGTGCCCTCTGGATGATGCTGTAGAGACGATAGAAACCATAGAGAATGCGGGCCGCGGACAGCTGGCTCTGGTCAATGACATTCTCGATATGTCCAAGATTCAGTCAGGGAACTTCCAGGTTGATGAGTCTCCCTATGATTTGTCAGTACTGCTCAATGATATGGCTAAACTGTTTAGCCTTCGTGCAGCAGATGCTGGGCTTGGGTTTACCATTGATCAACAAAATAGGGAGTCCTGCCTGTTGTTAGGGGATGGGTTGCGAATTGCACAGATCCTCATCAACCTTATCGGCAATGCG